>NZ_CP155619.1:1872149-2184174 GCF_039697315.1 Pseudomonas abietaniphila | reverse complement strand
CAATGCCCACGCACAAGGCGAGCTGGAAAAGACCCTGGAATATGTCGGAAAAATGGAAGCGGCGAACGTGACTGTGATGCAGGCGGTGAAGGTGTTGTTGAAGAGTCGGTTGGGGTCTTGATCAAGGGTTCATCGTCGAGACAGCATTCGTCGGAATGCCGCCCAGACCAAGCTCGCTCCCACGGGTCTGAATTCTTTGCACCAATGCCTGGCTGACCATAAGACCGGTGGGAGTGAGCTTGATCTGGGCCGCATCTGGACGAAGACGTCTGTATATACGATATATCTTCATCGGGATTTGCCTGCGGCATGAGGTAACCGCCAACATAGGAACACTCGTCAGCCACCTGCGTTTATGCCCGGCCAACCGCTCAGGATCTCTATGTCAACGCCCAAACCTGCCCTCATCCGCGAAACCTTCCCCGTCGGCCCGTTGCAGTGCAACTGCACGATCATCGGCGATCCCGTCACAAAACAGGCGATTGTGGTCGATCCAGGCGGTAATCCTGAGCTGATCCTCGCCAAGCTCGAGGCCCACGGTTTGAAGGTGGTGAGCATCATTCATACCCATGCACATCTGGATCATTTTCTGGCGTCGGGGCAGTTGAAGGAGAAGACCGGGGCGACGTTGCACCTGCATAAAGAGGATCAGTTTCTGTGGGATAACCTCGAAACCCAGTGTCAGGTGTTTCGTGTGCCGTATGTGCCGGTACCGTCGCCGGATCGCTGGCTTGCGGACGACGAGGAACTGGCGTGCGGATGCGGAGTGGCCTTGCACACGCCGGGTCATACGCCGGGGTCGATGTCTTTCTGGTTCGAGGACGCCAAGCTGTTGATCGCGGGCGACACGCTGTTCAAGCGTGGCGTTGGGCGAACGGATTTGTGGGGCGGGGATCAGGCGACGATTGTGCGTTCGATCAAGGAGCGGCTGTACACGCTGGACGAGGAGGCAACGGTGGTGACGGGGCATGGACCCGATACGCGGCTGGGCGATGAGATGCGTGAGAACCCTTTCGTCCGGGCGTAGGACTGTTCAGGTTCGGTTAAGGAATTTTTAACGGGTGTCGTGCTCTAATCGCCTGCATGGCCGGGGCTTTGTCACTCCATTGACAGCGTCACGCCACAGAAAAGCAAAACAGGAGCTCTCCTTGATGTTCACCTTTCGCCGTTTGATCATCGCCGCCACCGCACTTGCCGTGCTCTCGGGCTGCGCATCGCAAAATCCTTATGACAATCAGGGGCAGGCACAGAATTCCGGCGGTATCAGCAAGACTGCCAAATACGGTGGTCTGGGTGCGCTGGCCGGTGCCGTCGCCGGTGCCGCCATCGACCATAACAACCGTGGCAAGGGCGCGCTGATCGGCGCTGCCGTGGTGGGCGCGGCTTCGGCCGGTTACGGTTACTACGCTGACAAACAGGAAGCCGCGCTGCGTGCCAGCATGGCCAATACGGGCGTTGAAGTGCAGCGTCAGGGCGACACCATCAAGCTGGTGATGCCGGGTAACATTACCTTCGCCACCGATTCGTCGGCGATCGCCAGCAGCTTCTATGCCCCGCTGAACAACCTGGCGGGCTCGCTGAAGCAGTACAACCAGAACGTGATCGAGATTGTTGGCTACACCGACAGCACCGGCAGCCGTCAGCACAACATGGACCTGTCGCAACAGCGCGCACAGAGCGTAGCGACTTATCTGACGTCTCAAGGCGTCGATGCCTCTCACCTGTCGGTGCGTGGTGCCGGTCCTGACTCGCCGATCGCCAGCAACGCCGACGTCAACGGCCGCGCCCAGAACCGTCGTGTAGAGGTCAACCTCAAGCCGATTCCGGGCCAGCAGTATCAGCAGCAATAAGCGGATGGCGTAACATCCGCTCCTCACAAAAAAACCGGCCTGATGCCGGTTTTTTTGTGGGGAGCGGATAAGGACTCAGCGTGGATACTGCTCATGCATCCGCGTCAGCAGCGCATCTTTTTCTTCCCACAGGCGGTTGATCCACTGCTGGAATTCCAGGCGATACGCATCGTCCTGGTCGTAACTCTTGCCAATGAACTGCGGCGGAATCTGCACTTCTTCGAAGTGCGCGACCACTTCACGCACCTTGCCGCACAGCAAGTCCCAGTAGCCCGGCTGGCCCGCTGGGTAATGAATGGTTACGTTGACGATCGACTCCAGCTGCTCGCCCATGGCGTCCAGCACGAACGCGATGCCACCGGCCTTGGGTTTCAGCAGGTAGCGGAAGGGCGACTGCTGCTGGGCATGTTTGCCCTTGGTGAAGCGCGTCCCCTCGACGAAGTTGAAAATTCCCACCGGGTTGTTGCGGAACTTCGCACAGGTGCGGCGGGTGGTTTCCAGATCCTTGCCTTTCTTTTCCGGGTGTTTGGCCAGATACGCCTTGGTGTAGCGCTTCATGAACGGGAAGCCCAACGCCCACCAGGCCAGCCCGATCACCGGCACCCAGATCAGCTCTTGTTTGAGAAAGAACTTCAGCGGGCGAATGCGACGGTTGAGCACGTACTGCAGCACCATGATGTCGACCCAGCTCTGATGGTTGCTGGTGACCAGATACGAATGCTGATAATCCAGACCTTCCAGGCCGCTGAGGTGCCAGCGGGTATGGCCGAGCAGGTTCATCCAGGCATTGTTGTTGCTGATCCAGGCTTCGTGAATGTGGCTCATCAGCCAGTCAGTGACTTTCTGTGCGGCGGGGAAGGGCAGGCATAGTTTGAAGATCGCGACGATGAACAGCGGCGTGCAGCAGACAATCGTGTTGAGCGCCAACAGCAGCGAGGCGATGACGCCGCGCAAAGGGGCGGGCAAGAAATCCATGGTGGATCGAACTCCGAAGGTAAGACAGCCGCCGGTGGGTTCCCGGCGGCGTTATTGTGAGTGGACGATGTTTCAGGCCGACATTTATTGCGGCAGAGTCGCCGCCTGAATTGCAGTCAGCGCGATGGTGTACACGATGTCATCGACCTGGGCGCCACGCGGCAGGTCATTCACCGGTTTGCGCAGACCTTGCAGCATCGGGCCGAGGCTCACGCAGTCCGCACTGCGTTGCACCGCCTTGTAGGTCGTGTTGCCGGTATTCAGGTCCGGAAACACGAACACGTTGGCACGGCCAGCCACAGGGCTGTTCGGGGCCAACTGCCGAGCCACGTTCTCGTTGGCGGCGGCATCGTACTGCAGCGGACCGTCGATCAACAGGTTGCGTTGGGTTTCCTGCGCCAGTTGCGTGGCTTCACGCACTTTTTCCACTTCCTCGCCACTGGCCGAATTACCGCTGGAGTAGCTGATCATCGCCACACGTGGCGACAAGCCGAACGCAACCGCGGAGTCAGCGCTCTGCACGGCGATTTCGGCCAGTTCCTGGGCGGTCGGATGCGGGTTCATGATGCAGTCGCCATACACCAGCACCTGCTCGGGGAACAGCATGAAGAACACCGACGACACCAGCGTGCAGCCCGGCGCGGTCTTGATCAGTTGCAGCGCCGGCCGGATGGTGTTGGCGGTGGAATGAATGACGCCGGACACCAGACCGTCGACTTCATCGAGCGCCAGCATCATGGTCCCGATCACCACCGGGTCTTCCAGTTGCTGCTCAGCCATGGGGGCGTTGAGGGCTTTGTTCTTGCGCAGATCGACCATCGGCGCCACATAGCGCTCGCGAATCAGCTCAGGGTCGAGAATCTCAAGGCCCGGCGGCAGCTCGATGCCTTGCGCGCGGGCAACGGCGTGCACGTCTTCCGGTTTGGCCAGCAGCACGCAACGCGCGATACCCCGGGCCTGGCAAATGGCGGCGGCTTGTACGGTCAAGGGTTCTGCGCCTTCTGGCAGCACAATGCGCTTGTTTGCGGCTTGCGCGCGTTGAATCAGCTGATAGCGGAACACCGCCGGGGACAGCCGCATTTCGCGTGGTGTGCCGCAACGCTGGTGCAGCCAGTTGGCGTCCAGGTGGCTGGCGACGAAGTCGGTAATGATTTCCGCCCGCTCGCGGTCGTCGATCGGGATTTCCTTGTTCAACTGATTCAGCTGGTTGGCGGTGTCGTAAGAGCCGGTGCTGACCGACAACACCGGCAACCCCGCCTGCAACGCGCCACGGCACAGGTCCATGATGCGCGGGTCGGGCAGGGTGTCGCTGGTCAGCAACAGACCGGCCAGCGGCACGCCATTCAAGGTCGCCAGGCTGACGGCCAGGATGATGTCGTCCCGGTCACCCGGTGTCACCACGAGCACACCCGGTTTGAGCAGTTGCAGCGTATTGAGCACCGTACGCGCGCAGATGATGATTTTGGACATACGCCGCTGTTCGTAATCACCGGCGTTGATCACCTGAGCCCCGAGCAAATCCGCCACATCACGGGTGCGTGGAGCATTCAGGTCGGCCTGGAACGGAATGCAGCCCAGCAAGCGGAAATCGCCGCTGCGCAACAGCGGCGAATGCTCTTTGAGTCGCGCCGAGAAGACCTCCATGCTCTCGTCGGTGCGCACCTTGTTGAGGATCACGCCCAGCACTTTCGGGTCTTTCGGGCCACCGAACATCTGCGCCTGCAACTCGACACGCCCGGACAGTTCGGTCAGCACCTCGTTTTCCGGCGCCGACACCAGGATCACGTCCGCATCCAGCGCCTTGGCCATGTGCAGGTTGACCCGCGCTGCGTAACTGGCGCTGCGGGTCGGCACCATGCCTTCGACGATCACCACGTCACGACCTACACAGGCCTCCTGGTACAGGTTGATGATCTCTTCCAGCAGCTCATCGAGCTGGCCTTCGCCAAGCATGCGTTCGACATGGGCCAGGCCAAGCGGCTTGGGCGGCTTGAGGCCGTGGGTCCGGGCGACCAGTTCGGTCGAGCGCTCTGGACCCAGATCGCCGGGATGAGGCTGGGCGATGGGTTTGAAAAAACCGACTTTGAGTCCGGCGCGCTCCAGGGTACGCACCAGCCCGAGGCTAATGGACGTCAAACCCACACCGAAGTCTGTGGGCGCGATAAAGAAAGTCTGCATGCGGGCTTCTCGAAAATGAGCAGTGCAAAGGCCGTGATGGACCGGATGAAACAGGACGCTGTTCAGTCGCAGCGTCTCAACGGGGCACAAGGTTATCGTTATCTGCCGCTTGCGCACACCAGCCGCAACGAAAGGATTGACCTATTTTTTCCTGACGCGTTGCGGCATCCAGCACCCAGGGCCGTGACTGCCACGGAGGCTGATGGCGCAGGTGCTGGGTGTGGCCGCAGGACAGCTCGGCAATCCAGTGACCGTCTTCGTCCTGGCGAAAGCCGATAATCGTGGTGTCGCTTCCAGGCAAAGTGGGGTCGTGCAATCGGGGCCGTCCGTCTGAGTTGCGTTCGCTTTCGCGCGAGTGCTTGGTTAGACTTGTTCGCTCATATCTCTATTTGCAAAAGGTCTCGCCCCATGCCGATCGCCGCCAACAAGGCTGTCTCCATTGACTATACCCTGACCAATGACGCTGGTGAGGTCATCGACAGTTCTGCCGGCGGCGCGCCGCTGGTTTACCTGCAAGGCGCAGGTAACATCATTCCGGGTCTGGAAAAGGCACTGGAAGGCAAGGACATCGGCGACGAGCTGAAAGTCTCCATCGAGCCTGAAGACGCCTACGGCGAATACTCGGCCGAACTGGTCAGCACCCTGAATCGCAGCATGTTCGAAGGTGTCGACGAACTGGAAGTCGGCATGCAGTTCCACGCTTCCGCGCCCGATGGCCAGATGCAGATCGTCACCATTCGTGATCTGGACGGCGACGACGTCACTGTCGACGGCAACCATCCTCTGGCCGGTCAGCGCCTGAATTTCCAGGTCAAGATCGTTGCCATCCGTGATGCCAGCGAAGAAGAAATGGCCCACGGCCACGTGCATGGCGAAGGTGGCCATCACCACTGATTTGTCCTGCTAAGCTCAATTAGCTGGCCAGGCGTCCTCGCGGGCTTTGCGAAAAAACATTTTGTTTTCGCAGCCTGACAGGGCGCCTTTTTCGGCCAAGGCTGTTTTCTGTATGGTGAGTAGGGGAGTTCGTCATGAGTATATTTCACGACCTGAAATTAAAAGCTCTGGATGGCCAGGAACTGCCTCTCGCGCCACTCAAAGGCAAAGTGGTCCTGGTGGTCAATGTGGCGTCCAAATGCGGCCTCACGCCTCAATACGCCGCGCTTGAAAACCTCTATCAGAAGTACAAGGACAGAGGCTTCAGCGTGCTGGGCCTGCCTTGCAATCAGTTTGCCGGACAAGAACCGGGCACTCAGGAAGAGATCCAGGCGTTCTGCTCGTTGAACTACGGCGTGACCTTTCCGCTGGGCGACAAGCTTGAAGTGAACGGCCCTCATCGTCACAGGCTGTATCAGATGCTGGCGGGCGAAGGCGCCGAATTTCCGGGAGACATCACCTGGAACTTCGAAAAATTTCTCGTGGGTCAGGACGGTCGCGTTCTGGCGCGCTTCTCGCCGCGTACGACGCCGGATGATCCTGCGGTCATTCAGGCAATTGAGAAAGCGCTTCACTGAAGCCGCCCTTCGATGCAGCCGTCTACCACGCGCTCACGTAAACCCTGAATTTCTTGTGGGTCGAATTCATTCGCGATCGGTGGCGCATTCAGCAAGGCTTTGTCGGCTGTACCGACGGCTCGCGAATGAATTCGCTCCCACAGCTGATTTGCTTGGCCCATCATCCGAGACTCACCTATCCACCCCTGCTTTTAAGCCTTAATCACTGCAATCAATAGTGCTTCGCATTGAGGTGCGTTCAGCTCATTCTGTATGACCTTCATAATATTTTCCGATGCCGAGGACGCTTGCATGCCAGTCAGAGCCTTGTTCAAACCCTTTCACATGGGCAGCCTGGAATTACCGACGCGCGTGGTGATGGCGCCGATGACCCGTTCGTTCTCGCCCGGTGGCGTGCCGAATGCCAAGGTCATCGAGTATTACCGTCGTCGTGCGGCTGCCGGTGTCGGCTTGATCATCACCGAAGGCACCACCGTCGGGCACAAGGCGTCCAACGGCTATCCGAACGTCCCACAGTTTTTCGGCGAAGCCGCGCTTGCCGGCTGGAAAAAAGTGGTCGATGCAGTCCATGCCGAAGGCGGGAAGATCGTTCCTCAGTTGTGGCACGTGGGTGCCGTGCGCCGTCTCGGCACCGAGCCAGACGGCACGGTGCCAGCGTACGGCCCAACTGAAAAATTGAAGGATGGCAACGTCGTCGTGCACGGCATGAGCAAGCAAGACATCGACGATGTCATCGCTGCGTTTGCCCAAGCGGCAAAAGATGCCAAGGACATCGGCATGGACGGCGTTGAAATCCACGGTGCCCACGGCTACCTGGTCGACCAGTTCTTCTGGGAAGGCACCAACCAGCGCACCGACGAATACGGCGGCAATCTGGCCCAGCGGTCGCGTTTCGCCATCGAGTTGATCAAGGCCGTGCGCGCAGCGGTCGGGCCCGATTACCCGATCATCTTCCGTTTCTCGCAGTGGAAGCAGCAGGACTACACCGCACGTCTGGTGCAAACGCCGGACGAACTGGCGGCCTTCCTTAAGCCGCTTTCCGACGCAGGCGTAGACATTTTCCACTGCTCGACGCGTCGTTTCTGGGAGCCGGAGTTCGAAGGCTCCGACCTCAACCTGGCGGGCTGGACGCGCAAGCTCACCGGCAAACCGACGATCACCGTCGGCAGCGTCGGCCTGGATGGCGAGTTCCTGCAGTTCATGGTCAAGACCGACAAAGTCGCGCAACCGGCAAGCCTTGAGAACCTGCTCAAGCGTCTGGGCGATGACGAGTTCGACCTGGTGGCGGTCGGTCGCGCGCTGCTGGTCGATCCGGATTGGGCCGTGAAAGTGCGTGACGGTCGCGAGGAAGACATCCTGCCGTTCAGCCGCGATGCGCTGGGCAAGCTGGAGTAATCCGACGTCTTCTTTTCAAAGAGAAGCCCGGCCGCCGGTTGCTGAATAACCCCGGTGGCCTGGCTGAATGAATGCAATCCCTGTGGGAGTGAGCTCGCTCACGAATGCGGTAGATCAGGTACCCCGATGTGGGCTGACACTTCGCCTTCGTGAGCAAGCTCACTCCCACAGGTACGATGTTTGCCAGACGATGGCATCACACCCCCAACACCACCCCGTCGCCCGTCTCGCTCGCGGCGCGCAAATAGTTTTCAAACGAGTCGATGATTCCGGCCCAACCCTGACGGCTGGCGTGTTGCCGCGCGTTCAGACGAACGCGCCGCAGGTTCTCGTCGTCTTCGAGCATCCAGCGCGCGGCGTCGATAAAGCCTTCTTCATCGCCGGACATTGCGACGGCGCCGTTGTGCCCGTGACGGATATGCTGGGCCGCTGCGGCTTCGTCGTACGCCACGACACCCAGCCCGGACGCCAAGGCCTCCAGGACCACGTTGCCGAAGGTCTCGGTCATGCTTGGGAACAGAAACAGATCGCCCGATGCGTAATGGGTGGCCAGGGCCTCGCCGCGCTGTGTGCCACAAAAGATGGCGTCAGGCAGTTGCTCCTGCAGCGTGGCGCGCACCGGACCGTCGCCGACGATCACCAGCCTGAGTCTCTTGTCGGGGTAGGCGCTGGTCAGGGCGTCGAACGTAGCCTTGAGCACACCCAGGTTTTTCTCCGGCGCCAGACGCCCCACATGCAGCACCGCCGTGTCGCCAGGCTCCAGACCCCAGCTTTCACGCAGGAAGGCTGAACGCCTGGACGGGTGAAATAACTGACAATCCACCCCGCGAGACAGCAACGCCAAGCGCTCGAAGCCTCGCCGTTCCAGCTCGGTCTTCTGGCTGACGCTGGGCACCAGCGTGGCATTTGAACGGTTGTGGAACCAGCGCAGGTAAGAGGTCAACAGACGGGTAATAAAGCCCAGCCCGTATTGGCGTGTGTACTGCTGAAAGTTCGTGTGAAAGCCACTCACGATCGCAATGCGCAGCCGTCGCGCAGCACGCAACGCCGACAGCCCCAACGGCCCTTCGGTGGCGATGTACAGCACATCGGGACGATTGCGCTGCCAGCGACGCAGCAGCTTGTGCATCGACGACTGACCCCATTGCAACCCCGGATACCCCGGAATCGGCCAGCCGCGACACAGCATCAGATCATCCCCGTTCCCGCGTAATTCGTCGTCGTTCTGCCGAGGCCGAATCACCTCCACCCGATGCCCGCGCAGCCGCAACCCGTCGCACAACCTGCTCAGCGTATTGGCGACGCCGTTGATCTCGGGTGCGTAGGTTTCGGTAATCAGGGTGATGTGCAGGGATTTACTCATGACGCCCAGTTTCAGAGGCCGGCGTTGCGCTTGTATGGCGGTTGAGTGATGGATTTGTGACAACGGCGATTTGTTTGTAATGACTATCCAGTAGTGGGGTAAGGAGTGAGTCTGCAAAAAAATGTTCTCATCGTTTCGTTTTTTGTCTGAGGGGCATGTAAGACGTTTCTGAAAGGGTTCTATCTAAGCGGTTTTCGGTTGACTCAATAGCTCTCCTGAATAACGTCGGGTTATCAGTCATCGTTCTCGTTGTGCGAGAGCCTTACTGATAAAGCAATCTTGATCTTAATTCTTAGATTAATGAGTTCGTTTATTCAGGGGTTAAAAATGAAAAACTTTAGAAAGTTGAACGGTGTCGCTCTGCGTGCAGGTTTTGTATCCACTGCGGTTTTTCTTTCATCTCATGCTTTGGCCGGTACCTACACGTCCACAGTGCAATTACCAACGCTGCACTCGAAAAACTATGTTTATACTGCTCACGTGCCTGTACCCGCCGGAGTTGGCTCAGGCTTTATTAAGAACATAAGTTGGAATTGGAATGTGCACGGCTGGCCGAGGGGGCTCCAAGTATATCTCTGTCAGACATCTACGCGATGTATCGATGTTTCCCGGCAACGGGTTGGCTCAAAGGCTACGTTCACTCAGTTCCATGCATCGCAGCCGTTCTTTTACGAGCTTAAGCTATCCGATCCGGGCCGGGTGCCTGTAGCAGGCCTATTAGGTAAGCTCACCGTCAATTGGTGATGAAAACCTAGGTTTGTCCCCGCAATGCACCGCGGGGACAATCATTCTCAGATACCCAGCATTTCTTTGAAACGAGTCGGCATAGCATCGTGAACGCTGAATATTTTTTCAAGAATTTCCACGGCGGGTGTTCCTTTGGATAATTCTTGACGATAAAGGGTTTCGCATTGCTTCTGCATCGCCTGGCTGATTTGCTGAAAATATTTCGCTGTTTCAGCGGTCACCAGCTCGCCTGTTAAAGAGTAGCGAATATTGGGCCGGTCAGAAAGATCCAGCAGCGGAGATCCTAAAGAGTTGTATGTATAATCATGCGCCAGTCTTTTCGCGGCCTCAGGGTCGGACCGTGCAATGGTCAATATATCGTTTTTTGCGCATGTAAATGCGAGGTTTCGAGGGCCTGAATCGGTTCTTGAGGATAGTGTTCTATCTAGAATTTCTGAAAACGATGGTGTGGTCGCGTTATGCGTATTTGTTTTTTTTAATAAGTTATTGCTGTCTCTGGTTTGTTGGCTGCTCTCAATAAACATAAATATTTCCTCAGTTTGATAGTGCGTGCGCAGGCTTTAGCCGATCTTGAAAGGTACAACTCTCGACTTGCTGATCCGCTCCAGTACCGCAGCTTCGGGGATGTAATGGGCTTGCATCGGATTCAGGCCGACCAGGCTCACATGACAACGGGCTCTGACCTGTCTGGCTAGATTTGCCAGCTCTGTTTTCAGTGTCTTGGAGGTTGCCGTTTCCATGGCCTGCACAAGTGTCTGCATGAACGGCGGCGCATAGGGATCTGATTTGGTTTTTGTTTTCAGCGGGGTAGGGACAGGTTGACTCGAAGGATCGATGCGATTTGTTTCCATGGACATGAAACCCCCGGTTAAGAAAGCCACCGAAGTGGGTGGGTCCATGGTCAAACAGGTGGGTCGTGGGATGTAGAGAAGATTTTTGTAGGACTGATCCTGATTTTTCTATTGTCAGAATGCTGCGAACGTTCTCGGTAGATCGGATAGCGTTTTGACAATAAAAAGGCCTCAATCGAGGCCTTTTCCATATTCGCTTACCGAACCCGTTCCACCTGCGTCTCCGCCCCTCGCTCCCGCACCCAGAACAGGGTTGCCCCGGCCACCGCCGCAGGCATCATCAGGATGTTGACCACCGGGATCAGCAGCACCAGATAAACGATGCCGCCGAAGCTCATGCTCTGCCAGCGTTTGGCGCGCAGCCAGGCGAGCATGTCTTGCCAGCTCATTTTGTGGTTGTCGGCGGGGTAGTCGATGTACTGAAAAAGCGTGCTATATCGTCTGAAAGCCGCGTCTTTCACGGCCCCTTCCCCAGGGAGTGAGCGAGAAATGTATCAGCTAAGTGGTCAAGAGGGAAAGCTGTATGAAGTTCATTCCCCCCCGCTGAGACGCTATCTCGAATCGTTGAGTGAGGGGGTAGAGCCAGGCTGACGACTTATGTTCTCGCTTACGTTCATCTGCAAAGCTAGGGTTGGCACTTAACTCTAGTTGCAGGAGTGCAATCTCTAAGGTCTGAAACCTAATGTCTATCTCCTTGGTAAACTTACTGGGTAGCCTCATAAATGTTGCTATCTTATATTTATGAGGCTGGAGGATAGTAAGCTAAATTCCAAGTAGCTTGTCTAGGTTTTCTAATCTGTTAGTGTGTTTCAGCTTCAATCTTTTGTACCCTTGGAATAAAGCTTGAAAATATTTAATCGAAAATCTTCCTTCAAAATGCAAGAGGTCATGTAGAATTGGAGTATTGTAAGTCATGCCGGACGTGGGGAATCTTATCACCCCTTTTTCTGGGTTGCCATATGTGGCCACCATTCTTTCATCAAAACTTTTAAATACATCTGAGTCAGGGAAGATATATCCTCCATGAGGTACTACAAACTGGGCTAGATCAAATACGGTCGCCTCTTGATCTTTGGCCGTTGCTGTTAGCCCGCGACGTTCGATATTAATATGTGTGAACTGCTGTTTGAAGAATCTTGCGGTATGAGTGACGCCAACGGTTTTGTTTACCTTCAGCTTGCTGAAAAGCTTGTCCAGTTCGGGGATGAGTAATACTCGTTCTACCAGTTCAGGGTTAATTTCTATGAGGAGTTTTATCACGTCGTCAGACTTCATGTTCTTCCAATATCTCAGTATAAGAGCTTCCTGTATTTCCGGGGCCGCTGCGGATATGTGGAGTGCAACAAAATACTCTTGAAAAGAGCGGTGTGAAAATGCTACGTCTAATCCATCCTCTGTTAGTAGGCAGGCTGCGGTGAGTAGGTCCTGCAAATATGCCTCAGGGACGAAGTCTTTTCCTAAGCTTTTTCTGCTTTTTTCAATATAGGTAATGCACGCGGTTCTAGACATTTTGAACTCGCGCTTCTCATAGGTTTGTAAAGAAAATAGACTGAAAACTCTTGAAAAATCTTGGATGTCTAACGTCGTAAGGCGAACCCGATTGTAGCCTCCCTTATACGCATCATGTCGGCGGAATAATGCTTCAAAAGCTTGATTATAGAAAATACTCAGTTTTGAAGGGATTTCAGAGTTTTCTCCATATGTTAGCAGCATGATCGAAAGTAAGAGAGGGTTAGACAAGAATGATTGATGTTCGTTGTATAATTTGTCATGCAGTGCTTTAACAAACTTGCTTTTAATGTCGAGATCAAAAGGTAGTTTGTTCACAAGGGTGACTGCGGTATCAAGGTCCATCGGCAGAATGCTGAATATGGAAAATATCTCCAATCCATTGAATGCCTCGTCCGGGCGGGATGATAAAATTATAGGGCACTTGGGATACTTGTCCGATATCTGCTTGATTTCCTTTATCAGTTTCTTCCTCTTGTTGTGGTTTACCTCGTCGTAGCCGTCAAAGAAAAAACAGAAGTGTCCTGACTTTTTCGCTTTTTCTATGAAGCTTCCTGTAGTGTTGAATCCGTAGTTTGCTAGTGTGGTTTCGATGAAAGAGTCTAGCGATGAATCAATTTCGTTGAGGTCTCTGAGTTCAACCATAATTGGAACATATCTTTCCGAGCTGATGCAGTCTAGGAATAGGTGCTTCATCAGTATCGACTTACCAGTTCCGCCGGTTCCTGCGATGATGATTCTCTTTGAAAGCTCTAAGCAGTTTGATATGTTAGGCTCGTTAAGCGCTAAGTTGTTAGCAAAAATCCCGATTGGGACATAGTAATCATAAAGGGAAGTCGGCTCATTTCGGATGAAGAAAGACTTGGATTTTGAATACTTGGCTATCGTATTGGAAAGGTAGTCACGATAGGCCAGCTTTAGTTTGATGCGAAGATCTTCGTCGAATTTTTCAAAAGAACTCTTAGCAACGGTTATAATCCGATCGTAGTTCTTCGCGATAAAACCTGCAACAGCAGCTTCGGCTAACATCCAACACTCCTTGTGGGCTCAAAAGACATACAAATATATCGCTTTGAGTGTCTAAGTGCCATCATTCTTTGTTCGTCAGTGTTCGATGTGCCTATATCGTCAAGATCCGATGGGACGTAGCGTGATTTGCCTAGGATCCGGCTAGCTCGACAAAATACAGATTCCAAGCGTGGCAACCGGGCAACCCTGGGTGTACGCTTGGGTGCTTGAAGGGAGAATTCTAGACCGGCGAGCAAGCATGACCCACGGATTCGACACTGGAGCCTAGTGATACGAGTGGTGGTTTGCGGCGAGTGCCTTCAAGGGCAACGTCTATCGCAGAATATTTATTGATTCTCCAGTACAATGATCGTGTAGCCTTTCCCCACAGTTATTAGGATAGCTAATATATGCAGGTTACGTACTACGGCTTCACATTAGAAAGTGAGAACAAATGCGTGCCGCTAGCAGTGTTGTTTGACTCCTTGGCGGCTAAAAGCGGGGGTGAGGTGGGGGCGCCTGGCACCATGCGAATGATGTATGTAGATGATCAGTCAGATGCCGAATTCGTATGTGGGTTGATAGTCACCTCAAAAGATCAAAAGTCTTTTTTGAAAATGTCGTCTGTTGCAGGAAAATATAAGATAAAGTCTACGGACTTGACCGGCGATGATCGAATTATGGAGTTCAATTTCTTTGTCGTCAACAAAAGCAACGGTATTGGTCTTTATCAGTATTATCGTGGTTCGTGCTCAGCAGTCACAATGGGGAGCTTTCTAACTAGTGAGTTCAGGGAGTTGTCAGACTCTTCTAAAGAATTGCAACTGAATGCTGCGGAAACAGTGGTTGAAGTCAAACGCGGCCAAAAAAGCAAACTGATCAGAGGTATTAGGTCAGCCCATCGGGGGGGCTTGATTTTCAACTTGTTAGTAAGGGCAGGTGATGTGCCGGAAATACTAAATCGCTACAAAACGATCGTTGCGTTCGACTACGACATCGCATCGTTAGACTCTTTAAGCAGTTTTGCTAGGCCATTAAAGGGGCTGGTCACTAAGGTTCATCAGCGTGTTAGGTTCAATGAGCTATCCACTAAGGATCAAATCATTGAAGGCGTGTCAGGTATGCTGCCTCAGATCCTGAAGGACACCGCCAGAGTTACGGTGCTGAACGATGATGACGAGCCGATGTCTGTGCGGCTGGTCAATATGCCGGACAACTTTGGTCTTCACGATTATGATGTTCTGGCTGCAGAATTAGATGGATTGGATCTGGAGGATTTCGCTAGTCATGCGGTAGTTGGATACCTGAAGCTTATATGCAAGTCCGAATACCCGGAAGTATTTATGGCGGATTTGTCATGAGAGTGGCGTTGATCTGGGGTTTGGTATTTTTAGTTCTGTTGACAGCTCTCGGTTGCGTAATAGCGTCTAAGTTTATCTGTGATATGTATGTATTCTACAAGTGTGTGGCGTTTTCTAGCTTCTCGTCTTTTTACGCCGTCAGTCTCAGAGGTAGCCTTTTCGCCGGCTTTTTAACGCTTGGGGGGTTTTTGATGTCTCTCAAAACTTTCATAGTTGTAAATATGAAAAAAGAAGTCTACGACTCTGCTGCTTATATAAAGCGATTTGAATCGTTGAAAATGACCAAACCTTCCCTGAGTCGATACGAGCCGCTGCAAGCGCTTAGCAATGTGCTTTTCGTGACAATTCTTTCTTGCTTGTCAACTTCAGTTATGCAACTAACCATTGGCTTGTTCGAGAGCTTCTATGCATCTCTGCTTTGCCTGATGTTTGCCGCTGGCTCGATCACCCTGTTGGCCTGGACACTTTATCTGATAAGAGCAAATCTGCAGGATATGTTCGAACACCTTGATGACAGTAAATAAAGCAACGTGATCTTTCTCGTGATGCATTTGCATCAATCAGGCTTCATAGGCTTCATAGGCTTCATAGGCGTCATGAGTCGTCCGTAGTTGCGGACTGATACGGTTGCAGTCGCGGGTCGTGCCGTATACGAAACCGTTTCCAATCAGAATTTTGAGAATCGCCCATCGGCCCTGTTCAGCGTCGGTCAGTGAAGCTGTACAGGAATATCATGTGCATGTCTGGAAATTTGCTGATGGCTGAACAATGTAGAGAGGTGTTAAGAGCCATTCTTGTGCCAGTTCATCTACAAAACGGGAAATTCTGAAATATCACGCCCACGAAAAAGCCGCCCGAAGGCGGCTGATATCGATTTACGGAATGCTAGGCGAGGCTCATTTCTCGCTTTATGCGGTAGACGGTAGCGACACCGCATTTGGCAAGCGTAGCGATGTCATCAGCAGACATGGTTGGGTGCTTCTGCATCAGAGCTTTGACCGCATTCCATTTGACGACATTCTTGCCTTTACCAGCAGGTTTCCAGTCAGGCTCAGCAGCTCGCTTGTTCTCTAGCCCTTGGCGGATTCGCTCCACCCGCTTCTCTTGATCCAAGCGGGCCATAGTCGCCATCAGGTCAATGAGCATCCCGTTAACCACGTCCATGATTTGCCCGGTGATACCCTGATCTTGAATCAGCATATGGCTGGTAGGCAGATCAGCGACAACCAAGCGAAGCCCCTTGGTTTTGATGGTGGCTTTCAGTGCTTCCCAATCGCCCTGTGAAAGACGGCTGAGACGGTCTACGGATTCAACCAACAACACTTCACCAGCGGCAGCCGTGTTCAGCAGTCGCATCAGTTCCGGGCGATTCAGCTTCGTTCCGCTCACGTTTTCCGCATATATGCCCACGACCTCTAACTGCTTCTCGACGGCGAACTGCTCAAGTGCCACCTTGGCCCGGTTTGCGTCCTGATCCTTGAATGATGCTCGCAGGTAGAGGTGGGTGTACATCGGTTTTTATCCTTTGTCATCTATAGTGATAGGCTTATGATAGCTCGATCATATAGATATCGGCAATAGTTTATTGAGAGCTGAGTTGGGTTGAGTGCCGGGCTACCAGATAGGTCTAGTTCTCTGATAGCGGCGAACCACTGGGGTAGAGCGAGAATGGATTAACCCCAGAGGGGCCAACCCTCGTTCGAGGTTATGGTTTTGAGGGTTCCGCTAAGCTTACGTCTGGTCGTAAGGTATATGGACGCCCCCCCACCCGGAAGGAATTGACACAATGGACAGTGAACGACGGATTGAGCGCTGGAGCGCCCGGTGGATGATCGTTGCCGGACGCGTGGTCTGCACGAGTTGCATGGAGAGCCAAGCGTTGGAGGACTGCGAGAAGCAATTCTCCCACGCTCATGAGTGCAAGGCAGAACCAGATCACCTCCTGCCTTGGATAGCGCTGCATGACATCCTCGATGGTCTTAGAGGATGAGTGAGGATTCATATCCCAATTTCTCCCCATTAGATTGCGCCCTCACAAGTCGTTGATTTGGGGCGGCTAGACTCGTCATTTTGCAATTAACCGCTCTCGTGTCGGGCCTCGTCACTGCTCACTTCATCAGAACGCTGTTGATTCATACAGTGGTCGCCTCTACTCTGCGAGGAGAACAAATGTACTCCTTTGAGTGGCATCACTATGACTGAAAACAAGCTACCTTCTGACGATTCTGCTTTCGACCTAGGCGTGCCTTCCCTACTCGAAGCCTATAAGCAGCAATGCAAATTACTCATTGACGAGCTAGACGATGCATGGCTTGAGGTAAGGCAATCCAGGAAGAATGTCGCCAAGCTTGTGCGCATGAATGCAAGCATGTCGGACGAACTTGCTGCACTGAAGCGAGAGCACGAGAAGGTGAGATGGCAGCTTTCAGACATCTACTTAAAGGAAGGATTGGAGGCGGCGGCGAAGATTGGTCACTTCGCGAGGCGTAAGCCTGAGCCAGATTCGACAGGGCAAACTTGACGTTATCTGAAGAGGCTGGCGGCAATCGTCAGCTTCAGGCATGAAATTAGATCAACGACTTCGACGAGATCCCAGCCCAGCGGTTGCGAAGGCTGCAAACGATATCCCCATTTCGCACAGCTTTATCCACAGGCTGTGGCTGGCGTTTGCTGTGCCAAACACATTATCTTGTGTCTGCCGTACCTGCTTTAACGCTAGATGTAGGGTTTGGCTTCAATTTCCGCTCATGTTTTCTTTTCACAAGCGATTTCATCTGTGATTTTAAACGGCGGTGGGTGCTGGGTTTTGAGGGCCTCTTTAGGGCCTCTTAAGGGCCTTATGAGGCCCTTTGGGGTTCAGGGTATGCTGCGAGGATACCCTTAAGAAGAAAATTTGATGGCGGGGCTCACAGAACGGTTGCAGGGGATGTGGCAACTGGATATCCTCTGAGCCAACGCAAAAGCCCACCATGTAGGTGGGCTCCGCTGAAGATGTCTACGAGTAGTCACGCTCTGTCGCCAAACGTAACGCGACTACCCGTACCCCTGACGCATGCGCTAGCACTTGTGCAGAGAAGGCCGCCATTTAAGCCAGCTGGCTATGGTTATGTCAATCATCTACTGATTGTCGGTCGTTTCTGGGCATGTGCGATCTAATCCACATCGATACAGGAGCGGCTATCATGCCTCTTTGCACCTGCTACATCTGCCATGCCACCACCACCAAACCTGTTCCGGTTCGCCGCTACAGGCGTTTCCGTTTCGGAACCTGGGAGGACGTGTGTCACCACCACCGTAGCTGGCCTCGTTAAGAGCAAGCGGGTAAGTCACAACCACCAAGCTTGTACTGACTTGGTGGTTTCGCTCGTCTGCCATGGGTGCGGCTCCGAAGCCGACAGGCTTTGACAAAGCTGCCACCTACTGGAAACCGATTTGTTAGAGTCGCACAGGGACTCATCAGTGAGTGCTCAGAGACAAAAGTAGTGATTAGTATGCAGGTACATCCAGAACGCAGCGATGGTGCTGGCGGCGCCCCAAATTAGGGGAATAACGTAGTCCGTAAGCCAAGGCGTTACGAATGCGCCTCGTACAACCGTGAATACCTTTGCGGGCCAAGTAAAGATCAGGGGCGGTTTGTAAATCCCGAAATGGTATTCCTGCCAGAACGGGTTCCACTGCCCCTTCGTCCGCACGCGGTAATCGAAATAAAGACGAACCTCAGTTCGGAACGCTCTGTTCGCATATCGGATGTCAGTCCCATCAGGGTGGGCACGATTCTCTTCTTCGATCTTTGCGTGACAGGTAAGAACGCCTCGCCCCCTATAGAATTCGACCGCCTCCGCACCGTTCGGATCTTCTGCAAAAATCTCTTGCAACTTTCGCTTCATCGCACGGTTATTAACGCGGATTGCGACCCATCTGAGACTTGCATCATACAGCGCGTGCATTGCCTCATCGAATAGGAGGGCCTGGGCCGGGAGCCGTTGATAGTAACGCCACCAGAGATAGATGTTGACGAGACACAGGGTAAGCCACGCTTTGCTAACGTTCTGCTCCAGTTGAATCTCTGTCCCCATAAGCTGAAACTTCTCCAACTTTGCCCCAAAGAACCACAGCGCCAGCACGATCCCTGAGTACCCAATCAGGAACCCGCGTGCCTTATTGAAATCTGGGGAGTCTAAATCGTGCATTGCTGACCAACCTGTGGGGTGATTGGCGATAGTAGCAGTTGGCCCATGACTCTCGCACTCAAACCATTTCGCTGAAACCAAATCCTTGCCGAAAAACAGATGCGACTCTCTAAGAGCCTGGATTCTCTACGCTGAAAATAAGCTAGACCGATTCCTGTCAATTTTTCCGGGGGTGTTGAGCGGTCCACTCTATGGGGCAATGCAAAGCCACATGATTTTGGAATAATGATTGCCCTTGTCGCACCATATTATCTGGTGGCTTGTGGGATTGCATGGGAACGATCATCAAGAGCCGAACGTGATCGCCAGATACGACAAAGCCCGCTACAGAGCGGGCTGTGGTAAGGCTTGATTTAACAGGCGTTGTTCCAGCGACGTTTCACTGTGGCTAACCTCACCATTTCTGGGGGCAGAGAAGAAGAGGTAGCTTTGCTTAACCCCGTCACCGCCAATGCCCGGAAATAGGGGGGTTGACGTGCTACAAATCACACTGCACCTGTAGCGGACGCTGCAAACGTATTAGATAACGGATAGATGTGGCAGTAGATAAGCGGATCCGATCACAGCCCTTCGAACAGAGTAGAAATGCTTACACCAAGAGCATCGGCAAGAACCTTGATCGCGTTGATCGACGGGTTCGCACCCCCTGTTTCAATTCGAGACATGTACGTTCGGGCGAAACCACACCTATCTGCAAATGCTTCTTGGTTGACGCCCATGGCAAGTCGAAGCTCACGGACACGAAGGCCGAACTGACGTTGAAGAGCTGGAGATGGAGGCGGTGCTGGCATCCGCCCATGGTCCGGGGATATGCTTTGACCTGACACACACTAATCGTGACATCGTGGAAGGCGTTCGGCCCTAGCGACGTCCTTGGAGCAGAGAAATGAGCAACCGAATCGGGGCACTACCCGCAGCAACTGAAGAAATCGGCGAAAGCTTGTTCTACAACCCGGCTTTGTTCCAACACCTGGGCAATTTGAACCAGACCAACCCTAACGCGGTTTCTGTAATGCTAAAGCTGGTAGGCGAAATTGATGATCGTGGCGCTGTGCAGCTCGACATCGCAGCAGTAGCCCAGCACTGTGAGATCACACCGCAGGACGTCACAAAGGCCATTGCTGATCTAGCGGGGGCTGGGTTCATTGGAGCGGTTCAATCCAGTACCGAGTCTGGTGAGCCCATTGCCTGTACGGTGAATCCGACTCTTGCCCGAGCAGAAGTCCCAGATGAGCTTCGCGAACCTTCCGTGAAACGCTGGTGAGTCGCGATGGCACCTGATAACCAAGTGGTTCATGTCCCCCGATATGCCTTCGAAGTGATGGCAGCGATGACAGCGCTGAACGAGGACAGGGTAGCGGTAATGCTGCTGCTCTTGGTCCGAATGGACGGTGATCGCACCGTGAAACTCGACCTTGATCTATTGCCTGAATTCCTAACAGTGAGACCTGAGCGGGTAGATCGAGCCGTATCGAGTTTGATAGAGCGCGGTTGGATCACCTTGGTCGACATGGCCGCGATGCGATCTCGCATTCTTGCCTGTGTCGTGCATCCAGCATTTCTGCACTCGGATTTCGATGGCCTCATGAGGGTGGTGTACCCCCGCATGTTCAAGTCTAAGATGCATTAGGGTGGGTTAGGGCCACGTACGCTCTCTTGCTCGCCGTGATCGCACCATGGGGCAGCAATGATCGGTAACTACTTCCGTTACGGATAACTCGCTTTAAATGTTATTGCCAGTGCTTGTGAGCACGGATGAGGCCTGTGCATGTTCAGAGGGAGGGTGGGGATGTATACCCCTCCCTGTCCCGGTTCGTGCTACATGGTGCCCTGGGGGCAGGTTTGATCATGGTGACAACTTATTATCAAGAGTGGGTTAATCGTGGCTGAGGCCACCAGATTATCGTTACAGTTAAGATCAAGAGCGAGAAGGAGCTTGGTTGCTCCTCCGTCTTCTGTATTTTGTACTCTTTAAGTGTAATCTGTGCTTAAGGCACAGGTAGTTAATAGTGGGGCAAGGCAGGAAAGCCCAATTTGTTTTTGATCTTAACTCGGCAGATTGTATGTGACGTTCGTCACGGGGGCTGATGTGTAAGTTTACATTGTTTCAAGAGTTTTAATGAGAAGAGTGGCATTGCCCGGTTCTACATTTAGGGAGGGTGCGGTGGTGCCCTTTGGCACGAGTTCATGCACTATGCAGTGTTGGATGGAAAAAATCTCTTAAAGAGCTTTAAGAGGAAATTTCCGGTGTTTCAGATTGGTTAAGTTCCCTGCGTGATCTGAGCCAATTGCGTATCGTTCTTGGTGTTTTTCCGATCTCCCTAGCTATGTTTTCTATACTCTGCTTCTGGTACCACATGCCGATAGCCTTCTGCTTCAAATTGTCTCTATTTGCTTTTGATACTGATTCTGGTGGTAAATAGTACTCAGAGAACTCTTCGTTAATCTCGCAATTGCCTATTTTTTCTGCTAGGAATTTTGCAATTTCTAGGTCTTGCACGAATAGTAATATGTTGGAGGTGCTTGTTCTTGAGCGTAGAGAAGTTCTGCAAACAGATTGCAGGGTTGATTCATAAAATCGTTCGTACTTTACGGCACTCTTGATTTCTTCGGGGTTTACTTCATTCTTTACAGATAACAGCTCTGCAAGCGTGCCCAGACTTCTAGCCTCAATTGGAGTGATGTTTCCATGCTGCAGGCAGATTGCAATTTTGTAGTCTGAGTACTCATTCATACCCCTGTTATCGATGGGGATGAATTTGATGTTGCTATCGTCATGGCGTGGTGGAATAGGTAGTTCGGGTTGGCACCACTGATGGGCGACTAGAATAGCTTGCCTGTTCCCAATGATTCTGAATACGTCTACTTTCAACCATGCATCTAACAGGCAATCTTCCTGATAGTCAGGATAAAGCTTTCCTCCCTTCATAAGTGCGGCGCTTTTGGAGTACGGTCTGTTGTTGAAGAAAGGATGAATCTCTACCTTGTTTCCATACCCCGTAAAATCGATGTCTGCCTCAATGGGTCGGATGAGCCAGCCTGCTGCTTTGAGCGTAACTCCAAGAAGAGTCTTTTCTACCTCAGCCCCCATGATCACTGCTTCCTCTGCTGCTTCGAATGCGGGGATATAATGTTTAATCCCGATGACTCTAACTGTCCGTTTCAGCCTGGCGTCAATGTCATCAACTTCAACAGCATATCTGCTATCAAGTAATGCCGTAAGAACTTCGCGTGCATCAGTGGCAAGAGTTGAGTCGTCTCCATTTGCCAGTCCTTCAATAAGCGTACGGCAATCGTCCTTTGCATACAGCTTACTCTTGTCGCCTGATTTGGCAATGGTAGTGATTTTATCAAATGTCTTCCGGTAGGATATGTCGGTGAAGATATACGTAGAGCAGTCCCAGGTAGCCGGGATTTCATCAACGTAAAGTTTCCATCCATCTAGCGTCTCAGGGGCGATCAGCCTCAGTGATTCGTGAGTGCATATCAAAATTCTGTGTGTTCGGTTGAGCAGGCTCTCCTCTAAGCATTTGACTACAGAGCCTTCCACAGTGCTACTGTCGATGGCATTAAAGTCCATACTTTGGGTCTGCATTCGGCGTTGTACCTCTGCCGAAAGGGCTTTGGTTGGAAACACGAGTAAGGAATACTGGTCTAGTGATGTGGTGATCCGGTTAATTAGCCAAGAAGTTTTTCCCGCTCCTGGTGGTGCAATTAATGTATGGATAGATTTCATAATAGGTTCGGCTTTAAAATTATCGACTGAATTCATGGTTTAGCAATGCACTGCCAAAGCTGTGAGTCTTTGGTTAGAAGTTTGTGAAGTCTCAATAGCGCTCTGGTAGCTTGTGAAGCTAGGCTAGATAAGTGAACCCTTGCTCTTGGGCTTGGCTGCAATTCTGGAAAGTTAAGTCAGGTTTCTCAGTCGTTCAATCTTGGCCATACGCTCGCGACGCTTTTTCTTTGGGTAAGTTTTTTCGATATCAAACAGGTTTTGCCGAGCTTTGTGATATGCCTGATAAGTCTCAAGCTGCCAGTTTGCGTTTTCGAAGTAATCATCCAGTCGTTCTCCAAGTCTGTCAATCGAAAGATAGCTCTTGGTTGTGTTTTTTTTTTGCTGATTTTTTATTTTTTATTAATCTTCGATTTATTGGTTTTAGAGTGCGATTTGCTGGCGTTTTTTAGCAGCTTGTCGCTGTTGGGGCTCAATTTACTGGTTTTAGTATTTATTTGTTCAGTGTTAGTGTTCGACTTAATGCCTAAGTGTGCGACTTATTGCTTAAGTGTTCGACTTATTACCTAAATGTTCGACATGTTTTGGGCTGCCAGACTCACAATTCGATCTTTGACAAAGCCTCAGCCATCGCCTTCAATGGGCTGCGACTGCCATAGACGCTGAACGTGACTGCCCCATCCTCATGTCCGACGATTCGTTTGATCAGTGAATCTTGAACTCCAGCATCTCGCAGGTCGTCAATGAGCGTGTGGCGGAAGCTATGGAACGTTTTCCTTGGGTCGGTGACGCTCAGCTCGCCCGGTGTCGGGCATCACCCCGATACCTGTACGACGAGCCGAGCGGCGAGCTACGTTGATACCTGTCCGCAAGCTCGTTGTGCCAGACGATTCGCTCACGCGTCCGCGAGCAGCCCTGCCGCCTTCGCGATACTGGGCAGCTTCTTTATTTCCAGCGCCATTCGAGAAAGCGGGTTAATACCATAGCTGTCTCCGATGTGTCCGGTCGCATGGCCAGTGATCCAGTCGCTTACTTCCTTCGGAATGCCATGTTCCCTTGCGAGTGTCTTGAAGCTGTGTCGGAACGCGTGAAGCGGGTTTCGGCCTGGCTGATACACTCCGCACCTTGCTGTGATTGGACGCCAAGCCTTGGTCACGATCCCGGCGAAACCATCGGACACCTTGATGAGCTGAGGGAAGACTCTGTCTTCTGGCTGCCGATCCTGCACCAATGTCAGAAACCCTAGCGCGATCAAATCCTCATGCACTGGGATTTCCCTGCGGCTACTGTCGGTCTTCACGGACTTGTCAGGGCGGTCGTCGATGATCCGTATGAACCAACTTCCGCTCTCGTGTTGATGGATGTCCCGGACATATAGCTGAGCCAGTTCCTCCCGTCGTCCTCCGGTGTAGGCCGCCATCAGCGGTATCCAGAACAATGCATAGCCCGGTCGTCCCTCCGCTGTCCGGAGCTTTTGAAACTCTGCATGGCTGAACAAAGTGACCAGTTCGTCCCATCTATACCCCCGATTATCGTCCAGGCGGCGTTTCGGCTTACCTGATCCGAGGCGTTTGTGAATTCGGGATGCGGTGACTGGGTTTGTCTCGATCTGCCCGTGGTCGACGGCGAACGCCATCACTGATGAGAGCCTCGCCAATAACAGGCGGGTGGATGAAGTTGCGAGCGGTTTGACCTGATCACTTGACGGCTGGAGTAGTTTGGCAGCAAACGCGTGTATGTCCGAGGGCTGGATCGCCGTTATGGGTTTGTCACCCATGTCCGTAATGAAGCGATTGACCGCTCGACTGTAATCAACTCCGTGACGACGGGACACGTATGCAGGCCTGTCCGACATGGATATGGCCTTAACGTAGTCAGTAAGTACTTCCGAAAGCCGTACATGGCTTTCCATTTTCACCGGGGCTGGTGCTGGTGCTGCGAGCGGGAGAGACGTGATCTCGTGCAGCTTATGATGCTCAGAATTGAGGCCGTGGCGTGCATTATGAAAAAGCTGTTCGGATTCCGCGTACGCGACAGCAAACGCCGATTTCGCTTGCTGGTGATTTCGCGTGTTCAACGAGCGACGTATTTCGGTCTTGCCGATGATGTGCCTGAGATCATCCGGCACCCGACGCCGGAGGTAGTAGATGCCTGAGTCTGGGTGCCTGAATGGTTGTGCTATCAATGCCATGTGTACCAGCCTTGTGTATCAGTTGGCTGGGAAGGGGCAATGCTTACGTTACTTACTGACGCTCAGGCGAGTGGAGTAGAAGCATCAGCGAACCCGTTCCACCTGCGTCTCCGCCCCTCGCTCGCGCACCCAGAACAACGTCGCTCCGGCCACCGCCGCAGGCATCATCAGGATGTTGACCACCGGGATCAGCAGCACCAGATAAACGATGCCGCCGAAGCTCATGCTCTGCCAGCGTTTGGCGCGTAGCCAGGCGAGCATGTCTTGCCAGCTCATTTTGTGGTTGTCGGCCGGGTAGTCGATGTACTGAATCGCCATCATCCAGACGCCGAACAGCAGCCAGAGCGGCGCGGCGATGATGTTGACCACGGGGATCCACGACAGGATGAACAGGCCGATGGCGCGCGGCAGAAAGTAGCCGAGCTTGCGCATTTCACGACTGAGGGTGCGCGGGATCATTTCGATCAGTTCGCCCCAGCTGAACGCCGGAAAGTCATCGGTGCCCCGCAGGACGACTTCGACCTTTTCCGACAGAAAGCCGTTGAATGGTGCCGCGATGATGTTGGCGATCATGGTGAAGGTGAAAAACACCATCAACACCACCAGCACCACGAACAGGGGCCAGAGAATGTAATTAAGGAAGCTTAGCCAACTGGGCAACGTTGGCATGAACGAATTGACCCATAGGCTGAATTCGTGCCCCGCGAAATAAATCAGCGCGCTGAACAGCACCAGATTGATGGTCAGGGGCAACAGGACGAATAAACGCAGGCCGGGGCTGAGGACCAGTTTCAGGCCTTCGCGCAGGTATTGCGGGCCGGACAGAGCGGGTGCGGGCATGTGATCCTCCAATCGTTGAAAACGCGCCGACCTTACCGGCTTTGCGTGGGCGGCGGAAGCCGGATCAGCACCGTGACATTCGCCGAAACACTCTGGCGACGGTAAAGTCTATCGGCAGGACGCGCGAAACGGTTTGTCGGAATAGGTGCGGTCTATGAGCTGGATTGTGAAACGATATTTCCTTAATCTTCGCCGCCCCGATAAGCTTGCGGGCAACTTTTAGACCTATTCCCATTCACTTTGAACCTCGAAGGAGTCTCAATGAGCGTTCTGGTAAACAAACAAGCCCCTGACTTCACCGCAGCGGCAGTCCTGGGTGACGGTTCGATCGTCGACAGCTTCAAGCTGTCCTCTTTGCGTGGCAAATACGTCGTGCTGTTCTTCTGGCCTCTGGACTTCACGTTCGTGTGCCCGTCGGAAATCATCGCGCACGACAACCGCATCGCTAAATTCCGCGACCTGGGCGTTGAAGTGGTTGGCGTTTCCGTCGACTCGCACTTCACCCACGCCGCATGGCGCAACACCCCGGTTGAAAAGGGCGGCATTGGTCCGGTCCAGTTCACCATGGTCGCCGACATCAAGCACGAGATCACTCGCGCTTACGGTATCGAACACGAAGACGGCGTTGCGCTGCGCGGTTCGTTCCTGATCGACCAGGCGGGTGTGGTTCAGCATCAGGTGGTGAACAACCTGCCACTGGGCCGCGACGTAGACGACATGGTTCGTCTGGTCGAAGCACTGCAGTTCACCGAGCAGCACGGCGAAGTCTGCCCGGCTGGCTGGCGTCCAGGCCAGAAAGGCATGAAGGCTGACGCTTCGGGCGTTGCCGATTACCTGGCTGAAAACGCGAAGAGCTTGTAAAGAAGAGCTTGTAATACCGTCGCTGCGACTTCGGTCGCAGCTTCCAGATTTCAGGATTGGCGAGTCAACCTTCCCCAAGCGCGCTCGCGGGTCCTTTTTAATTCAGCCGGTGCGCCGGTCCAGCTTTCAGTAACTCCGACCACACGTAACGATGGCCGGTCGATAGGAGTGTGTCATGTCTGATGTACGTCATTCCCGAGTGATTATTCTCGGCTCCGGCCCTGCCGGTTACAGCGCTGCGGTCTATGCGGCACGCGCCAACCTCAAGCCTCTGCTGATCACCGGCATGCAGGCGGGTGGTCAGCTGACCACCACCACCGAGGTCGACAACTGGCCGGGCGATCCCCATGGCCTGACCGGCCCGGTATTGATGGAGCGTATGCGCGAACACGCCGAGCGTTTCGAAACCGAAATCGTCTTCGACCACATCAACTCCGTGGATCTGGCCGGCAAGCCATTCACCCTCAAGGGCGACAGCGGCACCTACACCTGCGACGCGCTGATCATCGCCACTGGCGCCAGCGCTCGCTACCTGGGCCTGCCGTCCGAAGAGGCGTTCATGGGCAAGGGTGTTTCGGCCTGTGCGACGTGCGACGGTTTCTTCTACCGCAACAAGCCCGTGGCTGTGGTCGGTGGCGGTAACACGGCCGTTGAAGAGGCGCTGTACCTGGCCAATATCGCGAGCAAAGTGACGCTGGTTCACCGTCGCGAGACCTTCCGTGCCGAGAAGATCCTGATCGACAAGCTGCACGCACGTGTCGCCGAAGGCAAGATCGAGCTCAAGCTGAACTCGACGCTGGACGAAGTGCTGGGTGACAACATGGGCGTGACCGGTGCGCGCCTGAAGAACAACGATGGCAGCACGTCGGAGCTGAAAGTCGACGGCGTGTTCATCGCCATCGGCCACACCCCGAACACTTCGCTGTTCGACGGTCAGCTGGCGCTGAAAGACGGCTACATGGTGGTGCAGGGCGGTCGCGAAGGTAATGCGACGGCCACCAGCGTTGACGGTGTGTTTGCGGCAGGTGACGTGGCTGACCACGTCTATCGTCAGGCGATCACCTCGGCGGGCGCCGGCTGCATGGCGGCACTGGACGTCGAGCGTTACCTGGACGGCCTGGCGAACGCCTCGTTCTGATCGGCCGCTTCAACACAAAAAAACCGGCTCATTGGGCCGGTTTTTTTATGCCTGTTGACCGCAATCACGTGTAGGAGCGTGGCTTGTCCCGCGATCTGGCGCGCAGCGGCAGTAAAACCGGATAACGCGGTGCATCAGCGATACCGCATTGCACTGATTCTACGACGACTGCGTCGCCGATCGTCCGGATGCGGCCCAGACACAGTCGCGCTCCTACAAGGGCGAGGGGTGTCAGGCCTTGCGCGTCAGCGGCTGCGCGCTGAACGTGACGCCCGCCAAACCATGGACGATCAGCGCACGGATGTTGCCGTGGTCGCTGCCGTCTGGCGTTGCGACGACCGAACGATAATGCTCACCGAAGGCCAGCAGGGCTTCTTCGTCGCTCAAGCCTTCCAGCAGTGCCAGGCCCAGCGTCTTGCACGAGCCTTCGTTCTGGCCTGCGGCGTTCTCCACCGGACCGTTGCTGAACGCTTGCGGCTGGTAGTCGTAGTGCGCAGCCACGAACGCCAGGGTGTCGGCGAATACGTGTTCGCCACTGTTGAGACTGGCGCGCAGGGTGTTCAAGTCAGTCATGTTTCTTTTCCTTGGCAAACGCGGCCTGCTGGTCGGCGCTGGCTTCTTTCTGATAAAGGGATTTCCACTCGCTGTACGGCATGCCATAGACCACTTCGCGGGCGTCATCGAGGCTGATGTCGATCTGCTTCTCGTCGGCGGCGGCCTTGTACCACTTGGACAGGCAGTTCCGGCAAAAACCGGACAGGTTCATCAGGTCGATGTTCTGCACATCCTTGCGGCTGTCCAGGTGCGCAACCAGACGACGGAAGGCGGCGGCTTCGAGTTCGAGGCGTTGTTGCTCGGTCATGACGGGCTCTGTGCGAAGAAATGATGGGGCGGATGATAAGAGTGCAGGGCGGGGCGGGCAATGGTGTCCGTCGAACGGACACATGACCTGTGGGAGCGAATTCATTCGCGATGTGGTCGCACATCCGATCCCGGTGTTGGATGTGCCTGCCTGTCGCGAATGAATTCGCTCCCACAATGGAACATGTCCCGCAGCGGAACGTGCTCCATCGTCGGAATCAGCGTTCGGCCGCCAGGGTAATGGACACCGACTCTGCAAAGCGCAGGGCATGCGGCTTGTCGACTTCCACTTCGGCGTACTGCACGGGTTCGTGGCTCATCACAAGGTCCAGCACTTCCTGCGTCAGCCGTTCGAGCAAGGCGAAGCGATTGTTTTCGACGTGCTGGATGATCGCTTTGGTGATGGTGCGGTAATTCAGGGCGTGATCGATGTCGTTGTCGCGGACCGCTTCCTGAGCCGCATACAAAATCGTCAGGTTGATCAGCACGTCCTGTTTGTTGAGGATTTCGTCTTCGTTGATGCCGATGTAGGTGCGCAGGCACAGGTCCTTGACCCTGATGCGTGCGGTGCCTGGTTCGAGTCTTGCCATGGGACTACTTGCTCCGTCCGATCAGTTGCAGGAATTCCATCCGTGTCGTGGTCGATTCGCGGAACGCGCCAAGCATCACCGACGTGTTCATGGTCGAGTTCTGCTTTTCCACGCCGCGCATCATCATGCACATGTGTTGGGCTTCAATCACCACCGCCACACCGGCAGCGCTGGTCACGCCCTGGATAGCATCGGCGATCTGGCGGGTCAGGTTTTCCTGAATCTGCAAGCGACGCGCGAACATGTCTACGATGCGCGCGATCTTCGACAGGCCCAGTACTTTGCCCGTCGGGATGTACGCCACGTGGGCCTTGCCGATGAAAGGCAGCAAGTGATGCTCGCACAGCGAATACAGTTCGATGTCTTTGACGATCACCATTTCGTCGTTGTCGGACGCAAAGAGCGCGCCGTTGACGATTTCTTCCAGCGTCTGGTCGTAGCCGTGACACAGGTATTGCATCGCCTTGGCCGCGCGCTTGGGGGTGTCCAGCAAACCTTCGCGCTCCGGGTCTTCGCCCAGGCCGACAAGGATTTCACGGTAGTGTTGTGGCAGTGACAAGGTCATCAAAGGGTTCCTCGGGGCGGCTTACTTGACGTGCCGTCCACCGTTTACGGTCAGTGTGGTGCCGGTGACGTAGGGGTTGTCCATCAGGTAGCGCAGGCTTTGATAGATCACGTCGGGACCGGGTTCGATGCCCAATGCCGATTTGGCCAGGGTGGTAGTGCGGTACGCCGCATCGTCGTCTGGTTTGAACATCAGCATGGCAGGGGCGATGCCGTTGACCTTGATGTCTGGGGCATACCGGGCGGCAAACGACAGGGTCAGGTTATCCATACCCGCTTTGCTGGCGCAGTAAGCGATGTGCTTGCTGCTGCCTTTGCGCGTGACGTCGTCACCGATGTGAATAATGTCTGCCATCGCAGAACGCTTCAGCAGTTCGGCGCAGTGCAGGTTGATCAGATACGGCGCAAGCATGTGCACGTTGAACATGCGCATGAACACGTCGCCTTCGTCGCCTTGGGTCTCGGCCAGCCATTCCGAGGCATTGTGGACGATTGCGCGAAGACTGTCGGTGATGCCTTTGAGCTGCGCGATAAACGCCATCACGCTTTCTTGCGAGGAAAAATCAGCCTGAATCGCAACGGCGCCTTTGTCCCTTAGCGCCTGCACGCCGGGCCGCTCGGTCCGGTAGCTGACAATCACCGGATAACCGTCGTCCAGCAACCGTTCCGCGCAATGCAGACCGATACGCTGGCTGGCACCAGTGATGAGGACAGGGTCAAGAGAGGAAGCCATGGCAGCTCACGCGCTTATCAGGGAGAAGAAAACCGGGAGGTCGCGGGCGTGCCGATATCTGAAGCGCAGGCGGCAATTGGTTTCATTGCGCCATCAGAGGTCGACCGTCTGTGGCAAAGTTAACCCAATGGTCAGTGCTGTACAACTCTGAGCAAAGAGGGGCATTTGGCGGTTGCAGGCTGGAGCGGTGGGGCAGTCAAGGTTGCAGCGTCTTGCCGGGCGCATTCGCGGGTAAGCGCGCTCCTACAGGGTAGGGCGCCGGCCGGGACAGATGCGATTCGCGTTTTCGTTCGCCATTCGCCGTGGTAGCGCGCTTGCTTGAGAATGCGCGCTGTCCATCATCGGGTCGAAGCGGATTCGGCAGGTGGCGTGGTGGCAGGTGTGCTGCTGTTCAACCAGCCGGACAACAAGTGCGTTGAGAGCGGAATGAACCAGAAGACCATTAACGGCGTAAGAATCAGGGTGCTGATCATGATCCGCGGCAGCAAATCGAACTGCGCAAGCAGCGGGCCCAGTACATAGTTGAAGATCAGCGACACGGGAAAGAACGCGAGCCAGATGGCCACTGCCTGTTTCCAGCGAGGAGGGCGCTGACCGACGGTGCCGAACCAGCCGTCCATGCCACGTACGCGGTGCACGGAATTTTTTGCGAACAGGCCGCTGCCGCGCACCAACCATGAGCGTCGGGAGGCCGAATGCTCCCAGGCGTGCATGGTGGCTTCGTCGGCAAAGCGGAAAATGATCTGGAATTCGTCGTCACCCGGAGGCGGTGCGAGCACACCTGAACCCAGGTAGCCGGGGAAGTCGGTAGCGAGTTGTTCGCCTTCATGCAGCCAGGCAATCAGTTCCTGATAGCGGCCGTGGGCGACGCGACGGGCAACCATCAGCGTGACGGGTGAGGTAGACATTGTGTATCTCCGATAAACGAGTGAGGTTCCCGGGTAGGGAAATCACATGGCGTGACGCCGGGGTGATGGCGTCGCGTCAGCTTCGTTGAGAAAAGCAAGCAAGGATTATTCCTGAATCCGTGTATAAAGCCAGAAGTCTTTGGCCCTCAAGCCCTCTCAGACGCCCAGCGGCAGTTGTACAATCACCACCTCTTTCGATTTGGCGACAGGCTTTTCCCGATGTCTCACGTGCTCCCCGTTTCCTCGGTCGTCGAAGGCCATCAGCAAGCGTTGTTCCCCATCCGTGAAGTTTCACGGCTGACCGGCGTCAATCCGGTCACGCTGCGGGCCTGGGAGCGTCGTTATGGACTGATCGTGCCGACGCGCACGGAAAGCGGTCACCGCCTTTACTCCGCAGCTGATATCGAAACCGTGCACAGCATCAGGGGCTGGATTGACCGTGGCGTGGCCGTAGGCAAGGTCGGCAAGATTCTGGCCGGGACCCGCGACCTCGACGGCAGCATGCGCGGGCTCCACAGCGTCATCGACGGTGCAGAGCAGCAAGCGTGGCAGAAGCAACTGCGTCAGGCGGTCAACGATTTCGACGAGCGCTGCCTCGATCAGCTCTATGGACAGATTTTTTCGACGTATCCGCTGCCGGTCGTGTTCGAAGATGTGGTCATGCCGGTCTGGCGTGAATTCACGGTGCGCCACGACGCGTTCGGTCAGACCAGCGAGTGGTTATTCCTCGACAGTTTCCTGCGCGCGCGAACCCTCCAGCGCGTACAGCTCACGCGAAGTGCGGCGCAACAGCGCGTCTTGCTGGCCGCCATGCCGGAAGGGTGCCGCGAGCTGGAGTTGTGGGTGGCCGGCGTCTTGATGACCACACCGCAGATAGCGGTCAGTGTGCTGGCACCGGGACAGCCGCTGGAAGAATTGAGTCTGGTCTGCGGAAAAATGAAGCCCGACGCGCTGGTGCTGTTCTCCACTCAGGTGTCGGCGAACGATGTGCCCAAGCGGTTGATACGGCTCGGGCTGGGTCTTGAGTGCCCATTGCTGGTGGCAGGCGAAATGGCTGACGTCATTCAGGACAGTCTGGCGGGGTCGGCGATTGGATGTCTAGGCAGCGAAGGACTGGTGATGCAGCGGCGCTTGCAGCAGTTTCTGGCAGGGCGGATGGATACCTAGAGGCCGTTGCGAACCTGAGCTGCAGGTGAAGGCGCCACAGCTCTGATGTCCAGCCTGAGGCTTACAGCACGGGCCGCTGCTTTACAGATGCATCGAAGGATGAATCTTGCGGTGTTCCTGAAGGATGTACTGGCGCAGGCGCTCGGTGTCTTCTTTGCTGTTCTGACTCAGGCGATAAGCCGCCAGGCCTTGCTCGGTCAGGCGTTCGAACGTACCGCGCAACGCGATGGGCGCAAGGCCGGTCGGTGTAAACCAGGCTGAGAAGTATTTTGGCGGTTTGGTCTGCTTGCGGATTTCCAGCAGGATGCCCTTGAACGAAATTTCGTGCACCCACAAGGCGGTCAGTGAGCCTTTCTCGGTTTCGAGGGCGACGGGCTCTGGCAGGGTAAGACGCCATGGGCGAATCCGAGGGCCTTCTTCGAAGATGCTGGGCGCACCCAATTCGAGGTGCAGCGCGTGAAACTCGTCTTCGACCAGGTGCAGCGGGAAGGTCATCTGTTGATTGTCGAACTGAGCTTGAATCGTCACTTGTTCGTGCGCGGCCAGTCGCGTCAGCAGATCCTGGATCTGAACGCCTCCGTTGACCACCAGGCTGCGTGAGCTGTCGCGCAGGTTCAGCTTGGGGTTGTGCTGCATGTTCTGGATGAAGTCCAGCTCATCCTGCGTGAGGATTGTGTCGCGCTGCATGGTCAAGCTCGATTAACCGGTTATTAAAAAAGCAGACAGTAAATTCGGATTTTGGTTGCTGCCGTTCGTCAGTTACGGGATGTTACCGCTTCAACGCAGCCAGTTCAGTGCGAGCTTGCGCCAGTTCGGCCTGCAATTCGACAACTTTTTGTTGCATCAGCACCTGCTCGGTCACGTCCTTCTGGATGCCAATGTAATACATGAGTTTTTCGGCATCGTTGAACACTGGTGTGATCGACAGCTCATTCCAGAAAGACGTCCCGTCCTTGCGATAATTGCGCAGAACCTGACGGCAAGGCTGGCCTTTCTTCAGCGCTTCGCGAATCGCCCGACGTGCAACCTGGTCGCGGTCATCGCCCTGTAGAACGCGACAGTCCTGATAAAGAATGTCGTCGGCACTGAATCCCGTCAGATCCTCGAAGGCCTTGTTGGCATAGATGACGATGTTATCGTCACCCTCATGCTCGGCAATCACGATGCCGTCGCTCGACGCGTCGACCACCAGCTGCATCAGTTTTGCGTTGATCATGAGGCGCTCCCTGCGGGCATCGAAAAGCCGGCATTCTAAGACATTGCGCCCTTTTGGGGCATAATGCCGCACGATTTTACTCAGTCACAGGATCAGAGAATGAAAGTCGCCATTGTTTCGGGCTCGGTGTACGGCTCGGCCGAAGAAGTTGCCCGACACGCCCAGCAGATCATCAAGGACGCCGGTCACGACGTCCTGTTCAATCCGCGCGCGAGTCTGGCTGATCTGCAAGCGTTCGCCCCGGAGGCCTTTCTGGCCGTGACCTCGACGACCGGCCTGGGCGAGTTGCCGGACAACCTTCAGCCGCTGTATTCGCAGATCCGTGACGTATTGCCTGCCGCGTGGCGCGGCTTGCCGGGCGGTGTCATTGCGCTGGGCGACGCCAGTTATGGCGATACCTTTTGTGGTGGCGGCGAGCAAATGCGCGAGCTGTTCATGGAGCTGGGACTGCGCGAAGTGCTGGAGATGTTGCGTCTGGACGCCAGCGAAACCGTCAACCCTGAAGGCGACGCCGAACCCTGGCTGGCTGACTTCGTCAGCAAGCTCGGCGCCTGACGCCTCTGATGGCGCTGCTTACTGTCTCAGCAGCGCCAGCCAAGCCTGGGCGGCTTTGGACAGATAAGCGCCATCACGCCAGATAAAAGCGATGTCCCAGCGAAGACGGGTCGGCGCCTTCAAGGTGACATGCACGACGCCGGGCCTGACCAGCGCCTTGGCAACCACCTGAGGCAACAGCACCACGCCTTGACCCGCCGCCACCAGTGCGGCAAGAAAGTCGGCCTGACCACTGCGCCCGCCTTCTTTGGGGGTGAAGCCGACTTGCTGGCAGGCCTGCAACAACCGGTCGTTGAGCACAAAACTGCGCTGATAAAGCAGAAACGGCGTGTCGGCGAGTTGGCTCAATTCGACTTCCTTCAGATGAGCCAGCGGATGATCGGCGGGTAACAGCGCATCGAGCGGTTCATCACAAAAAGGCTGGGACGCGAACGCCGGATCATCCGGTGTGAGGCTTGCCCCCAACTCCAGTTCGCCCGTCATCACGGCCTGTTCAATGGCCCGGCTGCCGCCTTCCAGCAAATGAATCGTGACATTGGGATAAAGCCGACGGTATTCGGCAAACGCCTTGGCAAACAACGTGTCGCTGCCCAGCATGGGCAATCCCAGATGCAGTTCGCCGCGCGCCAGGTTGCTCAAATCGTCCAGCTCACGTAGCAAGCCATTGCGCAACATGAGCATTTCCTCTGCCCGGTGGTGCACGACCTTGCCTGCCGCCGTGAGGGTGACCTGTGAGCCGTGCCGATCCAGCAGCGTCACGCCCAGGCTTTCCTCCAGTTGAGCTACCTGTTTGCTCACTGCAGACTGGCTGATGAACAGCGTCCGTGCCGCCTGAGTGAAGCCGCCCTCGCGCACGACTTCGACGAAACTGCGCAGCTGTTTGAATTCCATGGGATCGAGCGCCTGCTTGTAATGGTTATGGCGCGAGTATGACGTTTGAAATTCCGTATTGGAATAGTTGAAAGTCTGACAATTCGTTTTTGGGATGGAAGCGGGCTCGATAGACTGCAATCCTCAGAGGACTGAAAGCTCATGAACCGTTTAGCTCGTCTCGCTCGCGTTACTGTCGAACTCGTTGCCTTATTGGCGATTTATCAGGTCGGCTGCGAGATCGCGTCCTGGCTGAACTGGCCGATCCCGGGCGGTGTGATCGGACTCGCTTTGTTGCTGCTGATTTTCGCCAGCGGCCTGGTGAAACCCTCAACGCTGCAAACCGGTGCGGGCTTGCTGCTCGCCGAGATGCTGCTGTTCTTCATTCCGCCGCTGATGAGTCTGTTGGACTACGGGGCGCTGGTGCGCACCGAGGGCTGGCGCATCATGCTGGTGATCGGTTTCAGCACGTTGATGGTGATGGTGGTCACGGCGTTCACCGTCGAAATGGTCTGTCGTCTCAGAGATCGTTCAGAGGAGGGCAAGGCATGAGATTCGAGCCGATGCCAATCTTCTGGCTGCTGATCACCGTCCTCGCCTACGTTTCCAGCCGTTGGTTGTATCGCCGCACAGGCCGGTACCTGCTGTCGCCACTGATCCTGGTGCCCACCGTGCTGCTGGCGATTGCCTTGCCGATGCACACCGCTTATGCCGAATATTCCACCAACACCCATTGGCTGATGCTCGTCCTCGGGCCGGTCACGGTGGCGTTTGCCATCCCCATCTGGCAGCAGCGCGCGTTGCTGGCGCGTCATTGGCCTGCGCTGTTGATCGGCATGCTCGCCGGCAGCGCGGCCTCGATCGCCAGTTCGTTCGGTCTGTCCAGGGTGTTTGCCCTGGACACCTCGGTGGCGATGTCGCTGGTGCCGCGTTCCATTACCACACCCTTTGCCATGCCGCTGGCGCATGATCTGGGTGGGGTTCCCGAGCTGACCGCCGTGTTCGTGATGTGCACCGGCGTGTTCGGTGCCGCGCTGGGTGGTGTGTTGCTCAAATGGCTGCCATTGCGCACTGCGCTCGCCCGCGGCGCTCTGTTCGGCGTGGGGGCGCACGGCGCGGGCGTAAGCCGGGCGCGGGAGGTGGGCGGCGAAGAAGGTTCAGTGGCCGGACTGGTCATGGTGCTGACGGGATTGTTGAATCTGTTTGCAGCGCCGCTGTTGGTCTGGATGCTCTGAGAACCCTGTTCCAGAGCCTTCAGGGCGCTGCTGACTCGCCGGGCCATTAAGGTGGCTGCCAAGGCAAGTACCGCGACGGCGAGGGCTGTCTAGACTGCTGATCAACTAGAGCAGAATAACCGCCGAGGAACGCCTAACGTGAAAGTCGCACAGGCAGTCGCCGATACCGTCAGCCCCATCAATTCCACTGTCAAAGATCAGGTCAGCCCGGCTGAATGGCAGACGCGTGTCGATCTTGCCGCCTGTTATCGGCTGGTCGCCCTGCATGGTTGGGATGATCTGATTTTCACGCACATCTCGGCCAAGATTCCCGGCACCGAAGACTTCCTGATCAACCCCTACGGTTTGATGTTCCATGAGATCACCGCGTCGAGCCTGGTCAAGGTCGATCAGTCGGGCAATAAGCTCATGGACAGCCCTTACGACATCAACCCCGCCGGTTACACCATCCACAGCGCGGTGCACGAAGTTCGCCACGACGTGGTGTGCGTCATGCACACCCACACGGCCGCAGGTGTCGCGGTTTCGGCGCAAAAGCAGGGCGTGTTGCCGATCAGTCAACAGTCGCTGTTCGTGCTGGCAAGCCTGGCGTATCACGCTTATGAAGGCGTGGCGTTGAATCATGAAGAGAAAGCGCGCCTGCAAGCGGATTTGGGGAACAGCAACTTCCTCATGCTCAATAACCACGGCTTGCTGACCTGTGGTTCCAGCATTGCCGATACCTTTCTGATGATGTTCACCTTTCAGCGTGCCTGCGAAATCCAGGTGCTTGCCCAAGGCGGCGGTGCTGAACTGATCCCTATCGACGGGCAGATCCTGGCCGGGGCCAAAGCGATGATCGCCGGCGTGACCCGCAGCGCCGAGGGCATGGGAGGAGCGTTGGCCTGGCCTGCTCTGTTGCGTAAGCTCGATCAGTGCTCGCCGGGGTATTCGCAGTAATGAGGCCGGCGGAGATCCCTCTCAGCGTCTGGCGCACGCAGGGGCACGACTTCGTGTTTCGCGGGCAGACCATTCGTTATTGGGTGGCCGGGCAGGGCGAGCCGTTGTTGTTGCTTCACGGTTTTCCTACCGCCAGTTGGGACTGGAATTATCTGTGGCAGCCGCTGAGCCGCCAGTATCAGGTCATTGCCTGCGACATGCTGGGCTTCGGTGACTCAGCCAAGCCCCGCGATCACGATTACAACCTCGTGGAACAGGCCGACCTGCAACAGGCGTTGCTGGAGCACTTGCAGGTGCAGCAGCCGGTTCATGTTCTGGCCCATGACTACGGCGACAGCGTGGCCCAGGAGCTTATGGCCAGGCACAGTGAAAACAGCTTCGCGATGGCCAGTTGCGTGTTTCTCAACGGCGGCCTGTTCCCGGAAACCCATCGCGCGCTGTGGGTGCAGAAGCTTTTGCTCAGTCCCGTGGGCTGGCTGGTGGGGCGGACATTTGACCGCTGCAGCCTGGACCGCGACTTCAGCCGTATTTTCGGGCCGAAGACACGCCCCAGCGAAAGCGAACTGGATGATTTCTGGAGCCTGATCTCCAACAATCGCGGTCACCACATCATGTATCGGCTGATCAGCTACATCCCCGAACGCCTTGTTCGGCGCGAACGCTGGGTACAGGCCATGCAGAGCAGTCAGGTGCCGATGCGCTTCATCAACGGCGCCTCGGACCCGGTCTCCGGGGAGCACATGGTCGAGCGTTACCGCGAGCTGATTGCCGATCCCGATACCGTGTCCATCCCTGATATCGGCCGCTACCCACACACCGAAGCACCGGCGCTGGTGCTGCGTCATTACCAGCGTTTCCGTGCAGACATCGCCGAGCGCAGGCCTTGCACCGTGCCGCCTCGTGCCGTACAGACCAATAAAGCCCCCGATCATCCCGTTGCGTTATCGAGCACCATTCAGAGTGCCTCGTGTTGATTGTGACCAGCGCATGACTGGTTGACACTCGATGACTGTTTCGCGCGTTCCTGATCCATCTGCCAAGCCAGAGCGCGCTCGCAAGCCGGGCGCGGAGAACGAGCACCACCATCGGGGAGAGCAACATGAGTGAATCCGTACGTTTCGAAGACAAGGTCGTGATTGTGACTGGCGCCGGAGGCGGGCTGGGGCGCGCGCACGCGCTGTTGTTCGCTCGACACGGGGCACGCGTTGTCGTCAACGACCTGGGCGGTTCGGCGCATGGAGAGGGGGCCAATGCCTCGGCGGCAGATCGTGTCGTGGCGGAAATTCGCGAAATGGGCGGTCAAGCCGTTGCCAACCATGATTCAGTCACCGATGGCGACAAGATCGTACAGAACGCGCTGGATGCGTTTGGGCGGATCGATGTCGTGGTCAACAATGCCGGCATCTTGCGCGACAAGAGCTTCGCCAAGATGGAAGACGCCGACTGGGACCTGGTTTACCGCGTTCACGTCGAGGGCGCCTACAAAGTGACCCGCGCCGCGTGGCCGCACCTTCGGGAGCAAAACTATGGCCGCGTGATCTTCACGTCTTCAACCTCCGGCATCTATGGCAACTTCGGTCAGTCCAACTACGGCATGGCCAAGTTGGGGCTTTACGGCCTGACCCGCACGCTGGCCCTTGAAGGCCGCAAGAACAACATCCTGGTCAACGCCATCGCGCCCACCGGCGGCACGCGCATGACCGAAGGCCTGATTCCGGCCAGCGTCTTCGAGTTGCTCAAACCTGAACTGGTAAGCCCGCTGGTGGTGTACCTGGGCAGCGAGCAGTGCCAGGACAGTGCCGGCCTCTACGAAGTCGGCGGCGGCTGGATGGGCAAGGTGCGTTGGGAGCGCAGCCTCGGCGCCGGTTTCGACCCGCATACTGGCTTCACCCCGGAAGACGTTGCTGCGCAATGGGGCACCATCGGTGACTTCACCGACGCGGCACATCCGGCGGACAACGTCGAGGCCTTGAAAGAGATGATGGCGAACTTGCAGAAGTTTGGCGGCTGATTCATTTCTGAGTGGTTGATAGCGGCCAGTTCGAGTGATCGATCTGGCCGTTTTTGTAAGTGTTTTATTTTGTTGGTTGTAGGATTGTTCTCTAAATAAGGCAATGATTCCGTCTTCGAGAACAACCGTTCAACTTGCCTGCCCCCGTGTCCGACATCCCTGAAGACCACATTTATCTTCGGGAGGCAGCATGATCGGTAATTTGAGCAAGGTTGATCAACGGCTGAAAACGTACTTTGCGGTTCCAGACAAACGCTTTGAGGTGAAGTCGGGATTGAGTCCTCAGGAAGAGGCGGTGAAGCAGCGGGTGCGTCAGTATTGGGCGGACAAGAGCATACCGGAATCCAAAAAGCTCGAAGGTTTGAACATCGATTTGAGCGGGTTTGATCCGCGGAACACCAGTAACAGACAATTGCTCGAAGTCGGAACGCTGTTGGCTGAGCAAGGATTGATCGATACCGATCTTGTGCGTTCACTCTCCAATCTAAATGCAAAGTTTGATGCGTCCGGGGAAAACATCTCTATGGATACGGCATTGAACGCCTATGACTATTTGACGTCGCAGTTCGAGCGATTGACGGACTCTGTTTATAAAGGAAATGAAACAGCAGAGGGCGAATTGATTGAGATCAATGCGTCGCTCTCTGTGTTGATGGCACTTGAGAAGTACGCCAAGGCGCCTCGGGAGCGATCGTTGGTGAACATTCGAGTGTGAATGGTCAATTTATACCCATGCAGCAAGGCGCCATGACGTGGCGCCACGGTGGTCCTTGCTCGCTAGAAAATTTCCTTCATGCCGAAACTGTATGAGCCTACAGGCAGTGCTTTGTAGATGAACAGGATGAATAATTATTTATCGCTCTTGTCGAGTGTGCACAGTATCCAATGAGGATTCATTAGATCACTGGCGTATTAAGTCGAAAGGCTGGATGCCTTCGAGCGCAGTGGTCGTTACATTGGAGATGTTAACGTGCTTAAAAAATACAGGTTGCCTGCCGATCACGACCTGACCCCTGACATTAAAATGGAGGTCACCGCGGACGCTACTATGGGCAGGCTTCATGCCACGATGATAGATATCATCCGGAGTACGCCCTCCCTGTTCAAAATCGCTCGGCGTTTTCTGAATGAAGAGATGCAGATGGCCGCAAAACGGTCAAATCCTGATGCATTGTTTGTTAATGAATTCGATGCTCAGGGCAATGTGGTTTCGTCCATGACGGCGACGCAGGCGCTAATGGGGACGTTGCTCAAGGGTCCCACTTATCTCAACCGTTCTGACCTGGTAGTTGCGCTGCGACCGGATTCAAAACGTGGCATTGATGAGGAGCCCGACTTCCATCTGGCGAAACTGCAGGACGTGTACGCCCGCATCGGGGCGCGCATAAAGGATGCGGTGGGGAGGACTTGGGACGAGTCGGTGACCGTCCTTTCACCCTTGGATAAACAGGATGACTGGGCCGGCTCACGGCGTGGCGTGTTGAAACGGCTCTACGTGCAAGTCCTGTTTCAGGAAATCGATATTGCTCTTGATCGCAGGGAGTTTGATGAAGCAGACGCCGAGCACTGTTCCACAATGCTGAAAGGCTCCGGCATCGACGGCTTCTCGTCGCTTGAACTGCGGATAGCCGATGCGGGAGGCTCGCGGGTCATGGGCGCTTTGGTGTGTGCGCCCGATGAGACGGGGCCTGTTTATCTGTTTCAACTTTCACACGGGTGGAAACGTTACCCGTCCAGTCAAGCGCTCATCCAGGCCGTCCTGGAGTACTGTTCGAGCGGCCACGAACTGCACGAGGCCCTGATGAACGCGTTGCCTACGCAAGCGGCTGCCGCTCTGGAGGCTGCCGATGAATCGTCTATTGCAGTGGAATTGATTCCGCTTGAAGACGAGTTTCATCATGTGTTTCTGGATACGGTCATCAAAAAACAACGAGCGGACATCCAGTACGAATTGGCTACGGCGGATGACGAGGAGCTGGAAGCACTGTGGGCGCGGATCGATCACGCGATCGAGCTGGGCGACCTGGAAGACGTTGTTTTTTGCCGTATGTCGAAGTTGTACGGCGAAACACAATCCGACAATGAACCCGAATGGCTGAAGGGTGCCGACAACGACTTGCGTAAGCAGTACTTCGAATTGGACGAGCAAAACGATCTCGCCGAAGCCGGTATGAGTGAACTGTTCGCAGAGGTCGGTCATATTCAGGACTATGCGCGGCATCAGCTTATGCAGGGGATGTACAACGCGTTGTATTACACGGTGGAGCCGGCAGAGGTCATTGTCGAATTAAGGGAAACGTTTGATTTCAGAGGCAAGGGCGATGAGAAGCCTCGTATGGAAGCGATCGTTCGTAAAGCTTCGCTGCTGGACTTGGCAATAAACGGAATGCCTTACATGACGCCCGGCAGCGTGGGCGTCACGTTGCCGGAAGGTCACGAGCATCCAGCGTTTGACGGCGGTTTCTTCATAGATCTTCTGCGCAAAGTAAATATTCCTGTTCGTTATGGCGCTGCACTCGAGGCGCTTTATCGCAAACCTGAAGTAGAACAGGCGATCGGCCATTTCTTCGGTCGAGGTCTGGTGTCGGCGCTGCTGGCGGCGAGGATGCAAGGACAGCTCTCCGAGTCCTCCTATGAGCAGGTCGCGCGAGCGTTTCAGGACAAAGTGATGCCGGAAAGTATCGTGCTGGGCAAGTTGAGGCTGAAACAGAGCGACGAACGTTTTGAGGATGTGTTGACCATAGAACTTAAAGGTCAGGGCCAATGGATTCTCTATGCACCGGGCGCGCCGGAAAGAAGTGTTTTCGAGCTTTCCGATTTCAATCAGGTGTCGCGTACGGTTTTTCGCTGGACCCGACACACCGAAGGCGCGGATTACATGAGGGCCCAGACCACTGTCAGTACGGTCGACCTGCCAGGCTATCTAAGGCGCCGTACTTCAACGCCGCGCACGGACTGGACCGATGACCGTCTGGTTGTCGAGCCATTTGAGGGCAGTGATATCGACAGCATCCTGCTCGATGTCGCCCGTCACAAGATCAGCCGCCAGGTCGAGCGGGGTGGTTACGTCTCTGCGTCGAAACTCTATGTCCTGCGCCCGTCGATTATCCAGGAGTTGATTACCCTCGATAACCGTATCGAGGGGCTGGAGTCCTTGTATTCGAGGCACTCCAGTGTTCGCCCTTACGCCGTTCAGGCCCACAAGAAGTGCATGGAACTGGTTAACAGGCACGTAGAGGAACAAGGGGGCACCACCGAGATAGACCCTGATACCGTGTTCTTCGATCTGAGGAAAGGCGCAACGCGCGTAGACGATCCGGCGGCCGAGAGCGACGGCAATTACCGAACGCTAACGGATCTCTTTATGGAGGGTTTCTCACGCGACAACTACATCTTTAATACCGACGCCATCATGTATTCGGCGGTAGGGCAGGACCTTTCCTACTTGTCGACGACGTTTGTGGATCAAATGATTCGCGAGTCGAATTTCGGCAGCGACTATCTGCGTGTTGTCGAGGGCGAACAGAATCTCACGTTGTTGGCGAGTCAAAAGAGACAATCGATATTTGTACAATCACTCAAATTCAAACTTAAACGTGCCGCGCTGGCCGAGCATATTTCCGGGCGGTTGAAACCCAGTCAGCTTGAATGGATCAGTATGCTCACCGGAACCCTTTCCGAAGACGCTGACCCTTCCATCGCGCAGACTCGCCGAGGCTCTCGCATCGCCCCTTTGTGTCTGGTGAAAGGCGTACCGGTCGCGGGTTGCTATCTGTTGAGCATCGAAGGGGAAAAAGATCCCGATTTTTCGCTGGCCTATACGCCCGACGCGCCAGACGGCGTTGAAATCCGGCGGGGCAGCGATGTGATCATTGCCTTGCGCAGCGGGCAGATGAGGACCTATTTCCATCACAGGACCGAATCTGGTCAGTGGGGGGCCATGGCTCGCAAGCTTCACGACATCGCGACTCATGGATCTGTGGACTCAAGACAAGGCAAGCCCAGGATGGGGGACCGCCTGCCTGTGCCGGTCGATGAAGTGCACAAAGTCAGTGACCTTAAAAACAACAGCTACCGGGACAGTTGGAGTTGGACATACACCAACTACCTGCAGCAAATTCATGATGACGTAGACCGTTTGACGGAAACCGTGAAGGAACGGTTCGCACTCAACCTGTATCTGGACGTGAGGAAATGGGGTGGAAGGGTAGTGAAAATCCTGCCCGCACCGTTTTTGCCGTTGAAAGTCATCTGGCACCTGGCTCACATGACAGTCGATCTCGTACGGGCCAAGCGGGCTTATGACGCAGGGTATACCTATAAAGCCCTTGCGCTGCTGGTCAGCGCTGCGAGTGAAGCGTTCGCGGCTCAGAAACACACCCGCAAGTACATCAAATGGCGAAAAACCAGGATTGAGGCGAAAAACGCCGCACGCGCGGAGCGCAAGTTCAACTCGGTGATCGACGTGCTCAACCCGGTAGTGCGCTGACTGGTCCCGTGTGGTCAATGCAGCGCATTGGCCGACGGCAGCGTTTTGAGGCGTTGTTCCAGCCTCAGGCGCTGCACAGGATCGTCACTCAACAACAACGCATGCTCCAGGTCGAAACGCTCGGCCTGCGGGCATTCGAGGCTTTGATACAGGCTGGCGCGGGCGAGGTAATCGCTGGTGTTGGCCGGGCCGAGTTCCAGCACCCGGTTTGCATCTTTGAGCGACGCGAGCAAGTCGTCATTGAGCTGATGCAGATGCCGCAAATTGCGCGACAGACGCTGAAGCATGGCTTGAGGCGTTGCGCTGCGCATGTGTTCGGACTTGAGCGGCATGTCCGGTCCAAACTGGCGCAGCAATAATTCGCGGCAATCCTTTGGATACAGCCTGCGGCCATCGCATGGGTCCAGCGTATGGTCGGCGCCGGGTACGCGCAGCAAAAAATGCCCCGGAAAATTCACACCTTCCAGCGGAATCTCCATACGTCGGGCCAACTCCAGCGCAACCATCGCCAGGCCCAAGGGCTGTCCACGCCGACGTTCCACCACCTTATTCAGCAACGCCACCTGAGGTTTGGGCTGGGCAACGTCGTCCTGTTGAAAACCGATCATCGCCATCTGCCGCAGCAGGGGCTGAGCCAGTTCGGCAGCCGGTAATAATGGCAGCGAGGCACTGATTCTGCGCTGCAATTGAGCGATCAGTTCTTGTGTTTCGTTTGGGTCGACCCTGGCGTCGTGCTCGACCGATATCCACAGCGCTGCGTCGAATGTCGACGGGGGCGTGCGCTGCAGGCAGTCGAGGCAGTGTTGGCGTGGATTCATCGACTTCTCCGATTGGATAAGGCGTCTGAAACAGTATCCTGGATGCTCCGTTGTAGCCCTGGCGGCGACGTTCGTCCAGTGCCGAATGTTGGCTGAAGCACTCGGCCGAACGTATGCCGACAGATTGTCTGCATATGTCCGACAAGCCCCGTCGTTTTTTCTGCCAGCGCCTATACTCGCAATACAAAAAAACGGGAGCACTGCCTATGTTCGCTCTCATGCAAAGCTCACGCGTTCAATCGCTGCACATGATCGTCGATCCACACACATGCCTTAAAGCCGTGGTCGCGATCCATAGCAGCCGGAAGGGCCCTGCTCTGGGTGGCTGTCGCTACCTTTCCTATCCAAATGAAGAGAGCGCCATCGAGGACGCTATTCAATTGGCCAGGAACATGAGCTACAAGGCGGTTCTGGCTGGCTTGTCACTGGGCGGTGGAACGGCCGTTATTCTGCGGCCTGCGCATGTACCTGATCGCGCCGCGTTGTTCGAAGCCTTTGGGCGGTTCATCCAGACGCTGGATGGCCGCTACATCACGGCGATGGACAGCGGCACGTCCAGCGAAGACATGGATTGCATCGCTCAATACACCCAGCACGTCACCAGCACCACTGAATCGGGCGATCCCTCGGCTTACACCGCCATGGGCTTGTACGCCGGTATTCGCACCACCGCCATGGCGCGGCTGGGCAGCGATAACCTGGAAGGGTTGCGCGTGGCGATTCAAGGATTGGGTCACGTGGGTTACGCGTTGGCAGAGCAACTGCATGCGGCGGGCGCCGAATTACTGGTGGCCGATCTCGACAGCGGCAAGGTGCAACTGGCGATGGAGCAGATGGGCGCCAAGCCCATCTCCAGCGAGGCCTTGCTGAGCACGCCTTGCGACATTCTGGCGCCGTGCGGACTGGGCGGTGTGCTCAACAGCCACAGTGTCACCAAGTTGCGCTGCGCGGCCGTGGCCGGTGGCGCCAACAATCAACTGAGCTGCCCTGCCATCGCCGACCAGCTCGAATCTCGCGGCATCCTCTACGCACCCGACTATGTGATCAATTCCGGTGGATTGATCTACGTCGCGTTGCAACATCAAGGAGAAAACCAGAACACCATCACCGCACATCTGTCCCAGATAGGGACACGGCTGACTGAAGTATTTGCCCATGCCCAGGCGGAGAAGCGCTCACCCGCGCGGGTAGCCGATGCATTGGCAGAACGCCTGTTGAATATCGAATAGGCGCCTTACCGGCGCCTTTCGAACCAAGCTCGCGACCACAAGTGGCGAGTGGTGACCATCACGCGTGCATCGCATACGCGCCGCCGCGTGCTCAGGAGTGTGCAATGTCCAATAACAAGATCGATCTTGCGTACACCCGTTATCTGTCCCCCGACGGTCGCCTGACCGGAGAACTTCCTCCCTGGGCCGATGACTTCAACCTGCTCACCCGTCTCTATCGCCAAATGGTGCTGACCCGACTCTTCGATCAGAAGGCTGTCGCGTTGCAGCGCACGGGGCGCATCGGGACATACGCCCCGACGTTGGGCCAGGAAGCCATCGGTGTTGCCATCGGCAGCCTGATGCACCCTGAAGACGTGTTGATCCCTTATTACCGCGACACGGCCGTGCAGTTGATGCGCGGCGTGCGCATGGAAGAAATTCTGCTGTATTGGGGCGGCGACGAGCGCGGCAGTGATTACGCCGAACCGGCCGTGGCGCAGGACTTCCCGCTCTGTGTCCCGATTGCGACCCAGGCGCTGCATGCCTGTGGCGTAGCAAGTGCCTTCAAGATTCGCGGCGAGCATCGCGTGGCCGTGACCACCTGCGGGGATGGCGCCACCAGCAAGGGCGACTTTCTCGAGGCCTTGAACGTGGCGGGCGCCTGGCAATTACCCGTCGTGTTCGTGATCAACAACAACCAATGGGCGATCTCCGTGCCCCGGCGTATTCAGTGCGGCGCACCGACGCTGGCGCAAAAGGCCATTGGCGCCGGCTTTCATGGCGAGCAGGTGGACGGTAACGACATCCTTGCCGTTTACGATCGCATGCAGGTTGCGCTGGAGCGCGCACGCAAGGGCAAAGGGCCGGTGCTGCTCGAATGCCTGAGTTATCGATTGGGCGATCACACCACCGCCGACGATGCCACGCGCTACCGGGCGGCCGAGGAAGTGAAGCAGGCGTGGCAGGAAGAACCGATCAAACGTCTGCAGTCGTTCATGGCCAGTCAGGGCGTTTGGGACGAAAACCGCGAACAGGCGCTGATCGCCGAATGCCAGGGCCTGGTACAGCAGTCTGTGGATAACTTCGAACGCGCAGGCAATCAGGCGCCCGAATCGGTGATCGATCACGTGTACGCGAAGTGGCCTGCGCCGCTGGCCGATCAGCGTGAATGGTTCCTTGAGCGCGTGGCGCGTCGCAATGGAGGTGCCGGTCATGGCGAATGACATTCCCACAGGCGATAAAAAGCTGAGCCTGCTGGAGGCTGTGAATCTGGCGATGCACCGGGCCATGAGCGAAGACGAAAACGTCGTGGTGCTGGGCGAAGACGTCGGCGTCAACGGCGGTGTATTCCGGGCCACGCAGGGCCTGCGCGATGCCTTCGGCTTCAAGCGCGTAATCGATTCACCTCTGGCGGAAACCATGCTTGGCGGACTGGTCGTCGGCATGGCCGCGCAAGGCCTGAAACCCGTGGTGGAAATCCAGTTCATGGGCTTTATCTATGCGGCCATGGAGCATCTGGTTTCCCACGCCTCACGCATGCGCAATCGTACGCGCGGTCGGCTGAGTTGCCCCATGGTCATGCGCTCACCCATGGGCGCGGGGATTCGTGCGCCGGAGCACCACAGCGAAAGCACCGAAGCGATGTTCGCCCACGTGCCGGGCTTGCGCGTTGTCATCCCGTCGTCGCCCGCCCGGGCCTACGGTTTGCTGCTTTCGGCCATCGATGATCCCGATCCGGTGATTTTTCTGGAGCCCACACGGCTTTACCGAATGAATCCGCAGACCTTGGTCGACGATGGCAAGCGCCTGCCGCTGGACACCTGTTTCACCCTGCGTGAAGGCAGCGACATCACCCTGATCAGTTGGGGCGCGAGCGTCCACGAAACCCTCCAGGCTGCGAATGCTTTGGCTGAACAGGGCGTGTCGGCGGAAGTGATCGACGTGGCGTGCGTCAAACCGCTGGACCTCGACACACTGGAGGCCTCGGTGCGCAAGACCGGCCGCTGCGTGATCGTCCACGAAGCGCCTCGCTCGGGTGGGCTGGGCGGGGACATTGCCGCAAGCCTTTACGAACGTGTCTTTCTGGACTTGCAGGCGCCCATTCAACGGGTCACCGCGCCGGACATTCCGCCGCCGCTGTACCGGTTGGAGCAGCTGTACATTCCCAGCGTTGAAGACATTCTTCATGCCTGCGACAGCGCTCTGAATTTCGCCTGACGGCCGAGGAGGCTTGCGATGAAATATTTCAAACTGCCCGACCTGGGCGAAGGGTTGCAGGAAGCGGAAATCGTCGAGTGGCACGTCAAGGCCGGGGACACGGTGAAAGCCGATCAGCTTGTGGTGTCCGTGGAAACCGCCAAAGCCATCGTTGACATCCCCGCGCCGTATGACGGTGTGGTGGCGAAGGTCTACGGCGGCGATGGCGACATCCTGCATGTCGGTGAGCCGCTGATGGCGTTCGAGGGCGAAGGCGATGCGGGCACGGTCGTTGGCCGTCTGGAGGGCGGGGGCAACAGCCAGGACGACCAGTTCTTCGTCGGCGCTGCGCCTTCGACCCGTGAGCACATGTCGACCCGCGCCACACCGGCGGTCCGTCAACTGGCGCGGCAACTGGGTGTCGATCTTAACGCGCTGAGCGGCTCGGGCAGTGACGGCCTGATCACCCGGGCCGATGTCGAAAACGCCTCCCAGGCGGAGCGCGACAAGTTTGGCGGCGAAAAACTGCGCGGCGTGCGGCGCAGCATGGCGCTGAACATGGCCAAGTCCCACGCTGAAGTGGTCCCGGTGACGATTTTCGGTGACGCCGATCTGCATCGCTGGGGTTCCGCGCGCGATCCGCTGATTCGTATCGGCAAAGCGATGGCGGCGGCGTGCAAGGTGGAACCGGTATTGAACAGCTGGTTCGACGGCAAGTCGCTGTCGATCAAGCATCACGACAACCTGGACCTGGGGATTGCCGTGGACACGCCCGACGGCTTGTTCGTGCCGGTCCTGCGCGATGTGGGAAATCGTCAGTCGGCTGACTTGAAAGAGGGCATGAAGCGCCTGCGGGCAGACGTCAAGGCGCGCTCGATCCCGCCACGGGAAATGATGGGGGCGACGATCACCTTGTCCAACTTCGGCACGCTGTTTGGCCGTTACGCCAACCCGGTCGTGGTGCCGCCGCAAGTGGCAATCATCGGCGCAGGCGGCATTCGTGAAGAGCCGGTGGCCATGGACGGGCAGGTAGTGGTTCACCCGATCCTGCCGTTATCGCTCACCTTCGATCACCGCGCCGTGACCGGGGGTGAAGCGGCACGGTTTTTCAGGGCGTTGGTGGATGAGTTGGAAAAGCCGGAGTAGCTACAAGTACCGCGCACGTATTGCGCACCGCAAACCCTTGTAGGAGCGCGCTTGCCCGCGATTGCGGTCTGTCAGTCAATAGATGTGGCTCAGGCAGACGGCAATCACGGCAAGCGCGCTCCTACAGTGATCCACCCCCTCCCGTTACGCGAACATTTCTCAATTTCGATTTTATTCCATCCGGCTTTGTATCGGACTGTGTACGGCTGCCCGGCAGATACATCTGCTCAGGCTTCAGTGCGCAGGGCGACACAGACGGGATACAGGCCCGCGATTAAATCTCCTCACCGAAAGGCGCCGCCGGTTTCAACGTTGAAACCCGAGAAGGATGCCGGACTCGGCCCAATCCCTAACGCTTTGGAGATGACCATGAACACCAAATATGCCGCTCTTGCCGCGACCCTTGCTTTGTCACTGACCGCTCTGGCCGACACCGCTTCCGCCGCCGATCAGGCCAGCCCGAAGGAGAAATGCTACGGCGTGTCCCTCGCCGGTCAGAACGACTGCGCCGCCGGCCCAGGCACGTCGTGCGCCGCCACTGCGGTCGCGGACTATCAGGGCGATGCCTGGGTGCTGGTCGACAAAGGCACGTGCACCACCATCAAGACGCCCAAGGGCTTTGGCTCGTTGACGGAACAGAAGTGATGCGCAGCTCGATGCTGGCGCCGACGCTGCGGGCCGCCATGCCCAGTGCGTTGCTGTTGATCGCCCGGGTCGGCATTGCATCGGTGTTCTTCCTGTCGGGACGCACCAAGGTCACAGGTTGGCTGACGATCAAGCCGTCGACGTTTCAGCTGTTCCAGTACGAATACGCGCTGCCGTTGATCCCGACCGATCTGGCAGCACACCTGGCGACCTATGGCGAGCACCTGTTTCCGATGCTGCTGGTGCTTGGCCTGCTGACACGACCGGCTGCCGCTGCGCTGTTGGGCATGACGGCGGTGATCGAGATTTTCGTGTACCCGAACGCCTGGCCAACCCACCTGACCTGGGCCGGATTGCTCCTGCCGCTGGTGGTGTATGGCGCCGGTGGCTGGTCGTTGGATCAGCTGTTTTTCGGACGGTCTCGCGCCGCCCGCCATTGAGTTCGCAACACACAAAAAAATGAAACCTGAGCGGGGCTGCACAAGCCCCCGGAGAGTCACCATGCGTACAGTTTCCAAACTTGCCCTCGGCGTCATGGCCGTGGCCGCTCCGTTCTTTGTCTCAGCGGCGACGCCTGCTGCGGCACCGGCAGGACCGACGGGTGCGAAAAACATCGTGATCGTCCACGGCTCTTTCGTTGACGGTTCAGGCTGGCGAGTCGTACACGACATCCTGATTCACAAGGGCTACAAGGTCACCGTAGTGCCTCAGCCTGCGACCAACCTGGACGAAGACATTGCCGCCACCCGCGAAATTCTTGACCAGCAGGTCGGCCCGGTGGTGCTGGTCGGTCACAGCTCGGGCGGCGGTGTGATCAGCGCAGCTGGCATCCGCGACAAGGTCAAGGCACTGGTCTACGTGGCCGCACTGCAACCTGAAGTGGGCGAGAGCATGGGCCAGTTGATTGCCTCGATGCCGGCGCCAAGCGATGACGTGCGACCGACTCGCGACGGTCATCTGTTTTTTGATCGCGCCAAATTCAACGCCGACTTCGCGGCGGACCTGACCACCAACCGCACCGATTTCATGGCCGCTTCCCAGCCTGCTGCGACCGCCGCCACCTTCGGTGCGCAAGCCTGGGCCGCGGCCTGGCACAACAAGCCGACCTACGCAATCGTTGCCACTGACGACCGCGCGCTAAGCCCTGATCTGCAGCGCTGGATGTACAAGCGCGCCGGTTCCAGGGTCACCGAAATCAAGGCCAGCCACTCCGTGTACATCTCGCAGCCTGAAGCCGTCGCTCAGGTCATCGAAGACGCCGCGCTGGCCGTCAAGTAACGCCGGCGTTTACGCCACCGATTCAACACACCTTTATTGATTTATCCCGACCGCAACTGGAGAACACCATGATCGCTTCGAACAAATCCCGCTTCAGCATCGCCACCGCCGCCGCATTGATCGCCCTGGCATCGGCTTCCTTCAGCGTTGGCGCATCGGCTGCCGATGCCAGCGCCGAAAAACCAGGCCGTTGCTACGGCGTCAACGGGTGCAAAGGCGAAAGCCTGTGCGCGACCGCCAAGAACGACTGCAAAGGCCTGAACAGCTGCAAAGGCCAGGGCGTGATCGTCAAAACCCCCTCCGAATGCCTGAAAGCCGGCGGCACCCTGACCGAGCCTAAATAAGTCGGGTGACAGAGCCCGTCCTGTGTGACGGGCTTTTTTGCCTTTTACCTGCCGTGGGACGGTTCGGTCGCTTTGGATCGGCTGCATCGCTGTCGACTGAACGCCAACCATCGTCAGCCCCTTCAACGGAGTACGCATCATGTCAGCAGTCTTTTCAGGGTACGGGCTGGGCCTGCGCCGCGAGCACTATCGCGACTTTCTGGAGACCCAGGTTCCGGTGGATTTCGTCGAGGTCATCTCGGAAAACTTCATGGTCGAGGGCGGACAGCCGCGCAACATCCTGCGTCAGGTCCGTGAGCGTCATCCGGTGGTGCTGCACGGTGTGTCCATGTCGATCGGCTCGGCGGACGGGCTGAACCCCGATTACCTCAAACGCCTGAAAAGCCTGGTCGACGACATCGAACCGTTGTTCGTCTCCGATCACCTGAGCTGGTCGCGCATCGGCGGCTTCAACTCTCACGATCTTTTGCCAGTGCCGTACACCGACGAAGCACTGGAACGGGTATGCGCCAACATTCATCACGCTCAAGACGTGTTGGGCCGGACCCTGCTGTTCGAAAACCCCTCCAGCTACCTGAGCTTTCCCGACGCCGCCATGACCGAATGGGAATTCATCGCCGAGATGTCCCGTCGCACCGGCTGCGAACTGCTGCTCGACGTCAATAACGTCTACGTCAGCGCCAGCAATCATGGCTTCGACCCGTTGGCGTTTCTCGATGGAATTCCCGCCGAACGCGTGCGCCAGATTCACCTCGCTGGACACAGTCAGGGCCCCGATCTGTTGATCGACACCCACGACAGCCCGGTGTGCACCGACGTCTGGCACCTGTACGCCAAAGCCATTTCGTTGCTCGGGCCGGTCGCCACCATGATTGAACGCGATGACGATATTCCGCCCCTGGGCGAACTGCTGCAGGAGCTGTCCATCGCTCGTGCATTGGGCACTGCCGAAACCGTTCGCCGCGCAGGAGATGCCGCATGAATCTCGCCGAGATGCAGCGTGATTTTCAGTCCTGGCTGGTCGATTCGTCCGAAGACGCGGCCGATCGTTTGAGCGTCCACGCCGCTGCAGGCCTCGCGGTGTATCAGAACAACTACCGGGCGCAGCTGGTGAGTTGCCTGAAACATGCCTTCCCGCAACTGCGCAGCTGGCTGGGCGAGGAAGCCTTCCGTCACACGGCCATCGACCATATCGAACACTTTCCTCCTTACGCCTGGACCCTTGATGCCTACGCCGAGCATTTCGACGAGACCCTGCGTCGACGGTTTCCCGAAAACCCTGACATCCACGAGCTCGCCTGGATCGAACAGGCCTTGAGTGAGGCGTTAGTGGCGAAAGATGCCACGCCGCTTTCCCCCGACGCATTGGCGACCGTCGACTGGGATCACGCCCAGTTGCGTTTCACGCCGTCGTTACGGATACACGTCATGACCACCAACGTCGAAGCGGTCTGGTCGGCGCTATGTGAGGGGCGTACGCCACCGGACAGCGAAATGCTGGCAGAGGCGGGTGGCCTGATCGTCTGGCGGCGTGGGTTCACGTCGCGGCTGAAAGAGGTCGACGCCCTGGAATACCTGGCGCTGGTTCAGCTCCAGCAGAACGGCAGCTTCATCGACCTGTGCGAGATGCTCGTGGCTCGGCTGGGTGAGCAGGACGGCGTGGCAAGGGCGGGTGCGTTGCTCGCGAGCTGGCTTGGCAGCGAGTTGATCATTGGTGTTGGCCCCAACGTGCTGCAGGCGTGTGCCGAGGCCGTCAGCGTTGGTGCGTAACGGGAGAAGGGGGAATCCGGGTTAATACGGTCCAGGTAAGGGAACCTATACCTGTGGGAGGGAGCTTGGCCTGGGCCGTATCTGGACGAAGAGGTCTGTGCATCCGCCGTATCCGGATGTCCTGACCGCGGCTTCGTCCGGATGCGGCCCAAACCAAGTTCGCTCCCACACGGGATTGCAGCAGATTACTCGGCCGCGTCACTCAGCAATTCATTCAACGCATCGGGTTGGTTCTTGAATGCGCGCGCGAAGACGTCGCGGTTCTTCGCCATGTAGATGCCAGCCTCTTCGACCTGTGCTTCGGACAGGGAAGGCACGGCTTTACTCAATACGCTGGACAGCAGCTCGGCGAGTTCGAGCATTTTGTCATGACGGTCAGCTTCGGCTTTATCCATGAACAAGCGCTCCAGATCTCGGCTGCTGCGGTATACCACTTCGACGGCCATTTACCACCTCATATGCCTTCACGATAGTTTCTTTATCGGATACTGTGTTTATATACAGTGCGCAGCATAAGGGAATCGATGCTGCTTGGGTAGTGGCAATTCACAGGCATTTTTAACGCCAGATTGTGCCTTGCGACATCCGGTCACGTTCTCAACCATAGCTAATGGCCCCTTAAATGCTTGGCCAATTGCGTGCGCACAAGCGTCATGCGCACGCGGCATCATCCGATCTGGGTTACTCAAGGAAGTACATCGTGAAAATCAACTGGGCCGAATCCCTTCGTCAGCACGTACACAGTTGCGCTGAGTCGCTGGGCAACCTGTTCGTCGAGACCTTCCATTACCTGGCGCTGTTCGCCATCGGCGCGGTCACCGCGTGGGCTGCGGTCATGGCGTTTCTGGGCATGCTGGAAAAAGGACACATCACGGTCGATGACATCTTGCTGCTGTTCATCTACCTGGAGTTGGGTGCGATGGTGGGGATCTATTTCAAGACCAACCACATGCCCGTGCGCTTCCTTATCTATGTCGCGATCACGGCGCTGACCCGTCTGCTCATCTCCGACGTTTCGCACCATGCGCCGCCGGATCTGGGTGTTGTGTACCTCAGTGGTGCGATTCTGCTGCTGGCGTTCGCGATTCTTGTGGTGCGTTACGCCTCCTCACAATTTCCGTCGGTGAAGGTCCCGGACCCTAACGGCAAGACGAAAGGGGCGGTGATCGACGAGAAGGGCGAGTTATAAATGACGTTTTGCCGGCCTGAATGAAAAATGCCCCGTCGATGCGGGGCATTTTTCTTTCTGCATGATGATCAGGTGATCAATTCACCCAGACTCCGACATGGTAATGCCAGCCGTCGCCCCGGTTTTCCCAGTACGGATGCTGGTAACGATAGCCAGGCCGCACAGCTTCCCAGTGGCCATGAACCGGGACATAGCGGTTGCCGTTCCAGCGCCAGTAGCCGCGGGACCAGATGTAGCCGGGGCGCGGTGCCGGTTCTTCTTCAATAATGCGTTCCGGCGGCGCCTGCGGGGCGATGACTTCGACGTACTCGGCGCGCGGCGGCGGTCCGCGCCGCTCATGCACGACCCTTTCTTCGACGCAACCGGTGGCCATCACCAGAACGCCAGCCAGCGCTAAATATCGTAAATACATGTCGCTACCTCGAACGTGTCCACATCCGGCCACCACCCGTTGCGTTGCTCAGGGCGTGTGGGCTCGATACAGAGTTGTTGTAACAGGTCGTTTCTGTCTGAGGGCTGAATCGGCGGGAAGTTAAAGCGGAGAAGCGATCACCGGCATGGCGACAGGACAGCAGGCGCGAAGGGGAGGCGATTCATCGAGTCGCCTCCGTCAGGTCCGCGTCATTGCTCAGAGGCCTATTGCCTGATTTGAACGGTTGAGCAGGCGGGCGTTGGCGGCCGGCGGTGCCAGTTGTTTTACGTCGCCATCGGTCATGGCGGCCAGGATCTTGATTGCGCTGTGACCTTGTTCGATGGCGATGCCGAATTGCACGCTTTCGATCAAGCGACGCAGGCGCTTGGGTGAATTACGTTGTTCGGCGCTGATCAAGCGTTTAGCGACCACACCTGACTCGTTGGAGAGTGTCAGCATGATGGTTCCGTCGAGGCCCTGGATACTCAGATTGACCCGGTAGTCTGGGTGAAAAGCATCGGTGATCTGTTGAAAAGGATTGTCCATGGCCTGTTACCTGATTATCGATCTGCATGAATTGACTGAACGTTTGTCCTTTTAGTTCTCGACGCAGGATCAACGGTATAAATAAAACTGCGTCTGTGTTGGCGAGTCAGCTGCCCATCGGGCCGGAAGGGGCGAGGTTTGCAGAGGTTGGAGGCTCGACGTTCTGACACTTGCAGGGTTCGGGCCATGCGGGACCGGCGGGGCTTTTAAAGTGATCATGAATCCTTTCAGCGCTGAAAGTGTGATCAGGTTTACTCTTTTAGATTAATGATTAAGTAGTAGCGAAATGCTGCTCCAGTTGCACGCAGGCACCATTAGGGCGCTGTCTGCATGGTTTGTGTGCGCGTTTCAATTGAAATAAAAAGGGCGGGCCTGTCTCCACAGGCCCGCCCTTGTTTATTGAATGATTGACTGTTTCAAGCCGCCGGTTTAACCGTGCAGGGCGTCGTCTTTTTCCAGAAATTCTTCCTGTAGCAGGGCGTCGGGATTGTCCGATTCGTTGCCCCGAACACTGCTCAGCGTGGTGACACCGCCGCGTTTGCTGCGCAGTTTGCCGAACAAGTGTTCCAGCGCGTGATCGAGTTTCACGGCAGCGCCGTCCACGGCCTGATCCAGTGAGTCGGCCTTGTGGGTCACGGAAATAGGTTGGTGTCCTTTTGGCCGGGCTTCCATCTGGCAGCGGATGTCATGCGGGCCGGGCTTATCGCCATTCTCATCGCGGATGTGGACTTCGACGCGGGTGAGATCTTCTTCGTAGCGTTCGAGCGTGCTTTCAACGGTGGTTCGTACCCACTCCTCCAGTCGGATGCTGCTTTCGATGTGGTTATCGCTATTGACCTGGATTTGCATAGTTCTTCCCTTACTTTGGCTTGCTCGGGAGAGTCTCGACGACACTGAAGTTTTCGTCTGCCCTCAGTCACAGTGTTGGCGCCGATGAAGAAACAATTCAACCCCCAGATGCGAGAAAATATTTCCAGGCCAGAATCCTCAGCGGTCTGGAACACGGCTCATGGGTGATACCCAGGATCACGTCACTGGGGGATCACCTCGTAAAAACGGGGGTTTGCCGTCATATTCTTTTGCGCATGAGAATATTTATCATTAATATCGCGCGATGATTGATCTCCCTCCACCCGCCCTCGACTCGGTCCCCTCCGAGATCGATCAAGACGCCCCGAAAGCTGCTCGCGCACGCTTTCTCAAGGTGTTCCTGTCCCAGCGCCCGCAAATGGAAGCGCTGGTGAGTCGGCGTGTCGGGTGCCGTGCGACGGCAGCCGATCTGGTGCAGGACCTGTTCGTCCGGTTCTGGCGACGTCCGCTGGTGCAGGTGGAGGAGCTCAACACCTACTTGATGCGTTGCGCGGGCAACATTGCCATCGACCATCTGCGCAACGAAGGCACCCGCGCCCGGCTTCATGAAGCGCTGATATCTGACGAGCAGGAACTGTGCAGCGACGCGCCGCAGGCCGCGCTGGAAGCCAGTAACGATTTGCGACACATCGAAGCGGCACTGCGCGGACTGCCCGACAAAACGCGGCAGATCTTCCTGCTCAACCGCATTCACGGTCGCAAATACGGCGAGATCGCCACCGTCATGGGCCTTTCGCAGAGCGCGGTGGAAAAACACATGATGCGCGCCTTGCAGGCCTGCAAGGCGAGTCTGGAGCAGGGGCCCGGGCGGGTGATCCCGCTCGGTGCGAAGTCCGGGGACGCTCGTCGATGAAAGCGCCTTCGGACCCAACCTTGGTCATTACGCCTGAACATCACGAAGCCGCCCTCAGCTGGTTGAGCGTGCTGCACGATCAGCCGACAGTGGCCGAACAAACGCGTTTCAGCCGCTGGTTGCAGGCCGATCCCGCCCATGCCGAGGCCTATGCCCAGGCGCAAGTGATGTGGGAGATGACCGAGGAACCTGCGGCGAAGCTGGCCGGTGAAGACGCCGTCGCGCTTGCCGCGTTGCTCAAGGCAATGGATGCCCCGCGTACTGCGGTTCGCCGCCACACGCTGATGCGCTGGAGCGCCGGTCTGGCGATGGCGGCCTGTCTGGTGCTGATGATCGGGGTCGGCCTGGGCTTTCAGCCGCAGCGCTGGATCGATGATCTCGGTGCGGATTACGTCGCCGCGCCGGGGCAGGTCCGCAGCGTGATGCTGGCCGATGGGTCGCAGGTCACGCTGGATGCCGACAGCGCGATTGCAGTGCATTTCACTCAGGGCGAGCGCCACGTCGAATTGCGTCGGGGGGCCGCTTTCTTCCAGGTCACGCACACCGGCGAGCCTTTTGTGGTCGAGGGTGGAAAAGGTGAAACGCGAGTGCTGGGTACACAGTTCGAAGTGCGCCTACAGCCGAACGGGGCGCAGGTGACCGTGCTCTCCGGGCGCGTAGGGGTCAAGGCGGACGTGGGCGAGCCGCAGCAGATCCTGACGGCGGGACAGCGGGTCAGTTACGACCTCACCCATACCAGCGATCCGAGCATTGTCGACAGTGAAAAGCAACTGGCCTGGCGTCAGGGTTGGCTCAATTACTACCGCACGCCGCTGGCGCAGGTGATCGACGATCTAAGCCGGTATTACCCCGGGCGCATCGTCGTGCTCAACGACCGGTTGGCCGCGAAGACCGTCAGCGGCAGCTTCCCCAGCAAAGACCCGCTGGCGGTGCTGGCCGCGTTGAAGTCAGTGGTCGGGTTCGAGCAGTACGAGGCGTTGGGGCGGGTGATCGTGATCCGCTGACCGAGCAACAGCACATGCCCTGTGGGAGCGAGCTTGCTCGCGAGGGCGTTGTGTCAGCAACATGAAGGGGACTGATCTGACGTCTTCGCGAGCAAGCTCACTCCCGCAGGTATCGAGTGTGCGGACAGATGTTCCGGGTCGAGTATCGAGGTTTTTCAGATTGAAGGTCTGGTTCGGCATTTCCATGCTCACTGTCTGGAGCGCGTGCGCTCAGGGGGCGGAGCCTGCCTATGACTTTTCCATCCCTGCCCAACCTCTGCCGCAGGCACTCAGCGATTTCAGTCGGGTGACCGGGCAAAGTGTGATTTACACCCAGGACACGCCCTACAGCATCGAAGCACCGGCGGTGAGTGGATCGCTGACCGCCGAACAGGCATTGAAGCGGCTGTTGGGCACTTCCGGTCTGAGGTTTCGACGCGCCACCGACACCACGTTCACCCTTGAGCCCGCGTCGAGCGAAGGGGCGATCACGTTGGGAGTGACGCAGATCGACTCGCCCCGCACGGCGCCGGAGACGTACCTGCCGCCGGTCACGACGTCGGTGATGCGCTCGTCCACACCTCGACTGGAAAACCCGCAAGCGGTCAGCGTTGTGCCGGCTCAGGTGTTGCGTGATCAGGCGCCGCGCAATCTCGACGATGCCCTGAGCACCATCAGCGGCGTGACCCAGGGCAACACGCTGGGCAGCACGCAGGACACCCTGATGAAGCGCGGTTTCGGCGACAACCGCGACGGTTCGATCATGCGTGACGGAATGCCGGTGGTGCAGGGGCGCAACCTCAATGCCACGGCTGAGCGGGTTGAAGTGCTCAAGGGGCCGGCATCGGTGCTGTATGGCATTCAGGATCCGGGCGGCGTGATCAACGTCGTCAGTAAACGTCCCGAATGGCAGCCCTACAGCGCCCTGACCACGCGTGGCTCCAGCTACGGATCGGGTAAGAATGGCAGTGGCGCAACGCTGGACAGCACTGGCGCGCTCGGCGATTCACCCTTTGCATATCGCATGATTCTCGATCACGAGGACGAAGATTACTGGCGTAACTACGGCGTGCACCGCGAGACACTGGTGGCGCCTTCGCTGTCCTGGGACGGCGACAGCACGCAGGTGCTGGCGGCCTATGAGCATCGGGAGTTCCTGTCGCCTTTCGACCGTGGAACAGCCATCGATCCGCGTACCAACCACCCGTTGAACATTCCCGCGACCCGTCGCCTGGACGAGCCCTTCAACAACATGGAAGGTCGCTCGGACCTTTACCGGATCGAGGCCGATCACGCGTTCGACGACAACTGGAAAGGCCATCTGGGCTACAGCTACAACCGTGAAACCTACGACGCCAGCCAAGTGCGCGTGACCGGCGTAAGCCCGGGCGATGGCACGCTGACCCGTTCCATGGACGGCACGCGCGACTCGCTGAGCACCGACCGTTTCACCACCTTGACCCTGGCCGGTCGTGTTGGGGTAGCGGGGATGCAGCACGACCTGCTGGTCGGGGTTGATGACGAGTACCGCAAGATCTATCGCGGCGAACTGATCCGGCAAAAAAGCCTGACCACGTTCAGTTACGTAAACCCGGTGTATGGTCAGGAAGTGGAGGGCACGCTGGTCAGCGCGCCAGACAGCGACCAGCTGGACATCCTGCGTACCGACTCATTGTTCATTCAGGATTCCGTTCACCTGACCGATCAGTGGATCGTCGTGGCCGGTGGGCGTTACGAGATGTTCGATCAGCAGGCGGGCAAAGGCATTCCGTTCACGCGCAACACAGACCTTAATGGTGAAAAATGGATTCCCCGCGCCGGCCTGGTGTACCGCTATACCGATGAACTGTCGTTCTACGGCAGCTACACCGAGTCGTTCAAACCCAACTCCACCATTGCCGCGCTGGCGGGTGGCACGGTGCTGGATTCGGCCACCTTGCCGGAAGAGTCGAAAGCCTGGGAGCTCGGCGCCAAGTGGGATGTGGACGACCGCATCAGCGGGACGCTGGCGGTGTTCGACATCAAAAAGCGCAACGTGCTGGTCGCCAACTTCGATTCGCTCACAGCCAATACGGTGTACACGACCGCCGGTGAAGTGCGTTCGCGCGGTGCAGAGCTGGACCTGAGCGGTCAGTTGTCAGAACGCTGGAGCCTTATCGGCGGTTACGCCTTTACCGATGCCTGGGTGATGGAAGACCCGACGCTCAAGGGCAATCGGCTGCAGAATGTGCCCAGGCACAGCGGTTCGCTGTCTGCGGTGTACGACTTCGGCGCGGTCTTGGGTTCGGACCGATTGCGCGCGGGGGCGGGCGCTCACTATGTGGGTGAGCGCGCGGGCGACCCGGACAACGATTTCGACCTGCCGGGTTACACCGTCGCCGATGCCTTCGCGACGTATGAAACGAAGCTGGACGGCCAGAACGTGAAGGTTCAGCTCAACGTGAAGAACCTGTTTGATCGCACGTACTACAGCTCGGCGGTGAGCCGGTATTTTGTGTCGGTGGGGGATTCGAGGCAGGTGATCGTGGCAACGACGCTGGAGTTTTAAACGTTCTGCTGCCTGACGCTTACTCTTGGGAGTTTGAAGGTGTAGCGGGCTGAGCACGACCTCTGTGGGAGCGAATTCATTCGCGAAAACTTTCCAGACGATAGAGATGTGCCGACTGACCCCCTCATCGCGAATGAATTCGCTCCCACAGGATGGACCGCGTCAGTCCATGACATTCATGACTGAAACGCCAACCGATATTCCCCGGCCGTCGCGCCCATCGCGTGTCTGAAACGGTTGCAGAAATGGCTGGCGCTGGCGAATCCGCACTCCAGGGCAATGTGTCCGAACGGCAGGCGGGTGCTGCGCAGCAGTTCACGGGCGCGGTTCAGGCGGCGGGCGAGCAGGTATTGATGGGGCGGCAGACCGAAGCTTTCGCGGAACATGCGCGCAAAGTGGTACTCCGACAGCGCGCACATTCCGGCCAGTTGCCCCAGGCTCAGCGGCTCCGCCAGATTCTGTTCGATGAACTCCACCAGTTGCCGGCGCAAATGCGGCGCCAGTCCGCCCTTCAAGCGCAGACCGTCACGCAGGCCGACCTGACTCAGGATCATGTGATCGAGCAGCTCATGGGCCAGGCTGCTGGTCAAAAGACGCTCGCCGGGTTCGTTCCAGTTCATGCGTATCAGTCGATCGAAGCGCTCGGCTTGCAGGGGATCATCGATGAAGGTGTTCTCCCGCAGCATCATTTCCCGAGGCTCACGGTCAAGCAGGCTGACGCAGTTCACGGCGAACTGCTCCGGACTGATATAGAGATGCGCGAGCCGCAGGTCACCGTTGACCACCCAGGACGACTGGTGCCCGGCGGGCAGAACGCAGAGCTTGCCTGGCGCGCCTTTCCTGTCGGGCTGGTCGCGGCGATAGGTCTGGGTGCCGCCCGAGATGTAGCAGGACAGGGTGTGATGGCTGGGGCCGTGATAATCCTGCGCATCGTGCCGGTTATTCCACAACGCCGCGACCACACCGTCACCCAGCGACGCACTCTGCTCCAGCTGCGCGTGAGGCGAGCTGTTCAGGCATTGAAAGACCTGGATGGTGTCCAGTGACGACATGGGCATCTCGTGAAATACAGGTTGGCGGTGTTGGGTCGGCGGACAGATAACCCGTGGGACTGAGCTTGCCCACGAAGTGTCAGGTGAAGCAGCAATACCTCTGTCGGTCATGCGTCAGCATTCGCGAGCAAGCTCGCTCCCACAGGGCATTTTGTCATCAGCCATTTAGCGTTGCGTCAGGTACATCGTCCATGCCCCGAATCCTACTCCCCCATCGGGCTTCTGCCAGCCGTCCGACGATCAAATGCGCAAGTTTTTGCAAGTGGCGACCGTGGCGGATGCGCAGACTGGGGTCTCAATGAGGAGCCTGCCATGAACATCTCGCTGTATCTGCTGACTGTGTTGATCTGGGGCACGACCTGGATCGCCTTGAAACTGCAACTGGGCGAGGTGGCGATTCCGGTGTCGATCGTTTACCGCTTCGGCTTGGCTGCGTTGATTCTGTTCGCGATGCTGCTGGTCAGCGGCAAACTGCAAAAGGTCAACCGCCGTGGACAGTTGATCTGCCTGGCGCAGGGCGTGTGTCTGTTCTGCGTGAATTTCATGTGCTTCTACACGGCCAGTCGGTGGATTCCCAGCGGTCTGGTGGCCGTGGTGTTTTCCACCGCGACGCTGTGGAATGCGCTCAATGCGCGGGTGTTCTTCAAACAAAGGATCGCGCGCAACGTGCTGGCGGGAGGTGCCCTGGGCCTGATCGGTCTTGCATGCCTGTTCTGGCCCGAGCTGTCCGGGCACAGCGCCAGCCATGAAACGCTGATCGGCCTTGGGCTGGCGTTGCTCGGCACGCTGTGCTTCTCGGCGGGCAACATGCTCTCCAGTCTGCAACAGAAGGCGGGCCTGCGTCCGCTGACCACCAATGCCTACGGCATGCTGTATGGCGCAGCGATGCTCAGCGTGTATTGCCTGATCAGCGGCACGCCGTTTGGCTTTGAATGGAACACGCGCTACATCGGCTCGCTGCTGTATCTGGTGATTCCGGGTTCGGTGATCGGCTTCACGGCCTACCTGACGCTGGTCGGGCGTATGGGCCCGGAGCGCGCGGCGTACTGCACGGTGCTGTTCCCGGTGGTGGCGCTGAACGTGTCGGCATACGCCGAAGGCTACCAATGGACCGTGCCCGCGTTGATGGGCCTGGTGTTGGTGATGGTGGGGAATGTGCTGGTGTTCAGGAAGCCAAAGGCGGTGGTGCCGGTGACGGCGAAACTGGCTTGAGGATCACGTCGTTGATCGCGCCCACGGGGACCGTGTGAACGATCATCATCAACGCGCTCCCGTGCAGGAGCGCGCTTGCCCGCGAATCGCCGGATCAGGCGCTGAAAGTCTTCAGCCTTTCCACACCTGTGCATTCACCAGATCCTGCGGTTTCTCGCCCAACAGGGCGGCACGCAGGTTGTCGTAGGCGCGATCGGCCATGGCCTGGCGGGTTTCGTGGGTCGCGGAACCGATGTGCGGCAGGGTGACCGCGTTGCTCAGTTTGAACAGCGGCGATTCAGGCAGCGGCTCTTTCTCGTAAACGTCCAGACCCGCACCCCGAATGGTGCCGTTTTGCAGCGCTTCGATCAGGGCCGGTTCGTCGACGATCGGGCCACGGGCGATGTTCACCAGAATTGCGCTTTTCTTCATCAGCGACAGTTCGCGGGTGCTGATCAGGTGCTTGGTTTTCTCGCTGAGCGGCACCACCAGACACACGAAGTCGGACTCGGCCAGCAGTTGATCCAGCGTGCGGAATTGTGCGCCCAGTTCCTGCTCCACGGCCGTCTTGCGGCTGTTGCCGCTGTACAGGATCGGCATGTTGAAACCCAGACGACCACGACGCGCAACGGCCGCGCCGATGTTGCCCATGCCGACGATGCCCAGCGTCTTGCCATAGACGTCAGTGCCAAAGTGCGGCGCTTCGATGCTGCGCTTCCAGTTGCCGGCCTTGGTGTAGGCGTCCAGCTCGGCGACGCGGCGGGCACTGCTCATGATCAACGAGAAGCCCAGGTCGGCGGTGCTTTCGGTCAGCACGTCCGGGGTGTTGGTCAGCATGATGCCGCGTTCGGTGAGGTAACCGACGTCGTAGTTGTCGTAACCGACCGAGATGCTCGACACCACTTCCAGCTGTTTTGCGCTTTCCAGCTGCTCGCGGCCCAGCTTGCGCCCGGCGCCGATCATGCCGTGGGTGTGCGGCAGGGCTTCATTGAACTGCTCGTTCAGATCACCCTTTTTCGGGTCCGGGATGATCACGTTGAAGTCTTGCTGCAGGCGCTCGGCCATTTCCGGGGACACGCGGCTGAAGGCAAGGACGGTCTTTTTCATCGGATAGCTTCTCTCGGGCGGTTCAGATGGGAAGTGCGTAGCACGCTAACATTCTTGTTGTTTGATTGGCGAGGGGGCTGAGTCTGTAGGAGCGTGGCTTGTCCCGCGATCTGCCGGGAACCGGCAGTAAATCCTGAATACGGGGTGTATCTGAAAGACAGCGTTTGCTGATTTCACTACGACTTCGGCGCCGATCATCCGGATGCGGCCCAGACACAAGCCACGCTCCTACAGGTGCGCGGCGTTTTTTTTCTACACCGTCTCTGGCAACACGTGCGTCTGCAAATCCGCCTCATGCGCGGCCATGATTTCCGGCAGCGAGCCGCGCAGGTATTCGACCCACGTCTTGATCTTCGCATCCAGGTACTGACGCGACGGATAGATCGCGTACAGGTTCAGCTCATGGGAACGGTATTGCGGCAGCACGCGAACCAGTGAGCCATTACGCAGTCCTTCGATGGCCGAATAGATCGGCAGGATGCCGATGCCCATGCCGCTGCTGATCGCCGCTTTCATGGCGTCAGCCGAGTTGACGAGGAACGGCGAACTGGCGATGGTCACGGTTTCCTGGCCTTCGGGGCCGTCAAACGCCCACTTCTCCAGCGGGAACACCGGGCTGACCAGGCGCAGACAGGCATGATTGAGCAAGTCCGCCGGCTTGTAGGCCATGCCGAACGCCTTGATGTAGGCGGGTGAGGCGCAAACGATGCTGTACGTGATGCCCAGGCGCTGCGATACGAATCCCGAGTCCGGCAGTTCGCTGGCCAGCACGATCGACACGTCGTAACCCTCTTCAAGCAGGTCGGGCACGCGGTTGGTCATGGTCAGGTCGAACGAGACGTCCGGGTGATTGCGGCGATAGCGCGCAATGGCGTCGATCACGTAATGCTGTCCGACGCCTGTCATCGAATGCACCTTGAGCTGGCCCGCCGGGCGCGCGTGGGCGTCGCTGGCTTCTGCTTCGGCTTCTTCGACGTAACCCAGAATCTGCTCGCACCGCAGCAAATAGCGCTTGCCGGCTTCGGTCAGGGCAATGCGTCGCGTCGTACGGTTCAGGAGTCGGGTTTGCAGGTGTGCTTCGAGATTTGAGACGGCGCGCGAAACGTTGGCGGTGGTGGTGTCCAGCTGAGCTGCGGCAGCCGTGAAGCTGCCTGCTTGGGCCACGCAACTGAAGGCGCGCATGTTTTGCAGAGTGTCCATTGGCCGTTCTCTGGTGAGATAGCAAATTGTGACATGAAGTTACTGATCCATGTCAGCCATACCAAAGGATTATCTTCGGTTCGGTAACAAAGATTCACATAAGTCCCGGCTTATCGCCGCACAAGGCGCATCCTAGAATCGCGGCTCGTTCCATTCCCCTTTCATTCAGGTAATTGCAGCTGTGCCGCGTCGCATCCTTAGAGGGCTAAAACCCCTCAGTGTCTGGGCTTTAACGTTACTCATCAGCGGCTGCATTGGAACCGGCGGTATTGCCCCTCAAGGCACCTCGTTGTCGCCCGACAACCTGGCCACCGACGAAGCGATCAAAGCCGCCGCAAAAGATGCCCACTGGCCCGACGGTCAATGGTGGCGCGCGTATGGCGATGACCAACTCAATCACTGGATCGAGCTCGCCGCACTCGGCAGCCCGAGTCTGGCCATCGCGGCGGCGCGCGTGCGTCAAGCCAAGGCCATGGCCGGGATCGCCGAGTCTGCAGAGTCGGTGCACATCACGGGCGACAGCACCCTCAAACGGCATAACTGGCCAACCGACCAGTTCTACGGCCCAGGCGAGCTGTCGAACACCAGCACCTGGGACAACAACGCCTCCATCGGCCTGAGTTACTCCCTTGACCTCTGGGGTCGGGAAAGCAACAACACCGAAGAGGCGCTGGACATGGCGCACATGAGCGCCGCCGAAGAGCGTCAGGCTCAGCTGGAATTGCAGGACAACATTGTGCGCGCCTATATCCAGCTGTCGCTGAACTACGCACAGCGCGACATCGTCGAAGCGACACTGGCGCAGCAACAGCAGATTGTTGACCTCGCGCAACGTCGTCTGAAAGGCGGCATCGGCACGCATTTCGAGGTCAGTCAGGCCGAAGCGCCGCTGCCCGAAACCCATCGTCAGATCGACTCACTGGATGAAGCCATCGCCTTGAGCCGCAACCAGATCGCGGCGTTGGCTGGCAAAGGCCCGGGTGAGGGCGCCAGTCTGCAGCGTCCGACCCTGTCGCTCAGCGCCGCCCTTAAACTGCCGTCCGCACTGCCGGCGCAATTACTGGGTCAACGGCCTGACGTGGTCGCCAGCCGTTGGCGAGTGGCGGCCCAGGCCCGTGGCATCGATGTCGCTCACGCCGGTTTCTACCCCAATGTCGACCTGATGGGCAGCCTGGGTTACATGGCTACGGGCGGCGGCATGCTGGAGTTTCTGACCGGCAAGAAATTCAACTACAGCGTCGGCCCGGCGATCACGCTGCCGATCTTTGACGGCGGGCGTCTGCGCTCAGAGCTGGGTGTCGCCTCTGCCGGTTACGACGCCGCCGTGGCGCAGTACAACCAGACGCTGGTCAACGCGCTCAAGAACATTTCCGACCAGTTGATTCGCCGTGAGTCGATGGACAAACAGCAGGTGTTCGCCGATCAGTCGGTCGCTGCCGCGCAGAAAACGTATGACATCGCCATGATTGCCTACCAGCGTGGCCTGACCGATTACCTGAACGTGCTCAACGCGCAAACCTTGTTGTTCCATCAGCAGCAGATCCAGCAGCAGGTGCAGGCCGCGCGTCTGACCGTGCATGCCGAACTGGTGATGGCGTTGGGCGGCGGCTTGATGGCGGGCAACGATTCGCCAGCGGCCGACAAGACCGCTGCGCCGAAGACGCCGGCGTCGTTGGCGGTGTTTGATAAATGATCAAGCAGGCCCGGATCTGTAGGAGTGTGGCTTGTGTCTGGGCCGCATCCGGACGATCTGCCGGGAGCCGGCAGCAATCATCGCGCGCGGTGTGCCTGACTCAACCGAGTCGCCCTATTTTACGACCGGTTCCCGGCCGATCGCGGGACAAGCCACGCTCCTACAATGGTTTAGCGTCGATTGAGATTACTGCGATCCAGCACAGACCCTGTGGGAGCGAGCTTGCTCGCGAATCGATCCTCCTGTCGACACAGGTCTTGAACTGAAATGAACATTGCCCTGACCTGGTTCAAATCCCTGGAATGGCGCCGTGAGCTCAACGGCTGGGCGCGCAGTGACGGGGTGACGTGGATCTACATCTTCAAAGTGTTGATCGCGGCATTCCTGACCTACTGGGTGGCGATGCGGCTTGAATTGCCGCAGCCGCGCACGGCCGTCATCACCGTGTTCATCGTCATGCAGCCTCAAAGCGGCCATGTGTTCGCCAAGAGCTTCTACCGCCTGCTGGGGACGCTGGCGGGGTCGGTCGTGATGGTGGTGATGATGGCGCTGTTCCCTCAGGACAGCACGCCGTTTCTTCTGCTTCTGGCGCTTTGGGTCGCATTTTGCTGTGCCGGGGCCGCGCGTTATCGCAACTTCCGTGCGTACGGTTTCGTGCTGGCGGGTTACACGGCGGCGTTCACCGGTCTGCCGGCGCTGGCGCATCCAGACACTTCATTCATGGCAGCGGTCTGGCGCCTGCTGGAAATTTCCCTGGGTATTCTCTGCTCGACGCTGGTGACGGCCGCGATTTTGCCGCAGAGCACCGGTGCGGCCATGCGCAACACCCTGTACCAGCGCTTTGGGACCTTCGCCCGTTTCGCCATCGACAGCCTGCGCGGCGACAGCGATCCTCAGCGTTTCGAAGCCAGCAACGTCCGCTTCCTCGCCGACGCGGTGGGCCTGGAAGGGTTGCGTGCCGTCACCGTGTTCGAAGACCCGCACATGCGTCGACGCAATGGACGCCTGAACCGCTTGAACAGCGAGTTCATGACCATCACCACGCGTTTCAACGCCCTGCACCAGTTGCTTGAGCGCATGCGTAGTCGCGGCCTGACCCCGTCGGTGCACGCCATCGAGCCGGGGCTGAATGAGCTGGCCGAGTTGTTGGAGCCTTTCGCCGGTCGTGCCCTGACCGCCACCGATGCGGCGCAACTGGCCAGCCGTCTGAGCGACTTCAAGGCCGCTCTGCCAGAGCAGGTGCGACGCCTGCGTGCCGAATTCGTCGACAGCGCGCCGAGTGACGACGAGCTGCTGGATTTCCACACCGCCTACGAATTGCTCTATCGCTTCGTTGACGATATTCACGACTACGCCCAGACCCACGCCTCGTTGGCCGATCACAGCCATGCGAGGGAAAAGTGGGTCGAACCGTTCGTCAACACCACCAACTGGACCCTGTCGTTGGCCTCCGGCGTGCGCGCCCTGGTGGTGATGGCCGTGATGTCGGTGTACTGGGTGGCGACTGCGTGGCCGAGCGGGGCGACGATGACCTTGGTGTCGGCCGCCACCGTGGCCCTGTCGGCCACCACGTCCAACCCGCGAAGGATGTCGTTCCAGATGGCCTGCGGCACCGCGCTCGGCGCCGTGCTCGGGTTCTTTCAGACGTTTTTTGTGCTGCCGCAGATCGACGGTTTCCCGTTGCTGTGCATGGTGCTAGCGCCAGTATTCGCCTTCGGCGCCTTTCTTACGACACGGCCGCAGTGGGCCGGTGTCGGTATCGGCCTGCTGATCTTCTTCAGTATCGGGTCGGTGCCGGACAACCTCACCGTCTACAACCCATACACCTTCATCAACGACTACATCGCGATGGTCATCGGCATGCTGCTGTGTGCGGCGGCGGGCGCGATCATTCTGCCGCCGAACAGTCGCTGGCTGTGGCGCCGTCTGGAAGACGACTTGCGTCAACAGGTGAGTTTTGCGATCAGCGCGCCGTTGCGCGGGCTTCGCTCGAACTTCGAAAGCCGTACCCGCGACCTTGTGCATCAAGCCTACGGCCTGGCGGCCGGGCAACCGGTGGTGCAGCGCAACTTGCTGCGCTGGATGTTCGTGGTGCAGGAGATCGGCCACGCCATCATCGAGCTGCGCCGCGAGCAGTCCATTCTGCCGGTGCACCCCAGCTATGCCGAGTCGCAGCCTTGGCGTCAGGCGATTCGCGCGATGGGCCGCTCACTGGTGCGTCTGTTCATTCAGCCCGACCGGCACAACCTGGCACGCAGCCTGTATGCGGTGGATCATGCAATCTTCTGCGTGCAGAACACCGACGAGCCGTTCGCCCCGCATTTCGACACCTCGGCATTGCGGCGGGTGAAGAGCTACCTGCATTTCATCCGCACGTGCCTGCTGGACCCGCAATCGCCGTTGGCGGCTTACGCACCGGCACTAGCCTCTATCGAGCCGCCGCAAGGACTTAACCATGCCACGTGAAATCGCCTTCCACGGCGTTTACATGCCGACCATCACGGTGATGTTTCTGATCGCCATGGTGCTCGCCTGGGCGCTGGACCGCTTGATGTCCGGGCTCGATCTGTACCGTTTTTTCTGGCACCCGGCGTTGCTGCGCCTGAGCCTGTTCAGCTGCATTTTTGGCGCGATGGCGCTGACCGTTTACCGTTGAGGCCTATGTGAATTCGAGATGAAAAAGTTCATCAGTCTGATCGCGACATTATTGATTCTGGCACTGGCCATCTGGATTGGCCGCTTGCTGTGGATTCACTACATGGACACCCCCTGGACCCGTGACGGGCGTGTGCGCGCGGACGTGATCAACGTCGCCGCGGACGTCAGCGGCGTGGTGATCGACGTTCCGGTCAAGGACAACCAGCCGGTGAAGAAGGGCGACCTGCTGATGCAGATCGACCCCGAGCACTACCAGTTGGCGGTCAAGCAAGCCGAAGCGATGGTGGCGTCACGCAAGGCGACCTGGGAGATGCGCAAGGTCAATGCGAACCGTCGCAAGGACCTGGATGCCTTGGTGATCTCCGCCGAAAACCGTGAAGACGCCTCCAACGTCGCCACCTCCGCTCAGGCCGATTACCAGTTGGCCGTGGCGCAACTTGAAGCCGCGCAGCTGAACCTGCAACGCACCAAAGTGCTGGCCGCCGTGGACGGCTACGTCACCAACCTCAACGTGCATCGCGGTGACTATGCCCGGATCGGCGAGGCGAAGATGGCGGTGGTCGACAAGAACTCGTTCTGGGTTTACGGCTTCTTTGAAGAAACCAAGCTGCCCCACGTCAAAGTCGGTGACCCGGCAGACATGCAGTTGATGAGCGGCGAAGTGATGAAAGGCCACGTCGAAAGCATCGCCCGCGCCATCTACGACCGTGATAACCCGGAAAGCCGCGAGCTCATCGCGGACGTCAACCCGACGTTCAACTGGGTTCGCCTGGCGCAACGCGTGCCGGTACGTATCCACCTGGACCACGTGCCGGACAGCGTTGTTTTGGCCGCAGGGATCACGTGCACGGTGATTGTGAATCCGGGCGTCGAGCAGCACTGACGCCCGGCCTCCTACTTCAGCCCTCAACGTGCGCCGGAATTTTTGCGGCGCGCGCTGCGGCTTCTGCCAGTTGAACTTGGATTTCACTCGCCCGGCGTCTGGCGAACATCTCCAGGCCGAAAGGGTTGGGGATGAATCGGTGATGTTTGTCATAGGCGCCCAGAATCATGTCTGCGGGAATATTCTCCCCGTAGTTGATTTCCGTCGGGCTGTGATTGATCGGGCGGGAGTTGGGGTGCTTGGCCATATGGTCGTTGGCATAAAGGTGATAGCCGTCGATATCCACGTTATCGATGATGTACGTATAGCCGCCTTTTTTCCCTCCATACACGAAGGCGCCGGTGTGTTCACGGTAATAAAACGCTGAGGTTGAAATGCCCTTGCCGTCGGGATCCAGCGCATCACGACCGCCACCGAAGCCACCCTTTACTCCCGTGATCTGGTGAATATCCTCCTCGATTTCTTTCAGAGGTGTGCGCAGCTCGAAGCCTTTTTCGAAGATGGTTTCCGGCGGGCGCATGTCACCCCGGAACACCTGGCCGCGGTAGATCACCACGTCATGACCCTTGATGGTCTTTTTCCTGGTGCGCGCGTATTCGTACACCATGTCCTGTGCCGCCGTCGGGCCTTTGCTCAATCGCTCCAACAACCGACGCTTCAAATGCATGGCGCCCAGTTCCGACGGCATGATGTATCGACTGACTTTGGGGATATCCCGATAGACAGGCGGCGTGACGCCGTTGAATCGCAGGCGTTTGAGGGCGTTGCTGTTGATTGCCTGTCGCGTTGCGCGACTCATCGCGACGCCATGCAGCCGGGGTAACAGCAACGGAATAATCTCGGTGAAGGCGGCTATGGTGGCGGCGGTGTAATGCTCTTCAGCATCGGCAGGGTGGTCGGCCAGACTTCCTCGCGCGAATTCCACGCCTACGGAACACATGCTGAACAGAAAGGAAACCAGCGGTCGCGCAGCGAGCCCGGCCCCGATGGTCGGTGTGAGTACGACCATGGCGGCGACGGTCAGCAACGCGTTGGCGATCTCCAGCAACTGGTCAACGATGCGCTCAGCGTCGGTCGAGACCAACGTATCGATGTCTGAAAGCAGGCGTTCCTGATTTGTGTAAAACAGATGGGAGAGGATGTCGTTGGACTCATAAAACGTCAGTGACGGATCGCGCAGGTAATTGTTTCCCCGTTTTTCGATGCCGGTGTAGTTCATGTCGAACGTGCCGATTTTCAGCCGGTCGTAAATCGACAGACGAATGAATACATGCTCTTCCAGCGAGGTTGACGACTCGATGGCTGCTCTCCGGGCAGCGCCGTCTGCGGGCAGCTCCATGATCGCCTGATCGGGCGGCGCGCCTAGAAACACGAGCAGTGCCGAGCGTGGCGTCACGTTTGGGAGCGTGTCGGGCGCCTCGAGGCAAGCGGCTTGGGTGACCACGTATTGATCTCGAAAATACACGGTCTTCAGTTTGATTTTACTGGCCAGGTACGCGGCGATCAGGTTACGGCTGTTCTCGCTGGTGGTTTCGAGGTCGGCGTACTGCGCCAACCGAGTCACCAACGCCTGATCGGCGAGCAGCCGGTAAGTGTCTTCGGTTTTCGGATCGGAGAAATGTTGAATGACCTTATCGCTGTAGGTCTTCTGCACATTGGCGTTTTCAAGCGCGTGGATCAGGTCCTGGGGAAAATCCAGCGGCCAACGAACCTTGATGTTGTCCTGCCCCTTGAGCTCTGCCCTATAACGGTCGGTCACGATTTCCCGGAGCTCGAACCGTTTGCGGGTGCGGTTGGGAGGCGCAACGCTGCCAATCAGCCCTGAACCGGAACTCCGGCGGGGGCTGAATTCGACGAGGATTCGGCTGCTGCCGTTGGTCCTGTTTTTCGTCTCTTGAGTGGCGCTGGATTGCTCAATGATCCGGTCGATTTCAGCTTCGATGAACTTGATCGGGTCCAGCAGATTCGGCTTGATGTATTCGCCGAGCTGCTCGGCAACGTCACGCGCCAGCGTGTCCCTGGCCTTCATCCCGGGATCCAGCCATTGCGGGATGGGGAGCCCGTTTTCCGGGTCGTAGGAAATAAGATTCTGCTCGTACAGCGGTAAGTCGTTCATACAGTCTTCCTTGACGTTTAGCGGCAATGGGTGCCGTCGCCTCGTTCACTCGAAGCGTCAAGAAATACTGATTTTGAGTGGAAGATCTGTCTGTAGGCCAGGGTTCGGCTGTCGGGCACCTTTTGGCTTTTTTCGGGGACAGAACGTGCACAGAAGCTGGTAGGACACGCGACTGATGCAGGGTCGTGCCGGCGGCGCGGGCTTTTCGGGCCGCGCCAGGGTAAGCGTCAGAGTTTCACGTTCAAACCAAAGCGCCTGCTCAGGATCCGGTCCCGCCATCGTGCCGGCAGCCAGCGGGCGAGCAGTGGCAGTGCCCGCGAGCCGTTGCCGGACCTCAGCAGATACGGTGGTTTCGGTTGCTGCACGGCGTTGAGTACGTCGTGGGCGAAATCACCGGCCGGGGTCGGATTCCCCTGTGATGCGTTTGCGCGAGCGCGAATGCCTTCGCGCAACGGCCACCAGGCAGATTCCTCGTGAATCACTTGTTCGGCCTCATGGCTGGCATTCTTCGCAAAGTGGGTGTCGATGGCGCCCGGTTGAACCTCCATGACGCGAACGCCGAACGGCGCGAGTTCCATGCGTAAGGCGTCGCTCATCGCGTGGACCGCCGCTTTGGAGGCGCAATAGGCACCGCCGAATGGTGTTACCAGAACACCGGACACGCTGCCGATATTCACCACCAACCCTTTATTGCGGCGCAGCAGTGGAAACAGCGCGCGCGTGACCCCGACGATGGAAAACACGTTGGTCTCGAACTGCCTGCGTATTGCTTCCACCCCGCCATCGAGCAACGGGCCGATGGCGCCGTAACCCGCGTTGTTGATCAGCACATCCAGCCCTTTACCGTGTCGGCCGAGCTCGGCTGCCAGCCTGTCCAGTGCCGCCGCGTCGTTGACGTCCAGGTGCACCGCGCGAAACCCCGCGCCGATCAGGCCATCCACGTCTGCGGTCTTGCGCGCCGTGGCCCAGACCTCGTGGCCGGCCGCTTTGAAGGCATCCGCCATGGCGCGGCCGATGCCGCTGGAACAACCGGTAATCAGGACGAGGGGCATGTGTTTCATTCCTTGAAAGGTGAGGCGTCAGTCGGAGAAGGTGCCTTGTAGCCGTTCGGCGCGGAACTCGAGTGTTTGTGGTCGGTAACCATTGCGCAACGGCGGCAGCGGCAAGCAATCCTGCCATTGGCTGCCCGGCAACAGCTCGCCGGGGCCACGGTAGCGTGGAGCCGTGTAGGTGTCGTCGGCCAGATTGACGGTATCGCCGGGTGCATAGGCGCCTACTTTCCAGCGCAGTTCCTGCAACGGCACGTCGTTGCCGTTATCGATCAGCACCAGCAGCGGTTTTCCGGTCGGGCATTGATTGGGCGCGTAGTCCAGGCGCAACTGCAGGCGCTCCAGCCTGTGCGCGTCGCGCTTGTCCTGCCAGACCACCACACCCGCCACAATACCCAGCCCAACGGCCGCCGCCAGTGAAACGGGCAAGGCCTTGGAGGGATAACGCAGCAAGAGGACCAGCCAGGTGAAGATCAGTACAGCGCCGATAATCATGTCTTCGGACTCGCGAATGCAGATGGGGGCATCGTACCTAAAGGGTGTGGGAAGACCAATTGGCGTTTTGATCGCGATCGCCATGGATCCAGACTGAAGGTCATTCAGGCGGGACACGTTGCGGCTAGGCTGTAATCAAAGATTGCAATGGAATGCATGTGTCATGGTCAGCGTCTGCGCACTGCACACTCATACCCCCACATTGTCGGTGACCGATCCGCGCGGTTTGCCTGTTCGTTCGGTGTCTTTTCATCGCACGCGTGCCGACGAGTCCGTGACTGAACGGGTGGACCGCTCCGGCTATGATCCAGCGGGTCGGCTGACCCAGCGCTGGGATCCGCGGTTGTGGGACTGCGTGGAGCAAGATTCCAGTACGCCGAGCAACCTGAGGTTCATTTTGTCGCTGACGGCTCAGCCGTTGTTGAGTGAGCGTGTTGATGCCGGATGGGATGTGGCGTTCTGTGGCAGCGCGGGAGAGCGACGTTGTCGGTGGGATGCCAAGGCGAATGTGCAGCGGGTCGAATACGATGCGATGTTGCGTACCGAGGCTGTTTTTGAAAGCGTTGGCCTCAATGAGCGCTGCACCGAGCGTCTGGCATATGGTGGCGCCAACGACGCCTTCGCCAATCAATGCGGTCAGCTGATTCGTCACGACGATCGGGCGGGTTCGGTTTCCCACTCGGCATTCAGCCTGACGGGAGAAGTGACGGAGCAGGTGCGTCGGTTTTTAGATGATCTTGAGGTGCCCGACTGGCCGGTCTTGGTCTCTGAGCGAGATGAATTGCTTGAGCCGGGAGAGGGCGCCAAGTCCACTTGGCAATTCGGACCGTTGGACGATGCACTCGACCAGACCGATGCTATGAGCAATGTCCAGGCATTTGCGTACACCGTGGCGGGGCAGCTCACGTCCACAGGTTTGCAGTCGCGAGGACAGTCTTCGCAAACTCTGGTCAGCGATATCGCCTACGACGCGCAAGGTCGCATCGCATCGGAAACCGCTGGTAACGGTGTCGTGACGGCCCTCGATTACGATCCCGTCGATGGCCGCTTGATCAGGTTGCGCGCCGACAACGGCCGTCTTCAGGATCTGAATTACGCCTACGACCCGGTGGGCAATGTCTTGCAGATAGAAGACCTGGCGCAACCCGTTCGCTACTTCGCCAATCAGCAGGTTGAACCGCTGCGCACGTTTGCCTACGACACGTTGTATCAGCTGATCGCGGCCACGGGGTATGAGGCGAAGACGATGAGTCGTGGTCCTGCCAACGATGCGTTTCGCACGTTCATTCAGGCCGGCGAACTCGGCAGCTATACCCAGCGTTATGAATACGACGCGGCTGGGAATCTGCAAACCCTTACTCATACAGGAGCTCAACACTTCACCCGACGGTTTGCGACGGCAAGTACCAGCAATCGCAGCGTGCTGCAGACAGCCGATCAACCGCCGAGCGAAGAACAGATTGCGGAGGCCTTCGATGCCAACGGTAATCTGCGAGCACTGCAGGCGGGCCAGGATTTGGCCTGGGACGGCCGAAACCAGCTGAGTGAGGTCGCACCGGTGGTGCGAGAGTCCGGGATCAATGACAGTGAAGTCTATCGCTACGACGCGGCGGGCCTGCGTGTGCGTAAAGTCAGGACCACCCAGGCCAGAACCGTCACCCACCTTAACGAAGTGCGTTACTTGCCCGGCCTGGAGATCCGCACGAACACGGCGACGGGCGAAGTGCTGCATGTCATCACCGCCACCGCGGGCCGTAGCGATGTGCGCGTGTTGCACTGGCAAACCGGAAAGCCGGAGACCCTCGAAAACGATCAGGTCCGCTACAGCCTCTCTGATCACCTGGGCTCCAGCACACTGGAACTGAGCGCGGACGCGCAACTGATCAGTCAGGAAATCTATTACCCGTATGGCGAAACGGCCTGGTTTGCCGGACGAAGCGACGTTGAGGTCAGCTACAAAACGTTGCGTTACTCAGGCAAGGAACGAGATGCGACGGGGCTTTATTACTATGGACTGAGGTATTACGCGCCGTGGTTGATGAGGTGGATAAATCCGGATCCGGCGAGAGAAAGAGGTGGATTAAATCTGTTTGTTTTCGCCGCCAATCGGCCGTTTTTTTATATTGATCCATACGGCCTTAAACCAGAGGAACCAAAAAAAATAGCAATCGGTATTTCAAACTTTCCACAGCCCGCACAGATGAAAATGCGACAAGTTTTGCAGCTGAGCAAAGATGTACTGGACTTCGTAACGAGTCGACCCGCGTCAATGGAGCAGCAAGCGGCCATTAATGATGCGCTCACATCGAGTTTTGGGTCTGATAGACCCGCTTATTTTGACCACGAACTGAACAGCCGACTTATTGAGATGCGTCGGTTGCTGGACAGACTGGACAGTGATCAGGAGGGACGGTTGGAGCTCGCCGAGTTGCCCAAAAATCTCAAAGGACATGCATCGAGCGTCAACACGCCTGGTGAGAGAGGGATCTCCTTGGCCCAGTGGTTTCTGAAAAAAGGGCATCCGCTTGATGTTGCCAAAACCCTCATTCACGAAGCCAGCCACGCGGTCCACAACACACGGGATTTTGCATATGTCGATTTGAAGGTCAAGACGCCAGCAGAAGGGTTCAGCGCGCAGACGAAATACATTGAAGCTTTTAAACTCAACTCACAGAAATTGCTTTCAGAGGGGCCAGACGAGAAGACCATGAACCCGTTGAATGTGGCCTATTACGATAAGGTGATGTCGGCATTCAGTGAGTCGCCACGTAGCAGCGACAGCCGGCAGCGTGTATTCAGGGAAAATAACATCGCCCGTCTCGATGTGTTGTTGAACAATGCGGACTCTGTCGCAACGTTCGCGGTCATCGCTTGGCATCAGGGAAATCAACCCACGGCTTTCTCTCGCAACCCGTCGCGCGAACAGTCCTGGGTGCGTTCTTCTGCACGCCGTTTTTCCAGGCTATTCAAATAAAAAGCCCCCACCCACCCTCTGCGGATGGGGATACGCAGAGAGCGGGCGGGGGCACAACAACCGGTTATGCAGGTTGTTTTTATAGGTCAATCAACGGGCGATGGTCTGGGTTCTTACACCGGCTTCAATGCCCGGTGTAGAGCGACCGTAGACGTCTTCGAAGCGCTCGATGTCGTCTTCGCCCAGGTAGCTGCCCGACTGGACTTCGATGATTTCCAGCGGGATCTTGCCCGGGTTGCGCAGGCGGTGAACCGAGGCGATCGGGATGTAGGTCGACTGGTTTTCAGTCAGCAGGAACACGTTCTCGTCGCAGGTCACCTGAGCGGTGCCCGATACCACGATCCAGTGTTCGGCGCGGTGGTGGTGCATCTGCAGCGACAGGCTGGCGCCCGGTTTGACCGAGATGCGTTTGACCTGGAAGCGGCCGCCCATGTCCACGGAGTCGTACGAGCCCCACGGACGGTACACTTCGAGGTGGTTCTGCGTTTCGGTGCGGCCTTGCTCATTGAGCGTGTTGACCATCTGCTTGACGCCCTGAACCTTGTCCTTGTGGGCGATCATCATGGCGTCCTTGGTTTCGACGACTACGATGTTGTCCAGACCAATGACAGTGACCAGCTTGCCGTTGCCCTGAATCATGCAGTTGCGGCTGTCCTGGATAACCACATCGCCTTTAGTGACGTTTCCGTTTGCGTCCTTCTGATGCACATCCCACAGCGACGACCAGCAACCCACGTCGCTCCAGCCTGCATCCAGTGGCACCACACAAGCGCGCTGGGTTTTTTCCATGACTGCGTAGTCGATGGAGTTGTCCGGGCAGCAGGCGAAGCTGGCTTGGTCCAGTTCGATGTTGTCGCCGTCGTGCTTGCTGCGCTCAAGGGTCAGCAGGCAGTTGTCGTAGATGTCCGGATCGTGCTTTTTCAGCTCTTCCAGGTAACGGCTGGCACGGAACAGGAACATGCCGCTGTTCCAGTAGTAGCCACCCGCCTCGACGAACTCGATGGCGCGCTGCTCGTCGGGCTTCTCGACGAACTGGGCCACGCGGCTGACGCCTTCAGGCAGCAGGACATCCGCGGTGGACTTGATGTAGCCGTAGCCGGTTTCCGGCTTGGTGGCCGGTACGCCGAAAAGCACCATTTCGCCACGCTCTGCAGCGACAGTGGCCAGGGCGAGTGCGCGTTGCAGGGCTTTCTGGTCGTCGATCACGTGGTCAGCTGGCAGCACCAGCATCAGCTCATCGCGACCTTCGTTGGCCAGCATCATGGCGGTGATGGCGACCGCAGGCGCGGTATTGCGACCGAACGGTTCCATGATCACGGCCTGAGTCTCCAGGCCCAGTGCATCAAGCTGCTCGCCGACGATGAAGCGGTGGTCCTTGTTGCACACCACGATCGGGTGCTGCATACCGTCGAACACCAGGCGCTCGAGGGTCTGCTGGAAAAGGGTGTGTTCGCCGGTCAGCGCCAGGAACTGTTTTGGAAACTGTTTGCGCGAAAGAGGCCAGAGTCGGGAACCGCTGCCACCTGACAAGATCACTGGAATCATTTTAATTCTCCAAATAGCAATAGCGTTCGAATGGGCTATACGTCGGTTGTTCTGTCGTTTCGTCTGTCTTGTTCTTGTACCGCTGCGGTCGGCGCCCTCGTGGTGTGCTTGCTCCGCATCACCCGGCGCCATCCGCGAATTCTGTAGGAGCGCGCTTGCCCGCGATTGCGATCTTGCTGCGACAGGGTGGTCGCCTGACACACCACTGATCGCGGGCAACCGCGCCTCTACGGCCTTCGGCCAGAATCAAAAGCCGAAGGCGAGGTTTCTTTCATTACTGAGTCGCCGTCGGGCGCTTGACCCAGACTGGCGACAGGTTGCTGCCGTTGCCGGTGATGTAGAGCACAGCGGCTTCGCCACGCTCCAGGGCAACCGGCTTCAGGTCGCTGACTTTCTTGTCGCCGTCGAACAGAGCGAAGCTGACTTTGACCGGGTTGATCTCACGCTCGCCGGTGCCCTTGGCGGAGACGGCTTTCACCACGTCGGTCTTGCCGTCGGCGGTCTTGAGGGTCAGTGGCTTGTCGCTGAGGTTCTGCACGCGCACCAGCGACTTCTGCTTGTTCTTGAACGGTGGCTCTTCAACCAGCTGCGGCGCACCCGAGGTGTTGTTGACGATGGTGTAGTAGTGGTCGCTCGCCAGTTTCACCGGCAGGGTGTTGCTGCCGATCTTGGCGCTGTAGTCGCCTTGTGGCATGAAGCTGAAATCGCTGCTGGCCAGCGGGCCGATTTCGTTGAGGCTGGTGTTGCCGACGCTGGCGCTGATTTCGGCGTTGCTGGCGTTGTACACACGCACGAAGGTCGAACCTTTTGGTGCGGTCGGGCCGTACAGGGCGGCGTCGCCACCGGCGAAGGCCGAGAGGGAGACGAAGCCCAGGCTGGCGGCCAGGACGCAGGTTTTCAGCAGGCCGGACTTGGTCGAACGAGTAGGCATACGAGTTGGGTTCTGCAAGGTCATTTTGAGTAGTCCTCTCAGTTTTGCGCCCGGTTGGGCGACTCGGAGTTGGAATCGTTGGCGTTCTGAGCCAGATTTTGTTGAGGGTCACGAGCCTTTTTGAGTTCGGCGATCCACTGCGGATCGAACTCGGTCAGGTCGTTGTGAGCGGGCAGGTAGCGCTCCGGGAATTCCCAGATGAGCACCTGCGGCGGGCTGCTCTTGAAGGCGTCGGTCTGCAGATACTTGAGCATCGGCAGGATCGGGCCATGGCCGTCTTCGGCGTAATTCACGACATCGCTGTGCAAGGCCTGTTTCAGGGCGCCCGCGAAGTTCCAGTTGGGGTTGGCGCTGTAGCTGGTGCCGACCAGACCGACCGCCACCGAGTTGTCGGCAAACAGCGCGTCGCCACTCTCACCTTCTGCCTGCGCCGGGTTGGTGCTGCGTTGTTGCAGGTCATCCGGTTTTGGCAACAGGTTGCTGAACAACGGGTCCAGCGGCAGGAAGTTGGTCAGGTCGCCTTTGTAAGGCGCGGTGGACTTGGCTTCGGTGACGAAGGTCTGTGGATCGCCGCTCAACGGTGTCTCTTTGGCGATCACTTCACCCAGTTGTTGCGCGACCACTTCGGCGCCCATCGGTGTCCAGTGGGTATCGGTCCGCAGGAACACCTGGCCTTTGTTCTTGGCGTTTTGCAGCGGCGCCAGCAGGTCAGGGGCAACGATGCCGGCCTGGCTCACTTGCGCGTGGAACTGCTGATACAGGTCGGTATGGAGTGCGGCCGGTTTGTTGTCGCCGACGTGTTCCGGGTACAGACGGGTTTTGGCCGGAACGATCGCCAGCACCAGTTGCGTGCCCTGTTTCTTCAAGGTGTCGCGCACGCCTTCGATGATGGCCAGATTCTCGGCTTCGTTCTGCTCGCCGTTGGCCACTGCGTCGAACTCTTCGTCGGTGTACAGCCACTGATCCTTGCCCAGGATCACGCCAGGACGGCCTTCGTTGAAGACTTTGTAGTCCAGCGCGGCCCAGAGGTTGGTGCCCAGACGCTTGATGGGAAACTCATCGTCGTAATGGGTTTCCACGGCTTTGGTCCAGTGACCGTTAAGCACCGTGGTTTCCTTCGAGGTCGAGAAACCGATGAAGCTGCGCAGCGACCACAGGCCCAGCGCCAGCAGGATGGCCAGGAACAGGAAGATGTAGAGGAAACGTAATGAACGGGTCATGTCAGGCTCCTCAGAACTGGAAGTAAAGGAACGGCGAGAAGCTGGCCGCCGAGAGTTTGAGAATCGAGGCCACGAACATCAGCAGGATCAGGGCGCGCATGACGTAGCGCGACCAGTCGGCGGTCCAGTAGGCAGGCTGAACCTGCGCTTCGGTACCGACGATGTAGCCCGGTTGATGAATGCTGCCCGGCTTGTCGCCCGGAACGGCTTTGATCAGACCTGGCTGCGCGGTGGCAGGGCCGTCGGCTTGAACAGGTGCGTCACTGGTTGGCTTGGCGGGTGTGCGGTTCCTGTAGAAGTCGCGCAGGCCGAAGAATGCCAGGGTGATGTAGGCCACGATCAGCGTCGCGACCTGCAGCCCGGTGAGGCTGGCGCGGTTGAGGTCCGACAGCTGCAATTCGCTGAAGCTGAACATCGCACCGTACATACGCGCGGCGACGTGCAGGTTTTCTGCGCGAAAGATCACCCAGCCCATTACCACCAGCAGGAAGGTGAGGGCCCAGCGAACAACGTTGAACGTACGCGGCGTGGTGTTCAGACCCAGGGCCTTTTCGATCGCCAGCCAGACACCGTGCCAGGCACCCCAGACGATGTAAGTGATGTTGGCGCCGTGCCACAGACCGCCCAGCAGCATGGTCAGGAACAGGTTGCGGTAGGTCGCGACCTTGCCGCCACGGTTGCCGCCCAGGGTGATGTACAGGTAGTCACGCAGCCAAGTGGACAGGCTGATGTGCCAGCGACGCCAGAACTCGGTGATCGACTGGCTGACGTAAGGCTGTTTGAAGTTTTCCATGAAGCGGAAACCCATCATCAGGCCCAGGCCGATGGCCATGTCGCTGTAGCCGGAGAAGTCGAAGTACAACTGCGCGGTGTACGCCAGAGCGCCGAGCCAGGCGTCGCCGGTGGTTGGGTGTTGCAGTGCGAAGCAATGGTCGGCAACCACCGCCAGGGTGTCGGCGATGAAGACCTTCTTGATGAAACCCTGCATGAACCGCGTGCAGCCTTCGGAGAACTTGTCCAGCGTGTGGGTGCGGTTGTTGAACTGGTCGACCAGGTCGCGGAAGCGCAGTACAGGACCTGCGATCAAATGCGGGAAGATCGCCACGAACGCTGCAAAGTCGATCAGGTTGCGCGTTGCCGGTGTGTCGCCACGGTAGACGTCGATGATGTAGCTGATGGACTCGAAGATGTAGAACGAGATCCCGATCGGCAACAGCACGTGGGTCAGGATGAACGGCTCAAGACCGATAGAGGTCATCATCGCGTTGATGCTGTCCACACCGAAGTTGGCGTATTTGAAATAGCCCAGGATGCACAGGTCGACCGCCACACCGAGCAACAGCCAGCGCTGGGCGGGTTTGGTCCTGACCCCGGCAGCGCCTACGCGCAGGCCGATCCAGTAGTTCCACAGCGTCACACCTGCGAACAGTGCCAGGAAGTCCACTCGCCACCACGCATAGAACACGTAGCTGGCCACCAGCAGCAGCAGGTTGCGATAGCGTTGCCCGCTCAGGTAGTACAAGCCGAGAAACACCGGCAAGAACAGGAACAGGAACACGTTGGATGAGAAAACCATCCTTATCTCTCCATTTGTCCAACATCAAGGGCCGAAGCCCCCCCAAACCCCCCATGAAAAATGGAGGGGTGAAACAAAAACTTCACTGCTGATGCAAGCCCCTGTTTGATCGTTCCCACGCTCTGCGTGGGAATGCATCTCTCGGCGCTCCGCGCCATTCAAAGGCGACGCAGAGCGTCAGAGGATGCGTGCCCACGCAGAGCGCGGGTACGATCAACGTTGTCAGGCTCAAGAACCGCCTTTCTCACCCTTCTCATGACTCGGGTCATAGGTGCGGGTCAGATCGCCGCCGAGACGGAAGTTCTTGAACGGCTGCATCTTGTGCTTCTTGTCCAGCACGTCCGGGCCGCAGTCGTAGAGCGAGCAGTACGGTTCCAGCCAGGCGAATTTCATGTCGGTCTTCAGGTCCGTCATGTCCTGCTTCTGACCTTCCTTCGCCTGGAATTCGTCGCCGGAATCCTTGACGCCAGCCAGCACCCGATCACCCAGACGCTTCAGCGCGCCGTTGTTTTCAGAGCGCAGATCGACGCCGTTGGCCTGGGCGAAACTGGCAATCATCGCCAGCGGCGGCAACGCATAGTTGTGGTACGCGAGCGCACGCTGTTTGCGCTTGAGCTCGTTCGGCAGGAAGCCTTGCGGGTCGACCTGATTGGCGGCGATCTTGAATTCCTTCACCGACCAGTCGAACAAGTCCTTGCGGTTGGTGGCCACGGCAGTGGACATCACCGACCAGGCCGCCCAGTACGAGTGGTTGTTGGTCTTGTCGAGCGGCAGGTTGTCCCAGTCGCTGACCACCTGATCGGCCAGCTTGCTGAACCAGGTTTCGATCACTTGCGCGTCCTGCTGACGGGTCGCCAGTGGATGCGACTCCGAGAACTTCAGGCGCAGGTACGAAGACGACATGCTGCCCAGTGCCCATTTACGCATCGACTTGCCGGTGTGGTTGAAGTCCTTGGACTCCAGCGCATCGGCCTTGGCCCATGTGGTCAACATGTTGAGCGCGCAGTCCAGCTGTTCGGGACGACCGTCGCGCATGTACTGCATCACCACCTTGGCGGTGTTGCGTTCCATGGTCGTAATGTCTTTGGTCGAGTCGCGGAAGGCTTGTTCCGACGCGACGTTCAGTGTGGCGCGCGCCTTGTCCGAGCCTTCGTACTTGCTGCGAAATTGCAGCGAGCCGGTGTACGGCTGCGGGGTGGCCTCACAGCTAAACTTGCTTTCGCCGCTTTTGTATTTCTCGACGCCTTCGTAGTAGCCCTGCGGCGGCACGAGGGTCGACGCAGCGCTGGCGCTGGTGGCAAACGTCACTGCGGACAATACGGCCAGCGAGAGAAGGGTAGGGAGCATCAGTTTTGGAGTGTGCATAAGAGCCTCATAACCCGGCTTGCGCGGTTTGATGCGCGACATTCGGGAACACGTTGCGTTTGCATACTTTCGCCTCGACCTGCTGTGGCGCAGCGCCCGCTTCCGGACCCTGCACTTCCAGTGCGAGCAATTGCTGGTCAGCCCAGTCCTTGTCGTCGCGCAGTTCGAAGGAGAAGCGCCCGTCGGTTTCGGATGTTTCAGGTTTTTCGATCTTCAGGTCTTCGTGGCGGCCGTTCATGTACCAGAGGCGCGCCTGAAGGGTTTTCACCGAGGTGTCGGCGAACTTGATGTCGATCTGATTACTGCCGTTGCGCACATCCTTGATGCCGTTTTTGCCGTTGACCAACAGCTCGTTGGTGCCTGGCTTGAGCGTGGTGCTGGTGGACATCAGCGCCGGTTTGCCCTCACAACCGTTGTCCAGCAGCGACATCATCTGGCGATAGATGGTCTCCTGATCCAGGCGGTACAGAGGCGAGAATTCCCAGATGAGAATTTTCGGTGGGTGTTTCTGGAAGTCTTCGCTGCCCAGGTACTGCAGCATCGAACCTTCAAGGCCGCCGCCGGGGAAGGCGACGTTCAGCACATCAGCACCCATGTATTCCTGCAGAAAGCCGGCGAAGTTGTAGTTCTTGCCGCTGTGACTGGTACCGACCAGGGTGATTTCCGGGTTGCCGGAGTCACCGAACAGATCGCCATCGCCCGCTTCGCCTTTCGGTTCGGTCTCGAACTGATCCATGTACTGGATCGCGTAGCTGGTGCCGCACAATTGACCGGCCATGTTGTGCAGAGTGCCCTTCTTGCCCATGCGACCTGACAGATGGGTCTCGAATTCGCGCTTGGGAACGTCAGCGAACGCTGGCATTTTCTTCACCGATTCGGCGACGATTTTTGCCGTGCGCTGAGCGCCGTATGGCGTCCAGTGCTGGTCACCGCGGAAGTAGAAATCGTGGGCCTGTTGCTCGTTGGTCAACGGCGACAGGTCCGGCACGGTGTAGCCCATCTTGGCGAAGCGGCCGAGCATCGCCTGGTAGTTTCGCAGTGCGGTGTTGTAGTCGAACTTGTCGCGCTCGGCCGGGAACAGCTTGTTGCGATCGACCAGGCCGCGGGTCGGCTGATACACGATCACCAGTTCCACACCCTTGCTCTTGAAGGCGTCGTGCAGCTGTTGCATGCGACGGTAGCCTTCAGGCGTGGTATCGAATTCGGTGCGCAGGTCTTCGCGGGTACGGAACAGCCAGTCGCCCTGAGCCTGCACCAGCGTGGTGAAGTTTTGCTGGTAGCGGGTGACGTAGTTTTTCTCGTCGTGCGCTTCCGGGCACAGGCTGCAGCAAGGTTCTGCGGTGAAGCTGGGCGCTGCCGCATCGGCGGCATAAGCAGCATTGCTGGCAGCGAACAGTGCAGCGGTCAGGCCCGAGAGGCTGAGCAATTTGATCAAGTGTGCGTGCATAGAAATAGCTTCCTCAGTCCCGGAGTTGTTTCTGGCTTTCGACCGGGTCGATCAACACGGCTTTCTGTTGGCGGACCAGCAGATCAAGGATTTCGTCCTGGCGTTCACCCAGTACGCCGTTGAAGCTGATCCCGCTGCTCTTGGTCGGCGCGAGCATCGACACTTTGTACAACTCGACGCTGAGCGGCGAATCGATGGACAGTGGGCCGGACCCGTTGGAGGTCAGTTCGCCACCGACCATGATCAGCGACACTTCGGCGTCGAACGGGTCGAGCTTGATGTCGCGGTCAGTGTCGGAGAGATCCTTGATGTGGCCGTAGACGCCCATCAGACCGTTGCCGATCGCCAGGTTCTCGTACAGCTTGATGTTGGTGCTGTTGCGGACCCGGATGCCGTGACGTTTGTTGGCGAACACGCGGTTGCCCCACAGCAGGTTGTCGGCACTTTCATACAGCGTGATGCCGTCGGTGTGGTTGCGGTAGATCTGGTTGTACGCCACCAGATTGTTCACGCTGTTACGGTCAAGCACGATGCCGGAGAGGTGATTCTCGTAGCTCTTGTTGTTGATGATGAAGCTGTCGTTCACCTCACGGGAAATGATGATCCCGTGCTTCTTCTTGGTCCCGTAAACGGTGTTCTCGGCGATGATCAGACCGTGGGAACGGTCGTGCGGGTCGATGCCGTAGACGATGTTGTCGTGGTAGGTATTGCCCTTGACCACGAAGTCACGGGTTTCATAGCAGTAGTAGCCGTACCACATGTCCGAGAACTCGGAGTTGACGATCCAGCCGGTCGGGTCCGGGCGGTTCATCTGCGCCTTCATGTTCGGTGTGTACTGCGAAATGCTGAGGCCGTACGACTTGCTGTTGTTGTAACCCAGGCTCGCCACTTTGGTGTTGTACATGTAGGTCTGGGTACCGCCCCAGGACAGTAGAAACGGACGGAATTCCTTCGGCGCCTTGAACGTCGACGGGCCGTTGGCTTTCTCGCTCCAGCCGGTCAGTTTCGTGTCCATCACGAACAACTGGTTGTCGTTCACCAGAAACGCACCGGCGTCCTGCGACAAGCGCAGTTCGCTGGTTTTCTTGTCAATTTCCAGGATGCCTTTTTTGCCGACCACGATCGGCAGACGCGCCAGGAAAACGCCTGGCGAAGTCTCGCTCAGGTACTGTTTAGGCACCTTTTTCGCGAGTTCCTGAAGGTTCATGTAACCGTCGTCGACGAAGATTGCCTGCGGGATGCCGTGCTGACGGGCCACCCATTCGGACATCTTGTTATCGCCGCCGATGAACTCCTTCAGCGCGTCTTCCTGCATCATGCGACGAATCGAAACCTTCGCCGCCTTGCTTCGCACGATCTTCTTCTGCATGGCCTGTTGGGTGTAGCCCGACAGGTCTGGCAGCTTGGGTTTGTCCATCATCAGCGGACCGGTTGGCGGGCTGGAGATGGTGTACGTTTTCGCCTGATGCAGACCTTTGACCACTTCTTCACCGTCGGCCGATTGCGCGGCGGCAGCGGGGGCTACCTGCGCGACCGGCGCGGTGCTAGCCATGGCCGCAGTGCTTGCCAGCAGTAAGGCGCTGCTGAGTACTGCGCTTTCCAGCAGCGCGTGGGGCCATGCCCGTTGCCGCAAACTGTTTGCTTGGCTGTTCATCTCATTGCACTCCTATCGCGGCTTGCATCAGAAGCGCCAGATAACGTCGACGATGGCGCGGTGCATGTAATCGTCCACGCCGCTGTGGTAAGCATCGCCGGGCTTGAACACGCCTGCGCGCAGACGAATCAGGGCAGACGGCTCGTCGAAGGACTGGCTCACCGAAGCAGGCAACAAGCCCTGCTTGAAGTACTTGGTCACGACCAGGTCCATTTCCTGACCCAGATCCTTGCGGCCGTCTTTCAGCGGCAGGGAGTCGAACGTACTGACACCATCGGAATCGACGTTCTCGCGAGCCGGGTTGACGCCTGCGCCGCCGATACCGGCGTGACCGTCCACACGACGGAACTTGTGGTAAATCAGCGAGGCGTCGTACTCGTCCTGCATCTGCCAGGATGCGAACAGCGAACCGGATTCCACGTTGGCCATTTCGCCCTGGAAGGCCTCGCCGAAGCGGTGCACGCGCGAGCGGGTGCCGGTCCAGTTCGAGCGGTTGCTTTCCAGGCCGTTCTGTTCGTAGTTCTTGCTGGCGCGGGAGTAGGCGCCGCCTACTTGCCACATTGGGTCCAGACGGAAACGCAGACCCAGGTCGGTGGCCCAGCCGTTGACGTTTTCGTTGTTCTTGTCGCCCGCGACATACTGATCGGCAGCAGGGTCGTAGGTGGTGGCCAGGCGATCGCGATCACCGGTCAGCCAGGTCAGGCTGCCCCAGTAGTTGACGGTGTTCAGGTTGCGATAGTTGTACGCATCGCTGTTGGCCTGAATGCCCAGCCAGGTCAGGTCGCCTCGGGAGGTCTTGTCCAGATCGTCCACGGCTTCGCCCGGATGTTTCAGACTGCCGCCGTCGTGACTGTGGTGAGCACGAACGCCCGCCCATTGGCCAGGTGTCCATTGGTACTCCACGTCGCCGAACAGGTGCTGGCGATCCTTGTCCTGAGCCGACAACTCGGTCAGGTCAGTGCGGTATTCGCTGAAGCGCTCGGCCGCGCCCACTTCTGCCTTGAGCAGGGTGGTGTCAAACGTCCAGTTCAGCGCTTCGATGTTGGTGTCGTGCCATTGGCCGTCGTCATTGCGCAGGCGCTGACGACCGAACTTCAGGATCTCGCCGGGGTAGGGCGTGAAGCCGCTGTAGCCGACCCAGAACTCACGCAGGGCCGCATAGCTGTCGTCCACTTCACGGCTGCTTGAGGTTTTGCGGACACGCTGGCTCGTCTGGCCGTTGGCATCGGTGGCCTGCTGGTCCAGCGGGTCGGTCTGGATGGTATCGGTGGCCGTGACCACCTGGCCCATCGCGTAGCCGCTCCAGTTGCCCCACTGACCGTACATCCATGGGCGAAGGTCCAGACCGATACCGTTGACGTCGCCACCACCTCGGGTGCCCAGGTCACGGTCGTCTTCCATCTGGCCGGTGGCCTTTACTTCGATGCCGAAGTTCTTGTCTTCGGTCAAGGCAGCCAATGTCGGTGTGGCCCACATCAGGGAGAAACCCAGACCGAGCCCGGCCGCCATCAGAGGATTCAACTTAAGCTTCATAGAGGTGCGTCCTCGCCGTCTTTTTCTTCTTGCAGGGTCTGCAAGGCCAGCGCGTTCTGCGCCGTGGTGCCACGGACCTGCTGTTCTCGTTGGAGAAGGCTCTGCGCTTGCGCGCGCTTCTCAGGCGGCAATTGATCGTTGAGCTGTTGCGCAAGGTCCGCTGCCTGCGGCGTACCTTGAGCCTGAGCGAGCTGACCGAACACCCAGGCGTTGACCGGATCGGGCTTGATGCCTTTGCCCTGCGAGAACAACTGCGCCAGGGCGAAGTCGGCGCTGTTCTGGCCGCCGCGCGCGGAGGTCAGCAACTCGTCGACGGCTTTCTGGGGGGCGGGGTGACCGAGGTAACCACGGCGATACAACTGGCCCAGGTAGTAATGCGCGGAGATCTGCGTCGGCGCGGCCTTCATCAGGTGCTCTTCGGCCTTCTTCGCATCCGGCAGGACCAGCTTGCCTTCGTAATACAGCTTGCCCAGCAACAGCTCGGCGCGCGGTTGGTCCGCGGCACGGCCGTTGTCCAGGTATTCCATCATCTTGTTGACGTCACCCAGCTCGGGATAGTCGTACAGCAACTGCGCCAGACTGACCCACGAGGCGGGGTAGGACGGGGCGACTTTTTCCAGCAACTGCTGGGCGGTCTTTTCGTCGGGCTTGCCGATGGTCGAGTCGGCCAGTACGCGAGCGACGGTGTCGACGCGCATTGCCGGGACGGAGCCCATCGAGTAACCGCTCTGCATCTGTTCAAGCAGCGCGGCCTGCTTGTCCGCTTCGCCACGCTTCTGGTAGACCGTCGCCAGTTCCATGTAGCAAACGTCGTTGGCACGCAGGGCCTGTTTGCAGATGCTTTCGACTTCACCCAGGTGCTGGTCGTAGGTGCCTTGGGTGCGATAGAGCAGCACTTGTGCAAGGCCTGCTTCCGGATAACCGGAGGCGCGCCATTCGTTGATCTTCTGCTGCGCGTTCACGTTGGGGAACGTGTGCGGGTATTGCAGATAGAGCATCGCCAGCGGGATCAGCGTTCCGGCTTCACCGTTGGCGAAGGCTTTCTTCAGCAGGCCCTCGGCTTCGCGTTGCTCGGCTTCGGTGGAGTTGGGCTTGACGGCCAGCAGCTTGCCCAGACGCGATTGCGCGCGAGGCGACGTTTGTGCGGCTGCGCGATAAGTCGCTTCGGCCTGCTTGATCAGTTCCGGGTCGCGTGTGCCGACCTGAATGTCCGCGAGACCTACCTGTGCATCGCTATAACCCAGGTCCGCCAGTTGCCGATAGTTTTGCTCCGCCGTCGCGGTGTCGCCGCGTTTCAGGGCTTCATTGGCCAGGCGTTGATCGGGCAGGCCGGCACAGCCGCCGAGACCGATCGCGATCGCCAGGCTCAACAACGTAGGGGCTGACAAGCTTCGTAGTGGGCTAGCCATGTTTACAGACCTGCGGCCGTGGCTTTGTCGATCAGCCAGTTCAGGGACGGACCATGATCGCTGACCACTTCCACCGGACGACCGGCCAGGGTGCTGCTGAGCGATTCGTCAGGCTGGATCTGGACGCGCATGTCGGAAGACAGGTCAGCCGGGCTCAAGGCCGTGGAGCTGACGATCTTGCCGCTGTGTGTGCCTTCTTCGCCGGCGACCTGGAAATTCACGCGGGCACCCGGCTGGACGTCGGCGAACTGGCGGTAGGTGAAGCGGGCGTCGACGGTGGCAGGAACGTTGCGCGGCACCATCTGGAAGATCACATCGCCTTTGGCGGCGTACTGACCATTGGCAACCAGTTGCTTGCCGACGACGCAGTCACATGGGCTGGTCAGCGTACCGGCGAGTTGGCGGCCGAAGAGTTCTTCGATCTTCGCCGGCTGCATTTCGTCCGGGTCCAGGTTGCCCTTGAGCACGTCCAGCATGCTGGTGTTGAACGACGCCAGCGGCGCGCCTTTTGCAACGTCGCCGTTTGGTGCGATGAGGCTGGTCACGGTGCCGTCACGCGGCATGGTCACGTCCATGGTCGGCACGCTGACCAGGCCCGATGTCGAGTGGCTGACGAAGTACATGCCGTAGACCGACTTGGCGACAAAACCGAACGCGGCCAGACCGACGACGAAGATGCCGGCGCTGAAGGTCACTGCGCGCAGACGACCGAATGCGCTCAGGCCGCTGCCGGTGTCTTTCTTCTTGCGCGCCTTGGTGAAGTTGTCGCGCTGCAGAGTGGCAAGCACCTCGCCCATGCTGACGATGTCGCCGGACAGGTGGGAGGTGATCAGGTGGCGCAGGGTCGCGATGTCCTGAGCTTCAAGGTGCTGGAACTGGCAACCGACACGGCCGGTGGTTGCGTCGATGGCGCGAACCTGAAGTTCGACGTCCATGGCCAGGCCCAGGTTATCGATCAGGAACTGCAGACGCCCCTTGATGACCTGGCCGTCGGCGAACTTCATGCCGCTCGGTGCGACGAAGCTCAGGCCGCCGGCAGAGAGGTCTTCGACACGCACCAGCGGTGCGTTTGGCTGGCCATTGAGCAGGCGCAATTTGGCTGGAATCTTGACCCTGGCGTGTTGGCGCTGGGCTTCGGATTCATGGACGACGTTCGCATTCACGGCTGTATTCATGGCGGTAATTCCTGATTAATCGAGTTGATCCATTGTGCTTTCAGAGTCCGTCAGAACCCTTTCATACCAGCGTCAGCAACACTGCAACGAAGATGCTGCCAGCCGAGAAAGTCATGGTTCGAGACGACCAGGTGTTGAACCAACCCTGGAAGCTGGCCATGTCGCGGCTCAGTTTTGTGTCCTGGCGGGTCCAGGACTGACGGTCGAGGCGGAAGAAGACGTAGATCTTCATCAGCGCGCCGACGATCTGGTTGTAATAGAGAATCACGGGGTAAGCCGGCCCGATGGCGTGCCCGGAACACGACAGCAACAACGTGAGAATGAAACGGGTGATACCGATCCACAGCAGATAAGCCAGCAGAAAACTCACGCCATATTTGAGGCTGGCGAGAATCGCAACGGTCAGACCGAGAATCGAGGTCCACATCGACACGCGCTGGTCGAACAACACGATGCTGGTGAAGACACCGAGGCGGCGAACGCCAAGGCCCAGAGCGCGGGAGTTCTGACGCAGGTTGTTGCCGTACCAGCGATACATCAGTTTGCGGCTTGCCTTGAGGAAGCTCTTCTCAGGCGGGTGTTCCACCGTGTTGATCGCGGCGTCCGGCACGTAGAACGTGTCGTAACCCAGACGCATCAGGCTGAACCAGCTGGACTTGTCGTCGCCGGTCAGGAACTTGAAGCGGCCGAGGCGCCAGTGCTGCAGCGAGTCGCTTTCGACGTCTGCGATGAAGTCCGGATCGGTGACCACGGTGGCGCGAAACACCGACATGCGACCGGTCATGGTCAGCACGCGCTTGGACAGGGCCATCGAGCACATGTTGATGTGACGCTGGGCGAAGCGCAGCTTGTGCCATTCGCTCATGATGTAGCCGCCGCGGACTTCACAGAATTCGTTGGTGGTCAGGCCGCCGACGTTGCCGAACAGCTGGAACCACGGAACGGTTTTGCGGACCACGCCTTCGGCCAGCACCGTGTCGCCATCGATCACGGCTACCACAGCGCGGTCATCCGGCATGTGGCGCGAGATGGCGCGGAAGCCGAATGCCAGACCGTCACGCTTGCCGGTACCGGCGATGCGCACGAAGTCCAGGGTCACGTGTGGAGGCGGGTTGTGCTTGGCCCACATCGCCTTGACCAGCAGTTCATCGGACATCTCGACCAGCGAGCACACGACGGTGGTCGGGTAGCCACAGGCGATGGCTTCCTGGATGACCGAGTTGTACACCTGAGCGGTGGTCAGCGCGTCGATACGGAAGCTGGTGACCATCAGGAACACGTGCGATGGATCAGCGGCCTTGCCGAGCTTGCGCACTTTGCGGCGCAGGTGCGGATAGACGATATAGAGAAAAATCATGCCTCGCACAAAGTGCGTTGCGCCCATCGAGTAACGCCAGATACCGACGATCCCGACCAGGAAAATAAAGTCTTTCGACTGTGAGTCGAAGAGCGTAACCGGCAGCGCCATCGCGATGGCGGCCAGCACGGTTAAATAAAACAGCCAACCTGCGGCCTGGAGTAAGCCGTGTTTTAGCCTGAGCATAATGAGGGTCCCTGAGTCAGTTGCAACCAAGCTGCAAGCCCCACGCCTCGAGCAACAGGCGCGTGAACGCCTGAAGCCCGGGACATGAACTTGAAACTTGCAGCTTGTGGCTTGCCGCGTGCCGCTGCTTCTTACCAGCAAATACCTTCGGTCTGACCGTCTTCGGTGGTGGTGCCTTTCATGAAGCCCACCAGATCGATGACGCGTTTGCCGGCTGGCGCCTGGTTGGCCAGCGCACGGAAACGCTCGTCGCGGTTACCGAGGATGATCACGTCGGAATTTTCGATCACAGCGTCGAAATCCGAGTTGAGCAGGGAGGAAACGTGCGGGATCTTGGACTCGATGTACTCTTTGTTCGCACCGTGGACGCGAGCGTATTCAACGTTCTTGTCGTAGATGCTCAGGTCGAAACCCTTGCCGATCAGCATTTCAGCCAGCTCGACCAGTGGGCTTTCACGCAGGTCATCGGTGCCGGCCTTGAAGCTCAGACCCAGCAGGGCAACCTTGCGGGTGTCGCTTGCCGCAACGATGTCGAAAGCGTTCTGGACCTGGGAGACGTTGCTGCGCATCAGGGAGTTGAGCAGCGGCGCTTCGACGTCCAGAGAGCTGGCGCGGTAGGTGAGGGCGCGCACGTCCTTCGGCAGGCACGAACCGCCGAATGCGAAGCCTGGGCGCATGTAGTACTGCGACAGGTTCAGGGCCTTGTCCTGGCAGACCACTTCCATCACTTCACGGCCATCGACGCCGACGGCCTTGGCGATGTTGCCGATTTCGTTGGCGAAGGTGACTTTGGTCGCGTGCCAGACGTTGCAGGTGTACTTGATCATTTCGGCGACAGCGATGTCCTTGCGGATGATCGGTGCGTCGAGCTCTTCGTACAGCGATTGCAGAACGTCACCGGACGCCTTGTCGAATTCGCCGATCACGGTCATCGGAGGATGGTCGTAGTCAGCGATCGCGGTGCTTTCACGCAGGAACTCAGGGTTCACCGCAACGCCGAAGTCGACGCCGGCTTTCTTGCCCGAGCAGTCTTCCAGGATCGGGATGACAACGTTTGCGACCGTGCCCGGCAGAACGGTGCTGCGCACGACGATGGTGTGACGCGAGGTTTTTTCACGCAGTACGAAGCCGATTTCGCGGCAGACGGACTCGATGAAGTCCAGTTCCAGATCACCGTTTTTCTTGCTTGGCGTGCCGACGCAGATCATCGACAGATCGGTGGCCCGAATGGCCTCGGAAAAGTCCGTCGTGCCGCGCAGTTTACCGGTTTTGATACCGGTTTCGAGCAGTTCGCCCAGACCCGGTTCCACAATTGGAGACTTGCCCTGGTTGATCAGGTCGATCTTGGCGCTGGAGATATCCACACCGACAACATCATGACCACGCGCCGAGAGGCAACCAGCACATACTGCACCGACATAGCCCAAACCAAAGATGCTGATATGCATCGTAATCTCCTCGATTTTCACGCCATTAGTTGGCTGGATATAAAATTGTCTTACAACTTTTGCGCACTCGTTCGCACGGCAAGTTAATGTCGTGTAACAAGCACAGGCAGAATTTAAAGTTGGGCGCCCTGTTCCCGAGGCGGGCCCGGATGTTACAGATCTAAAGCGTCGAGTAATCCATATATATGTATATGAACTCCCGATCTGGGATATGGCATAGCACTCCGGCGGATGGTTGCGAGTCGCTGCCGCGCCTCTGGCTCAAGGCTTTTGGCCATGATTCAGTCTTGTCTTGCTCGTCAGTGACTGCAGGCACCCCGTTGGTGCTTGCTCGATTTACCGAAACTAGTTTGGTGCGTTCTCTCCTTGTACGAACCACAATGACCCTTTAGTCATAACTGTTTGATAAGCAACTTAGAGATCCGTCTTGCCCGTATGTAAGAGATGTCTCACAAGGTGGGCGAGAATTGTTACGGGATGTAGGAGCATAGGGCTTCCCCATAAGTTCCTGGCCGCTCGTCCTCTTTTTGAGATTTTTTGAAATACCTTTCACCATCTAGATGGTTGCACTCTGATAGCACTTTCTGCGCAACCCCTAGTTATAAAGGGCTTGCGCGGTGTGTATGTAAAGGTGCCACTAGTGCAAGAAAGCGAAGCGCCATCACTCAAAAAGGTTGTTAAATTTTCGAGAAAAAATGCGAGAACTTTTTCTTCGTCTTTTTATTGGCGCCAAAGCATTGTCAATGCTGCCGTTCGTCTGCTCAGAAGGCAGTTTCGGAACTTTGCGATGCATCTGAGTGGATGGTTTTTAGCCGGGTTATTTGAATGGAGAACAGTGTGAGCGGGAGGGGCGGGGAGGGGCGGAAGGTGGCATGGCGCTTCATGATGATAGAAAAAAGGCTTCGAGAGCCCTTTTTCAGTTCATTCACACGTCGGATTCATCCCGCAAAAACACCAGCTTGTCCGCCTTGGACAATTCTTTCGCGTACCGATACCCCTGCACATCGAACTGCTTCAGGTCGTCCGGGTTGTTGATGCGTTCAGAGATGACGAAGCGGCTCATCATGCCGCGCGCTTTTTTGGCGTAGAAGCTGATGATCTTGTACTGGCCGTTCTTCTGGTCGCGAAATTCGGTGTCGATGACGCGGGCGTTGAGCGCAGTGCGTTTGACGGCAGAGAAGTACTCGTTTGAGGCCAGGTTGAGCAGCACGTCATCGCCTTGTTCGGCGAGGGCCTCGTTGAGCCATTCGCTGATGCGGTTGCCCCAGAACGCGTACAGGTCTTTGCCGCGCGCGTTGGCGAGTTTGGTGCCCATTTCCAGGCGATACGGTTGCATCAGGTCGAGCGGGCGCAGCAGGCCGTAAAGGCCGGAGAGCATGCGCAGGTGTTGCTGGGCGTAGTCGAGTTCGGTTTCGCTGAGGGTGTCGGCAGCGAGGCCGGTGTACACGTCACCTTTGAAGGCCAGCAGCGCCTGTTTGGCGTTGCTCGGCGTAAAGGCGGGCGTCCAACTGCCGAAGCGTGCAGCGTTGAGGCCGGCCAGGTTGTCCGACAGGTGCATCAACTCGCTGATCTGCGACGGGGTGAGCTCGCGCAGTTGGGTGATGAGTTCCTGGGAGTGGTCCAGGTATTGAGGCTGGGTAAAGCGCTCGGTGGTGGGCGGTGTCTCGAAATCGAGGGTCTTCGCTGGGGATATCACCATCAGCATGCGGTCGTCTCCTTTAATCGTGGCCGCGATTCTAGGGGTTGTGCCCGGATGACTCCAGCTATGGTGATGATAGGTAGGGCGCCTTGTGCGAGGCAGACGTGTATGAGGCTCCTGTGGGAGCTAATTCATTCGCGAAAATATTCCGGGCGATGGAAATGCGTCGTTCTTGCTGGCGAATCGCGAATGAATTCGCTCCCACAGGGATGCGCAGAGGTCGCTGAACGCTGATTCTGGGCCAACCCAAATCCGCTATAGTGCCTCGCCGGTTTCGGCCTCTTTGTTCAAGGATTGGGAGCACGTCGTTTTGCGCATGCCGTTATTGATCGGTGCCTGTCTGCTCGCGTTCAACGCGCAGGCGGCGACTGGAGAGATTGCGACGATGGATCGCAGTGTCTGGCCGGAGGTCCTGGAGACCCCGCAGCTGTTCGATGTGGCCTCGCGGGCCGAGATCCTGAGTTTTGCTCATCAACTGCTTGAGAGTGAAAACATCAGCGATGTCCAACTGGCCGAGCGTCTCGGGTTGCGGCAGATCAACGTGGCCACGGTCAACCTGATACGCAATCGCCTGTGGACACGACTGTTCGACAACTGGAAAGCCGCCGAGAAGTCCTGCGAAGCCGATGCCTCGTTCTGCGTGCTGGTCGACGACGTGCCGATGCTGCGTCAGCGGGCGGCTGAGTACAAAGTTGCGGACGATTCGTTTTATGCCCGCTGGGCCGCGCCAGCCGATGCCTTCAATCAGCGTTACCTGAACGAACTGCTGCGCATGGCGGCGCTGTTTCCGCAGACCAGCAGCGAAGTCGAGCGCTACAACTCGGACGAGTTAAGCGGCGAAGAAATGCCCGACCGCACGTTCCTTCTCAATTTCGAGAGCGGTCCTACAGTTGCAGACGGCGCCACCGACTGGCTGGCGGATTTCATGCGTCAGCAGAAGATCAACGCCACCTTCTTCGTGCTCGGTAAAAACCTGCAAACCCGGCTGGACGCCAGTTCTCCTCAAGCGCTGCAGACGGTGTATCGCCAGCAGTGTGTGGGGATCCAAGGCTGGGAGTACCGTTCGCACGCCCACTGGAATGACTGGCAGGATTCAGTCGAGCGCAGCGCCGCGTTGGTGCAACAGGCCCTGCCAGACAATTTCGTGCCGCTGTTCCGGCCGCCGTACGGCCATCGACGGGCTGACAGCGGGCAGTTTTTCCGCGATCAGCAGTTGCGCGTGTCGCTGTGGAACATTGATTCCCAGGACGCGACCGGCCGCATCAGCGCCGAACAGGCCGCGCACCGTGTGCTGACGTTGATGCTCTTGTGGCGCCACGGAAACATCGTGTTTCACGACAGCACGGACAAACCTCAACAGGCCGTGCCATGGCTGATGGCCAATACTGCGCAGAGCGGTGTGGTGTGGGAAGACTGTCATATTTATCCGCAGCAACTGTCGGACGAAACCGATCAGGCGGAGCCCGACGATCAAGACGCTGACGAGCCTGCGGACGAACAACCAGAGGATCAAACGCCAGATGCCACTCAGCCGTCGGCTAATCAGGCTGAAGAGCCCGGAAAACAAGGGGAGTAGGGAGACAAGCAGGTAGGATCGGTCGGATTTTTTCGAGGATTTCCCCCCGACCGGACTTCCGACTGTAAACGCGTGCGAACCATCCGCCAAGGGCTATTCGTCACGCTGTGAAATAAACTTCAAATTCCTCTCAAAACGCTTTTTTATGTCATCGGTTTTGCGGTATTACGACAACAGACCGCCGAACCCTGCAACACAGGTGGCGTCCCCCCAGACCCCACTTTGCGCATTTCTCTCCTGCCTGAAGGAGAGAGCCCGGCGGCCTTTTCGTAGCGCGACATCGACTGTGTGTCGCGTTACCTGGCTACTACAAAGGTGAGCGAGTATGGATGACCACGGACGCACCCCTTCCTCTAACCAGCCAATCCTCTATGTGCTCGATACCAATGTATTGATTCATGATCCAAACGCGCTGCTGAATTTCGAAGAACACCACGTCGCACTCCCCATGACGGTCCTCGAAGAACTGGACAAGCTCAAGGCGGGCAAACACTCGGTCGCTGCGGAATGCCGCCAGGCCATTCGGTTGATCGACAAGACACTTGGCGAAGCGACCCCGGAGGAGGTCGAACGAGGCGTACCGATTGATCGCGGTACAGGCGTTTTCAAGGGTTATCTGTCCATCCTGATGAGCAAGCGCGAAGAGCCCAACAGCCTTCTGCCCGAGCATCTGAACGACAACATCATCATCAATCAACTGATCGATCTGCATGCGCGCAAAAAGGACATGCGCATCGTGCTGGTCACCAAAGACATCAACATGCGCCTGAAGGCGCGCGCCTGCGGTATTGCGGCTGAAGACTACAGCACCGACCAGTTGGTCGATGACGTGTCGATGCTGTCGCGCGGTTATCACACCATGACCGGTTCCTTCTGGGACCGCGTCAGCAAGGTCGACACGCGCCAGGACCATGGCCGCACCTGGCACAAAGTGCAGATGGCCGAGCAGATCCCGGCCGTTCACATCAACGAGTTCATCATCGACGAGCAGGGCTTCGTCGGCTGGATCAAAGGCGTCAAACCGGATGAGTTGCTGTTGCTGGACATGCACCAGGAGCCGCTGTTGCACCAGGAAGCCTGGGGCCTGAAACCGCGTGACATCTACCAGGGCCTGGCGCTGTTCGCGTTGCTGGATCCGGATATTCATCTGGTCAACCTGTCGGGCGCTGCAGGCTCGGGCAAGACCATTCTGGCGCTGGCCGCTGCCATTGAGCAGACCATGGTCAGCAAACGTTATCGCCGCATCATCGCAACTCGTAGCGTGCAGGGTCTGGACCAGGAGATCGGGTTCCTGCCGGGCACCGAAGCCGAGAAGATGGAGCCTTGGCTCGGTGCGATCACCGACAACCTGGAAGCGCTGCACATGGACGATGAAAACACCCATGGCAGTGTCGACTACATCCTGAGCAAAGTGCCGTTGCAGTTCAAATCCCTTAACTACATTCGAGGCCGCAGTTTCCAGCAAAGCCTGATCCTGATCGACGAATGCCAGAACCTCACCCCGCACCAGATGAAAACCATCATCACCCGTGCCGGTGCCGGTTCCAAGGTGGTCTGCCTGGGTAACCTGGCGCAGATCGACACCCCATACCTGTCGGCCACCAGTTCCGGCCTGACTTACCTGACGGAGCGCTTCAAGGATTTCCCCAACGGCGTGCACATCACCCTGCAAGGGGTTCCACGCTCGATCCTGGCTGAGTACGCGGAGAGTCATCTTTAAACTGCTGCTTGAATCAGTGGGCGCCGACGTTTCGGCGCCCCTTTATTTCGCGGACCACCCCCATTACGAGCACCTGGATGGAGATTCCTTGTAGGCGCGTGGCTTGTCCCGCGATTGCGTTGGATCATCTGCATCATCGTTGGCTGACCCACCGCAATCGCGGGACAAGCCACGCTCCTACAGTTTCCGCGTCTCAGGGTTTACAATCCTCGCTCCTGTCCAGGAGTCATCCCGTGCTTACTCATCTCGATTCCCAAGGTCGCGCCAATATGGTCGACGTCACTGAAAAAGCGGTGACGTCCCGTGAAGCCGTGGCCGAAGCCCGCGTGCGCATGCTGCCTGAAACCCTGCAAATGATTGTCGCCGGTGGTCATCCGAAAGGGGATGTGTTCGCCGTGGCGCGCATCGCCGGGATTCAGGCAGCGAAGAAAACCAGCGACCTGATTCCTTTGTGCCATCCGTTGATGCTGACCAGCGTCAAGGTCGAGCTCAGTGCCGAAGGCGACGACACCGTCCACATCGTCGCCCGCTGCAAACTGTCCGGGCAGACCGGTGTGGAAATGGAAGCGCTGACCGCTGCCAGTGTTGCGGCGCTGACGATCTATGACATGTGCAAGGCCGTTGATCGCGGCATGGTTATCGAGCATGTTCGCCTGCTGGAAAAGCTCGGCGGCAAAAGCGGGCACTTCGTGGCCGATGAAAAGGTGGAGGCGCAATGACTATTCACGTTCAGGTTCAGTTCTTCGCCCGGTTCCGCGAGACGCTGGGAACCGAAAGCGAGAATCTGGAGGGCGGCTTCGCGACGGTCGGCGCGATTCGTGAGCATCTACTCGCTCGCGGAGGCGTTTGGGACGTGCTGGCGGAGCAGAACATCATGTGCGCCCGCAATCAGGAACTGTGCTCGCTGAATGAACCCGTCGAAGCGGGCGACGAAGTGGCGTTCTTTCCCACCGTGACCGGAGGCTGATCATGGCCGTTCGAGTGCAGGCAACCGCGTTCGATCCGGGCGCAGAAGTCAACGCGATGCACGATGCCAACGTCGGTGTTGGCGCGGTGGTGAGCTTTGTCGGTTACGTGCGGGATTTCAACGACGGGCGAGAAGTGGCCGGGATGTTGCTCGAACACTATCCGGGCATGACCGAAAAGGCGCTGGGCAAGATAGTCGAGCAAGCGCAGCAGCGCTGGCCGTTGCTCAAGATCGAGGTGCTGCATCGCATCGGCGCGCTTGAGCCGGGTGAGCCGATTGTCTTTGTCGGGGTCGCCAGTGCTCATCGGCAGGCCGCGTTCGAGGCCTGCGATTTCGTCATGGATTATCTGAAAACCCGCGCGCCGTTCTGGAAGAAAGAGAACACCTCAGAAGGCCCGCGCTGGGTAGAAGGCCGCGACAGTGATCATGCCGCCGCGCAGCGCTGGAAAAAAGCCGAGCTTTAGCTCGTATTTGTAGGAGCGCGCTTGCCCGCGATTGCGGTGTGTCAGCCAAATAAATATCGCTGGCACGATCTCATCGCGGGCAAGCGCGCTCCTACAAGGGCAGAGGCCTTATTCGGATTCCGCCGCAGGCTGTGCCCGAGGTTTGCGCACCACCGCCCGCAGCAACTCGGTCGGCGGCATCTCGCAACTGATCTTGCGGCCCAGCTTCTCTTCGATTGACGGCAACTGGTACGAATCGTCTTCACCGGCGAAGCTGATAGAGACGCCGTCGGCGCCCGCGCGGCCGGTCCGGCCGATGCGGTGTACATAGTCGTCCGGCACTTCCGGCAGCGTGAAGTTGATCACGTGGCTGATGCCGTCGATGTGAATCCCGCGACCTGCCACGTCGGTGGCCACCAGGACGCGAATCTTGCCTTCACGGAACCCTTCCAGCGTCTTGATCCGCTTGTGTTGCGGGACGTCGCCCGACAGCTGCGCGGCGTTGACGCCGTCCCGCACCAGACGTTCTTCGATGCGACGCACTTCGTCCTTGCGGTTGGCGAAGACCATCACGCGTTCCCAACCGTTGTCGTTGATCAGGTTGAACAGCAGCTTGTATTTGTCCGCTGCAGCGACGGCATAGATGTGTTGTTCGACGGTGTCGCTGGCGACGTTCAGCGATTCGATTTCGACGATCGCCGGGTCAGTGGTCCATTGCTTGGCCAGGTTCATGACGTCTTCGGTGAACGTCGCCGAGAACAGCAGCGTCTGGCGCTCACCTTTGTGCGGGGTCTGGCGGATGATCGAGCGCACCTGAGGGATGAAGCCCATGTCGAGCATGCGGTCGGCTTCGTCCAGCACCATCACTTCGACCATGTCCAGATGCACTTCACCGCGCTGGTTGAAGTCCAGCAAGCGGCCCGGGGTCGCCACGAGGATGTCGCAGTGACGCGCTTCGAGTTGCTTGAGCTGTTTGTCGAAGTCCATGCCGCCAACGAACGTCATGACGTTGAGATTGGTGTACTTGGTCAGTGCCTCAGCGTCCTTGGCAATCTGCACCACGAGCTCGCGGGTCGGCGCGATGATCAGCGCACGGGGTTCACCCATGTAGCGTTCTTTCGGCGGCGGGGTCTGGGTCAGTTGCGTGATGATCGAGATCAGGAATGCGGCCGTCTTGCCCGTGCCGGTCTGCGCGCGACCGATCGCATCCTTGCCCTTGAGCGTGTAGCCCAGGACACCGGCCTGAATCGGCGTGCAGTAGGGGAATCCCAGATCCTGAATGGCGTGCATGAGCTCGGGGGCTAGCGGGAAATCATGAAAGCGGGTTTTGCCTTCCTGCGGTTCGACCACGAAGTCTTCGACTTTCCACGGTGCGACGACAGGTTTGGGCGCGCGCTCACGACGCGGGCGTTCAGCCTTGGGACGTGGAGCGGCAGGTTGACTCGAAGCCTCTGTTTGCGCGGTGGGCGCGACGGGCGAGGCTGTTTCCCGGTACGAGCCTTCGGTCGGGCTTTTGGAAACGGGGAGGGGAGCAGCGGGTGCGAGCTGCTCAGCCTCGCTTTTACCGAACATTTTTTTAAGTGCTTTGAGCACGGTCATCTCGTCGATTGATTAAGGAATATACGCCGGGCAGTGTAAAGCAAGAACCCGGCGCGGCGTAGTGCCATACCAAATCCGCAAGACAAATGAAAGGAACAATTGGCGTTTTAACGCAGCCGATCCCCGAGCCAGACGCCTATGTCGGAAATTTCCTGCGGTAACACTTCATGGCCCATTGGGTATTCCTGCCATGTCGCGGTGACGTCTTTGGCTTTCAATTGCTCATAGGCGGTTCGGCCCATGGCGTTTTGAACGACTTCATCGTAGATGCCATGCAAGCAATACACCGGAATGCGCTGCTGGCTGGCCGACAGGACCATTTCATCGCTGAACGTTGGCGCATAGGTGGAGAGCGCCAGAACCCCGCCCAGCGGGCCTTCCCAGCGCAAGAACGCGGTGTGCAGCACGACGGCGCCGCCTTGAGAGAATCCGGCGAGGAAGATGCGTGCAGGGTCGATTCCGCTGTCTCGCTGGGCTTCGATCAGGGTCAGGACGCGCTGCGCCGAGCCCTCCAGCTGATCGCGATCGATCGCGCGCGCCGGGCTCATGGCCTTGATGTCATACCAGCTCGGCATTTCATAACCGCCGTTCACCGTGACTGCGCGGGTCGGGGCTTGCGGCAAGACGAAACGGGTGGTCAGCAAGGTCTGCTGCAGCGCCTCTGCAACGGGCATGAAGTCGTAACGGTCGGCACCCAGGCCATGTAGCCAGATGACGCAGGCATCGGCGGTTTTTTCCGGCTCGATGATCAGGGGTTCGCTCATGTGTGCTCCATTTGTGTGCGATGGCTCTGGCGCGGCGCTTTAACGCGGTGCGTGGCCGTATTCAGATATGAAAGAAGATGTCGCAAGGTTACAAGTTTTGATCTTGACCTGTCGCTAATTCGACTTTGCCAGCATGGTGGTACGGGCTTTGCTACACATCCCCCGGAGTGAAGGCGCTCACCTCAGGCGGTAACACTAATGGGCCATTAATCATTCGGTCTATTGTTACGTCGGGGCAGCACGGAGTCCATCGATCGGGATTCCAGGCACGATTCGCTTTGAACCTCGGGGTTCAAGGACATCATGGGGCTTCAGTCCGCTTGACCAATCGAACCCGCAAATGCGGTGGACGAAACGCAAGATACCGGTTTCGGGTTCGGGTCTTACGTCGCATGACCCAAAAACAAGCCAGCACGGGTCATTAATGCCTCACAAGGGTGCGGCGGGGCTAAAGCTCCTACACAACAAAGAGCAAACTGGAGGTTTGAATGAAGATGTTGAAATCCACCCTGGCTGTAGTGGCCGCCGCAGCAGCACTGGGCATCACTGGTTTCGCTCAAGCGGGCGCTAAGCTGGATGCGATTCAGAAAAAAGGCTTCATCCAGTGCGGTGTGAGTGACGGTCTGCCAGGTTTCTCGGTCCCAGACGCAAGCGGTACTATCAAGGGGATCGACGCCGACTTCTGCCGCGCTGTTGCTGCCGCTGTTTTCGGTGATGCCACCAAGGTCAAGTTCAGCCAGCTGAACGCCAAGGAGCGTTTCACCGCGCTGCAATCGGGCGAAATCGACATCCTGTCGCGTAACACCACCTGGACCAGTTCTCGCGACGCGAGCATGGGCCTGATGTTCCCGGGTTTCGTGACGTACTACGACGGCGTTGGCTTCCTGGCCAACAGCAAGCTGGGCGTGAAGAGTGCCAAGGAACTGGACGGTGCGACCATCTGTATTCAAGCCGGTACCACCACCGAGCTGAACGTCTCCGACTACTTCCGCGCCAACAACCTGAAATACACCCCGATCACCTTCGACACCTCCGACGAAAGCGCCAAGTCGCTGGAATCCGGCCGTTGCGACGTGCTGACTTCCGACAAGTCGCAGCTGTACGCACAGCGTTCGAAGCTGGCTAAACCGACCGACTACGTCGTTCTGCCTGAAACCATTTCCAAAGAACCACTGGGCCCAGTCGTCGCTCGCGGTGACGAAGAGTGGACCACCCTGGTTCGCTGGGTAGGCTTCGCCTTGTTGAACACTGAAGAAGCAGGCATCACTTCCAAGAACGTCGAAGCCGAAGCCAAATCCACCAAAAACCCTGACGTTGCACGTCTGCTGGGTGCTGACGGCGACTACGGTCCGCAGCTGAAACTGAAGAAAGACTGGGTCGTTCAGATCGTCAAGCAAGTAGGTAACTACGGCGAGATCTTCGAGAAAAACCTGGGCAAAAGCACGCCTCTGGCTATTGACCGTGGTCAGAACGCTCTGTGGAACGCTGGCGGCATTCAATACGCACCACCTGTGCGTTGATTGACCTGTACCCGGCTGCGTAAGGCGCAGCCGGGTACTTCGTTCCATTTTTTCTGGGGCACTTCATGCAAAATCAAATCAGCGCACCAAAGCAGAGGCTATCCCTCAGCGATCCCAAAGTGCGTGCGTGGCTATTTCAGATAATCACGGTTATCGCAGTAGTCGCGATGGGTTGGTATCTGTTCGATAACACCCAAACCAACCTGCAACACCGGGGTATCAACTCAGGTTTCGGTTTCCTCGAAAACAGCGCCGGTTTCGGCATCGCGCAACACCTGATTCCGTTCACGGAATCGGATAGTTACGCGAGGGTTTTCCTTATCGGTTTGCTCAACACGCTGCTGGTCACATTCATTGGCGTGATTCTCGCGACCTTGCTCGGCTTCATCGTCGGTGTGGCGCGGCTGTCCAACAACTGGATCATCAACAAACTGGCGACGATCTACGTCGAAGTCTTCCGCAACATTCCGCCGCTGCTGCAGATCCTCTTCTGGTATTTCGCGGTGTTCCTGACGCTGCCGGGACCTCGCGCCGCTCACGGCTTCTTCGGCTCGTTCTTCGTCAGCAGTCGTGGCTTGAACATGCCTGGAGCGATCGCCACCGACGCTGCATGGCCGTTCGTGATCAGTGTGATTCTGGCAATCGTCGCTATCGTCTTTATGGCCAAATGGGCCAATAAGCGGTTCGACGCGACAGGCGTTCCGTTTCACAAATTCTGGGCGGGCCTGGCCCTGTTCATCGTCATCCCTGCGTTGTGTACGCTGATCTTCGGTGCGCCTGTGCATTGGGAAGTCCCTGAACTCAAAGGCTTCAACTTCGTAGGCGGCTGGGTATTGATCCCGGAGTTGCTGGCGCTGACCTTGGCCCTGACGGTTTACACGGCGGCATTTATTGCTGAAATCGTGCGCTCGGGCATCAAGTCGGTCAGCCACGGCCAGACCGAAGCCGCACGTTCGTTGGGCCTGCGCCCAGGTCCTACGCTGCGCAAGGTCATCATCCCGCAAGCACTGCGGGTGATCATTCCGCCATTGACCAGCCAATACCTGAACCTGGCGAAAAACTCCTCGCTGGCAGCGGGTATCGGTTACCCGGAAATGGTTTCGCTGTTCGCCGGCACCGTTCTCAACCAGACCGGCCAGGCCATCGAAGTCATTGCCATCACCATGAGCGTGTACCTGGCGATCAGTATCAGCATTTCCCTGCTGATGAACTGGTACAACAAGCGCATTGCGCTGATCGAGCGGTGAGGAAACGCGCATGACATCCCATACTTTCAAACCTGACATGCCGCCGCCGAGCAAAGTCTTCGGCCCGGTGGCATGGATGCGCCAGAACCTGTTCTCGAGCTGGATCAACTCCCTGTTGACCCTGTTCGCGATCTACCTGATCTGGCTGATCGTTCCGCCCCTGCTGAGCTGGTCAATTTTCGACGCCAACTGGGTCGGCACCACACGCGCCGACTGCACCAAGGCTGGCGCCTGCTGGGTGTTCATCGAGCAGCGTTTCGGCCAGTTCATGTACGGGTATTACCCGCAGGCACTGCGCTGGAGGGTCGACCTGACCGTCTGGCTGGCGATCATCGGTGCTGCACCGCTGTTCATCAAGATGATGCCGCGCAAGGCCATCTACGGTCTGTCGTTCCTGGTCATTTATCCGATCGTTGCCTACTTCCTGCTGCATGGCGGCATCTTCGGCATGGTTAACGTAGCGACCAGCCAATGGGGCGGCCTGATGCTGACACTGGTCATCGCCACTGTGGGTATCGCCGGTGCTTTGCCATTGGGCGTGGTGCTGGCGTTGGGTCGTCGCTCGGACATGCCGGCCATCCGCGTGCTGTGCGTGACGTTCATCGAGTTCTGGCGTGGCGTTCCGTTGATCACCGTGCTGTTCATGTCCTCGGTAATGCTGCCGCTGTTCCTGCCGGAAGGCATGAACTTCGACAAACTGCTGCGCGCCCTGATCGGCGTGATCATGTTCCAGTCGGCCTATGTGGCTGAAGTGGTGCGTGGTGGCATGCAGGCGATTCCCAAAGGGCAGTACGAAGCGGCTGCGGCCATGGGCCTGGGTTACTGGCGCCGGATGGGCCTGGTGATTCTGCCGCAAGCTCTGAAGCTGGTGATTCCGGGTCTGGTGAACACGGTTATTGCGCTGTTCAAGGACACCAGCCTTGTCATCATCATCGGCCTGTTCGACCTGCTCAACAGCGTCAAGCAAGCTGCCGCCGACCCGAACTGGCTCGGCATGGCGACCGAGGGCTACGTATTCGCGGCCCTGGTGTTCTGGATCTTCTGTTTCGGTATGTCCCGCTACTCCATGCATTTGGAGCGTAAGTTGGACACAGGCCACAAGCGTTAGGAGTTATGTGATGAGTGAAGCTATCAGCAAGCCTCTGGGCGCCGAAGGCATGATCCGGATGGAAGGCGTACACAAATGGTACGGCCAGTTCCATGTATTGAAAGACATCAACCTGAATGTGCGTCAGGGCGAACGTATCGTATTGTGCGGCCCGTCGGGCTCGGGCAAATCGACCACCATTCGCTGCCTGAACCGTCTGGAAGAACACCAGCAAGGTCGCATCATTGTTGATGGCACCGAACTGACGTCTGACCTGAAGCAGATCGAAACCATTCGCCGGGAAGTCGGCATGGTGTTCCAGCATTTCAACCTGTTCCCGCACCTGACCATCCTGCAGAACTGCACGCTGGCGCCGATGTGGGTGCGCAAGATGCCGAAGAAAAAGGCGGAAGAAATCGCCATGCACTACCTGGAACGCGTACGCATTCCGGAGCAGGCGCACAAGTACCCGGGTCAGCTGTCCGGTGGTCAGCAACAGCGTGTAGCCATCGCCCGCGCCCTGTGCATGAAGCCGAAAATCATGCTGTTCGACGAGCCAACCTCGGCCCTCGACCCGGAAATGGTGAAAGAGGTTCTGGACACCATGGTCGGTCTGGCTGAAGAAGGCATGACCATGCTCTGCGTGACCCACGAAATGGGCTTCGCCCGCACCGTGGCCAACCGCGTGATCTTCATGGACAAAGGCGAAATCGTCGAACAAGCCGCCCCGAACGACTTCTTTGACAACCCGCAAAGCGACCGCACCAAACTGTTCCTCAGCCAGATCCTGCACTGAGTCGACAGCAGTAACACCCTCAGAACCCGGACCTTGTGTCCGGGTTTTTTGTTTCGGAGTGAGCGCCTGCAGGTTGCCGCTCGACACGGATCCGGATTCGGACACAGGTTTGTGCATCGAAGGCGTTCTCTGTGGGAGCTGCCGGAGGTTACGACGGTGGCGAACGCGGTTTTTCGGCCGGCAGAGGTGTGTTGACTGCCCCGGCCTCTTCGCGACCCTCGTAACCTCAGATTGCTCCTACAGAGACCGGGTGTTCGCCATCGACACTTAGCCTGTTGGGGCCGCCCGGCACAACCCTGTGGGCGCATCCGGCACAGACCTTGTAGGAGCTGCTGGAGGTTATGACGGTGGCGAATGCGGTCTTTCAGCCGGCAGAGGTGTGTTGACTTTACCGGCCTCTTCGCGACCCTCGTAACCTCGGATTGCTCCCACAGAGACCGCGTGTTCGCCATCGACACCCAGCCTGTTGGGGCCGCCCGGCACAGAACCTGTGGAGGCATCCGGCACAAGCCCTGTGGGAGCTGCCGGAGGTTACGACGGTGGCGAACGCGGTTTTTCGGCCGGCAGAGGTGTGTTGACTGCCCCGGCCTCTTCGCGACCCTCGTAACCTCGGATTGCGCCCACAGAGACCGCGTGTTCGCCATCGACACTTAGCCTGTTGGGGCCGCCCGGCACAGAACCTGTGGAAGCATCCGGCACAAGCTCTGTGGTCGCATCCGGCGCAGACCTTGTGGGAGCTGCCGGAGGTTACGACGGTGGCGAATGCGGTTTTCGGCCGGCAGAGGTGCGTTGACTGTACCGGCCTCTTCGCGACCCTCGTAACCTCGGATTGCTCCTACAGAGACCGCGTGTTCGCCATCGACACCCAGCCTGTTGGGGCTGCCCGGCACAGAACCTGTGGGCGCATCCGGCACAGACCTTGTAGGAGCTGCTGGAGGTTACGACGGTGGCGAACGCGGTTTTTCGGCCGCCAGAGGTTTGTTGACTGTAAGGGCCTCTTCGCGACCCTCGTAACCTCGGATTGCTCCCACAGAGACCGCGTATTCGCCATCGACACCCAGCCTGTTGTGGCTGCCCGGCACAGAACCTGTGGAGGCATCCGGCACAAGCCCTGTGGGAGCTGCCGGAGGTTACGACGGTGGCGAACGCGGTTTTTCGGCCGGCAGAGGTGTGTTGACTACCCCGGCCTCTTCGCGACCCTCGTAACCTCGGATTGCGCCCACAGAGACCGCGTGTTCGCCATCGACACTTAGCCTGTTGGGGCCGCCCGGCACAGAACCTGTGGAAGCATCCGGCACAAGCTCTGTGGTCGCATCCGGCGCAGACCTTGTGGGAGCTGCCGGAGGTTACGACGGTGGCGAATGCGGTTTTCGGCCGGCAGAGGTGCGTTGACTGTACCGGCCTCTTCGCGACCCTCGTAACCTCGGATTGCTCCTACAGAGACCGCGTGTTCGCCATCGACACCCAGCCTGTTGGGGCTGCCCGGCACAGAACCTGTGGGCGCATCCGGCACAGACCTTGTAGGAGCTGCTGGAGGTTACGACGGTGGCGAACGCGGTTTTTCGGCCGCCAGAGGTTTGTTGACTGTAAGGGCCTCTTCGCGACCCTCGTAACCTCGGATTGCTCCCACAGAGACCGCGTATTCGCCATCGACACCCAGCCTGTTGTGGCTGCCCGGCACAGAACCTGTGGAAGCATCCGGCACAAGCTCTGTGGTCGCATCCGGCGCAGACCTTGTGGGAGCTGCCGGAGGTTACGACGGTGGCGAATGCGGTTTTCGGCCGGCAGAGGTGCGTTGATGTTCTGGTCAAGTAATCCCGGACACCGGTTACGGTAATCAAGCTGCCTGCTGCTCCATGGTTATTGGCGACAGGTAGTTGTTGTAGCTGTGGAGCCTGGTTCGGTTGTATCGCATGAAGAAGCTGGTCATGTCCCGTCTGGCTTCTTCGATCTCTGTATAGCCCTTGGCGGGTACCCATTCTGATTTGAGCGTGCCAAAGAATCGCTCCGTCGGCGCATTGTCCCAGCACTGGCCTCTGCGGCTCATGCTTTGGGTGATGCCATGCTCAAGCAGTCCAGCCTGGAAGCGTTGGCTGGTACTGGCAGCCTTGATCCGAATGAAACATCAGACCTGCATGCCTGCCTCGTACTTCTACCGCCATCCTGAGCGCTTTGGTGACCAGGTTGGCGTCATTGATCAGAGAAAATGCCCACCCAACGACTCGTCGGGCGAACAGGTCGATGACCACGGCCAAGTGGTACCAACGTTTCCCGACCATCAGACTGGTAACGTCGCCGCACCAGACCTGATTGATGGCTGCTGGCTGAAAATTACGTTCAAGCAGATTCTTGGCCACAAATGCCTCAACCCCTCTGGAGCGATACGGGTGGCGACGGCGCTGCCTGCTGGTCAGGTTTGCCTCTGCCATGAGTTTTCCAGCCAGATACCTTCCAACCCTGAGCTGCTGGGCCTTCAAACACTGAGAAATCATTCTCGCCCCCGCACTTTCTCTGCTTTCAGCATGCAATTGCACGACCTTTGCCCGGAGCACGTCACGCTTGGCATCCGGCGCTGAACGACGATGAAGCCAGTCATAGAACGCGCTGCGAGAAACGCCCAGCGCGTCACAAAGCTGGCAGGTCGGATACGAGCCTGACTCTCTCAGCTCCTCGATCAGGAAAAACGATCGGGATCCGACATTAAGAGAGCGGTAGCCTTTTTTAGGATTTCGGCCTCGGTCTCAAGGCGTTTGATCTTGGCGCGTAACTGCTGGAGTTCTCGCTGCTCATCGCTGATCGCCTTGGTGCCTGCAACGGGCTGTCCTTTTTGGCGTTCTTTACGAACCTGATCAACCCAGCGGCGCAGAGCCGTAGGACCGACGTCCATTGATGCGCAGACATCGGGAACCGAACAGTTATCGTCAAGAACCATGCTTGCAGCACGTTGCTTGAACTCGCGGGTATAGGTCTTTCGTTCTTGCATGGAACCTCCTGAATAGGCGAATCATATCGCCCTTAAGAAGTGTCCGAGATCATTAGGCCAGTTCATGACTGTACCGGCCTCTTCGCGACCCTCGTAACCTCGGATTGCTCCTACAGAGACCGCGTGGTGCCATCGGTCCTGCCCGGCAACTTGTGGAGGCATCCGGCACAGATCCTGTGGGAGCTGCCGGAGGTTACGACGGTGGCGAACGCGGTGTGTCATTTATCATGGATGCCGCTGACCCACCGCATTCTCAAGCAGGCCCGCCCCGCAGTTCTAATGCTCGACGCAGATTCATTGCCTGAAATCGGGCCGAGCAAACTGTACCCAATCCCCGCAAAACTTGTGTTCTTTGCCGAACTCCAACAGGATTACGTCTTTGCGCAATGCGCTGTTACACATCCTGCCCCCACGAGAATCCCATGACGACCAAGGCGCCTTTGGCGAGCGACACGCTATCCCGTTCCCGAAAACATCATGAAATCGACGAGCTGCTGATCGATGCCGAAGCTGATGACGAACAGGTTCAGCAGCATCACCCCGTATTGAAGCGTCCATGGTTTCTGCTGTTGGGGCTAGTGTTGGTTGCGCTGAACCTGCGTCCGGCGTTATCGAGCATGGCGCCCTTGTTAAGCGAGGTCTCAAAAAGCTTGGGGCTGTCGGCGGCAAAGGCCGGTTTGCTCACGACGTTGCCCGTGCTGTGCCTGGGGTTGTTCGCGCCGCTGGCGCCGGTTCTGGCGCGGCGTTTTGGCAGTGAGCGCGTCGTCCTGGGCATCCTGCTGACCCTGACGTGCGGAATTCTGCTGCGCAGTTCTTTCGGTGAAGTGGGGCTGTTCGCCGGCAGCATTCTGTCTGGCGCGAGCATCGGCATTATCGGCGTGCTGTTGCCAGGGATCGTCAAACGCGATTTCGCCAAACAGGCAGGGACCATGACCGGTGTCTACACCATGGCGTTGTGCCTGGGCGCCGCAGTGGCCGCCGGCTCTACCGTGCCGCTCAGCCATTATTTTGGAGGCAGCTGGAACGTCGGCCTGGGGTTCTGGATCGTACCGGCCGTTCTCGCAGCACTCTTCTGGTGGCCGCAGACGCGCCAGCGCCACGGCCAGCATCAAGCGGCCTATCGCGTACGTGGCTTGTTCCGTGATCGCCTGGCTCGTCAGGTGACGCTGTACATGGGCCTGCAATCGTCGCTGGCGTACATCGTGTTTGGCTGGTTGCCGTCGATTCTCATCGGTCGAGGGCTGACCCCGACCGAAGCCGGGCTGCTGTTATCGGGCTCGATCATGGTTCAATTGCTCAGCTCGCTGACCGCGCCATGGTTGGCGACGCGGGGCAAGGATCAGCGACTGGCGATTCTGCTGGTGATGCTGCTGACCTTGGCTGGCCTCTACGGCTGCCTCTATGCGCCGCTGAATCAGTTGTGGGTCTGGGGCGTGGTTCTTGGGCTGGGGCAGGGCGGCACGTTCAGTCTGGCACTGACCCTGATCGTGCTGCGCTCGCGTGATTCTCATGTCGCTGCCAACCTGTCGAGCATGGCGCAAGGCGTGGGTTATACGCTGGCGTCGCTGGGCCCGTTCGCCGTTGGCGTGGTGCATGACTGGACCGGCAACTGGAGCGCCGTGGGCTGGATTTTCGGCATCATCGGCGTGGCCGCGATCCTGGCGGGCATGGGCGCCGGGCGCGCGCTGTACGTGGACGTCACCAGCGAGAAAGTCTGAAGCCGCTATTCGGGCCACGAATGTCCATGGCAAAAGAGTCGATTGGCGCTTATCGTGCAGTCATCTCTTCCCATGGATGCCCCACGCATGAGCGACCTCAATCAGAGTCAATCCAACACCGACCTGATCTACCGGTTCTACGATGCCTTCAATCGCCTGGATGCCGAAGCCATGGCGTCCTGCTACACGGAGGATGTGTTGTTCAGCGACCCCGTCTTCGGCGAGCTACGCGGTCGCGAGGCCGGTGATATGTGGCGCATGCTGACGTCAAGGGCGAGGGATTTTTCTGTCCGTTTCGATCAGGTCCGAGCTGACGAACGCTCCGGCGGCGCGCACTGGGTCGCGACCTACCTGTTCAGCCAGACCGGTCGTACGGTGATCAACGACATCCAGGCGAGGTTCGTCTTTCGCGACGGCAAAATCTGTGAGCATCACGACCATTTCGATCTGTGGCGCTGGTCGCGTCAGGCACTCGGGGCCAAAGGGGCCTTGCTGGGCTGGACGCCATTCGTGCAGAACGCCATCCGTGCGCAAGCGCAAAAAGGCCTGAAGGCGTTTCAGGCAGGGCGCTGAGGCTCTGTTAGAATCGGCCCACTTCGTCTTTGCCGCTCAATCTCAAATGCCTGACACTGCCGCCGCCGTCGATTCACTACCGGAGTCTTCTACACCGAAGCCATGGTTCGTCTACCTGGTGCGCGCCGCCAACGGGTCTCTGTACTGCGGCATCAGTGACGACCCTCATCGCCGATTCCAGAAACATCAGAGCGGCAAGGGCGCACGCTTTTTCTTTTCAAGCCCCGCCGTGGCACTGGTGTATGTCGAAGCGTGCCGTGACAAAGGCGAAGCGCTGCGCCAGGAACGCCTGATCAAGAAACTGCGCAAACAGGCCAAAGAAGCGCTGGCGGCGAGCTTTATCCACAGCGGTGATGCGGCGCCATCAGCCTGAGCGGGTAGGCCACGCGCGCCCAGGCAGCTAAGCTGCTGGTTTATCCCTGCGGATGGACCGAAGCATGTCAGAACTGATTCTTCATCATTACCCAACGTCCCTGTTCTCCGAGAAAGCGCGCTTGATGCTCGGCTTCAAGGGGCTGTCGTGGCGTTCGGTAACCGTCCCCCCGATCATGCCCAAACCTGACGTCACTGCGCTGACCGGTGGCTATCGTAAAACCCCGGTGCTGCAGGTCGGTGCCGATATCTACTGTGATACCGCGCTCATCGCCCGCCGCCTCGAAGCTGAAAAGTCATCGCCGGCGTTTTTCCCCGAAGGCCAGGAATTCACGTCGGCGAGCCTGGCGAACTGGGCGGACACCGTGCTGTTCCTGCACTCGGTCAGTCTGGTGTTTCAGCCGGCGTCGCTGGCGGTGCGCTTCGCCAAAGTACCGCCTGAGGGCGTGAAAGCCTTTGTGGCCGATCGCGCGACGCTTTTCGACGGTGGTACGGCAACGCGTGTGCCTCTTGAACTGGCGCAGCATCAATGGCCGACGTTGATGGGGCGCCTCGAGACGCAGTTGGAGCGCAACGGTGATTTCCTGTTGGGCGTTCCGTCGATTGCTGACTTTTCCGTCGCTCATACCCTGTGGTTCCTCAAGCAGACACCTGTAACCGCTCCCTTTGTCGATGACTATCCGGCGGTGCTGGCCTGGTATCAGCGCGTGATGGGATTTGGTCATGGCGCGGCCAGTGAGTTGAGCCCGGCCGACGCCATCGAGATCGCGCGCAACGCATCGCCAGCGCCGCTGCCCGATGAAGTCTTCACCGATCCGAACGGATTCGAGGTGGGGCAGCAGGTCAGCGTGTCTGCGGTGGATTACGGGGTAGACGCGGTGCATGGCGAGTTGGTATTCAGCGGTCGCGAAGAGATCATCCTGCGTCGCGAAGATGAGCGTGCAGGCGTCGTGCATGTGCACTTCCCGCGTTTCGGCTTTCGGCTGGAGAAGCGCTGAGCATTCCGGGTGATTGAAATCAGGCGTGGCTGACAACACGCCTTGTCGGCTAACAGGGCAACGCAGATGCCGATGCCCTGATTTACTTCAACGCCGCCAGGATTTCATCCGGTGAGAATCCTCTGATCAGCGTGCCGTTCACGTCGATCAGAGGGATGCCCCGTCCACCGAGTGCCTCGTAGGCTTTACGCCCTTCGGGCGACTTCTCGATGTCGTATTCGGTGTAAGGGATGCCCTTGCTGTCCAGGAAACGCCGGGTCTGTTTGCAGTAGCCGCACCAGTCGGTGGCGTAGAGCGTCACCCTGGCGTGCGCCTGGGCTTGTGATGACACCGCCTGGGACGGATTGACGAAGTGTTCGATCTTGCCCCAGTTCTGGTACACCACGACGACCAGCAGGATCAGCACGAACTTCTTCAGCGTACGCACGAGCATGCTGTCAGCGCCTTTTCAACTGGTCGGTGAGCTGCGTCGGCAGGCCTTTGATGATCAGCGTGCCTTTTTCTTCGTCATACTCGATCTTGTCGCCCAGCAGGTGCGCTTCGAAGCTGATCGACAACCCTTCGGCACGGCCGGTAAAGCGGCGGAATTGGTTAAGCGTGCGCTTATCGGCTGGAATTTCCGGCGACAGGCCGTAGTCCTTGTTGCGAATGTGCTCGTAAAACGCACGCGGGCGGTCTTCGTCGATCAGGCCGGAGAGTTCTTCGAGGGCAATGGGCTCGCCCATTTTGCTCTGGCTGCTGGCGTAATCGACCAGCGCCTTGGTTTTCTCACGGGTCTGCTCCTCGGGCAGGTCCTCGCTCTCGACGAAGTCGCTGAACGCCTTGAGCAGGGTACGCGTCTCGCCGGGACCGTCGACCCCTTCCTGGCAACCGATGAAGTCGCGGAAGTATTCCGAGACCTTCTTGCCGTTCTTGCCTTTGATGAACGAGATGTATTGCTTGGACGCCTTGTTGTTCTGCCACTCCGAGATGTTGATCCGCGCCGCCAGGTGCAGCTGGCCCAGATCCAGATGCCGGGAAGGCGTGACGTCCAGCGCTTCGTTGACCGCAACGCCTTCGCTGTGATGCAGCAGGGCGATGGCCAGGTACTCAGTCATGCCCTGTTGATAATGGGCGAACAGCACATGGCCGCCGACCGACAGGTTGGACTCTTCCATCAGCTTCTGCAGATGCTCGACAGAAACGCGGCTGAACGCGGTGAAGTCCTTGCCCTCATCGAGGTATTCCTTCAGCCAGCCGCTGAACGGATGAGCACCCGATTCCGGATGGAACAAACCCCAGGCTTTGCCCTGTTTGGCGTTGTAGCTCTCGTTGAGGTCGGCCAGCATGTTCTCGATGGCCTGGGACTCGGCGAGTTCGGAGTCTCGAGCGTGGAGGACTGCGGGCGTACCGTCGGGTTTCTTGTCGATCAGGTGAACGATGGCATGACGGATCGGCATGGAATTCTCGGCCTTTGAAGTGGAACTGAACGGGTGGAGGCAGGGCCCGTGCGAAAGTCGGCAAGTGTACCGCAGACCAGCCACGGATCGGCCCGGGAAGGCCGAAAACACTGCTCAAAACCGCGTTATACGATTTTTTTACGCTTCAGACGTGATAAAGCTGACCAAATGGGTAGGTAGGTGCGGATATTTGCTTGGCTCTGTGCTAGTTTTGCCCGGTCTTGCGCACTGAAGCGCGCGAAGCACGCAGTTTGTGGGCGTCCGGCCGAACCAAAGGCCGATTTCGGTATCTACATTTCGCGTCTGTACACACTCTGCAAACCATATGAATTTGATAGGGAAGGAACACCACCATGGCTCTGACTAAAGACCAATTGATCGCCGATATCGCAGAAGCTATCGACGCGCCAAAAACCACCGCGCGCAACGCTCTCGACCAATTGGGCCAAATCGTCGCTGACCAACTGGAATCCGGTAGTGAAATCACTCTGCCAGGCATCGGCAAACTGAAAATCACCGAGCGTCCTGCTCGCACCGGCCGTAACCCTTCGACTGGCGCAGCCATCGAAATCGCTGCCAAGAAAGTGGTCAAGTTCGTTCCAGCCAAAGTGCTGACTGACTCGGTCAACAAGTAAGCAAAACGCTGCTTGTAAGAGAAACCGTGTGACGGAGCGATCCGGACACGGTTTTTTTATGCCCGGGATTCAGCCGCAGGAGCGCTGCGTCTACGGCTCATTTCGTGCTGCCCCAACGCTCAGCTCGCCAGACAGCCTGCTGCGCCTTGTCCTGAAAGGTCCAGGCGACGAAGCGGCTCTGCTTCTGGCCTTGGGACATCTCCACAACCCTGCTCTCGACGGCGCCGACTTTCTTCAGCGTGCTTTGAATCAACGGCAGGTTGGAGGCTTTTGAGACCAGTGTGCTGAACCACAGCACCTGACCCGGGATCAGTGCGCTCTCGTTGATCAGTTGTGTCACGAAGCGCGACTCGCCGCCTTCGCACCACAACTCAGCCGCTTGACCGCCGAAGTTCAGCACGGGCAGTTTGCGCTTGGGGTCGGCCTTGCCCAGCGCGCGCCATTTGCGCTGACTGCCGCGCAAGGCTTCCTCTGCCGAGGCGTGGAAGGGCGGATTGCACAGGGTTACGTCGAAACGCTCATCGGCGTGCAACAGGTCGGTGAGGATGAGTTTGCGATTGTTTTGCTGGCGCAGGCTGATGGCCTTGCCCAGGTTGTTCGCCTTGACGATGGTGGCTGCCGAGGCGAGGGCGATCTTGTCGATGTCCGACCCTACAAAGTGCCAGCCGTAGTCGCTGTGACCAATCAGCGGGTAAATGCAGTTGGCTCCGGTACCGACGTCCAGCGCTTTGACCGCTGCACCACGGGGAATGACGCCCTCGTTGGGTTCGGCGAGCAGATCAGCCAGAAAATGCACGTAATCGGCGCGACCGGGGATAGGTGGGCACAGGTAATCCGCCGGGATGTCCCAATGCGCGATGCCGTAGAAGGCCTTGAGCAACGCCCGGTTGAACACACGCACGGCGGCCGGGTTGGCGAAGTCTATGCTTTCCTTCCCGTAAGGGTTGGTGATCACGAACGTGCCCAGCTCCGGGCTGCTTTTGATCAGGCGAGGAAAGTCGTAATGGCCCTGATGACGATTGCGCGGGTGCAGGCTGGCCTTTTCACGCGGCTCGGCAGTCTTGGTTGCTGGCGCGGGTTTGGGCTTTTTGCGCGGTGGTTTGGGTGGCGCGGGTTTATTCATTACGCAGGTTTCCGGTCAAAACACAAAACCCTGTAGGAGCGCGCTTGCCCGCGATTGCGGTGTGTCAGCCACCAACAACGGCGCAGACATCAAGCAATCGCGGGCAAGCGCGCTCCTACAGGGTTCAGGATTCAGCCAGCCCGGTATCGGGCTGGCTGAATTTTTTCACTTACAAACTCGAGATTCGAGCGTGCTGTTCAGCCAGCTTGCCCAGTGCCTGTTCGGCCTCGGTCAGCTTGGCGCGTTCCTTGGCGATGACTTCAGGCGGTGCCTTGTCGACGAACGCCGCGTTGGACAGCTTGCCGCCCACCCGTTGCACTTCGCCCTGCAGGCGCTGGATTTCCTTGTCCAGACGCGCGAGCTCTGCGCCTTTGTCGATCAGGCCGGCCATCGGCACCAGCACTTCCATCTCGCCGACCAGCGCGGTCGCCGACAGCGGTGCTTCGGCGCCTGCGGCCAGGACGGTGAAGGACTCGATCTTGGCCAGCTTCTTGAGCAGGTGTTCGTTCTCGTTCAGGCGACGCTGGTCTTCAGCTCCGACGTTCTTGAGGAACAACTGCAGAGGCTTGCCCGGGCCGATGTTCATCTCGCCGCGAATGTTGCGCACGCCGAGCATCACGCCTTTGAGCCACTCGATATCGCCTTCGGCAGCCGCGTCGATGCGCGACTCGTTCGCCACCGGCCAAGGTTGCAGCATGATGGTCTTGCCTTCGACACCGGCCAGGGGCGCCAGGCGCTGCCAGATCTCTTCGGTGATGAACGGCATGAACGGATGCGCCAGACGCAGCGCCACTTCCAGCACGCGAACCAGCGTGCGACGGGTCCCGCGCTGACGTTCGACCGGCGCGTTTTCGTCCCACAGCACAGGCTTGGACAGTTCCAGGTACCAGTCGCAATACTGGTTCCAGATGAACTCGTACAGCACTTGCGCGGCGAGGTCGAAACGGAACTGATCCAGCTGGCGGGTCACTTCGGCTTCGGTGCGCTGCAATTGCGAAATGATCCAGCGATCCGGCAGCGAAAGCTCGAAGGCTTCGCCGTTCTGGCCGCAGTCTTCGCCTTTGTCCAGCACATAGCGCGCGGCGTTCCAGATCTTGTTGCAGAAGTTGCGGTAGCCCTCGACGCGGCCCATGTCGAACTTGATGTCGCGACCGGTGGACGCCAGTGAGCAGAAGGTAAAGCGCAGGGCATCGGTGCCATAGCTGGCGATGCCGTCAGCGAACTCGTCGCGCGTCTGCTTTTCGATCTTCTTCGCCAGCTTGGGCTGCATCATGCCCGAGGTGCGCTTCTGCACCAGGGCTTCCAGCTCGATGCCGTCGATGATGTCCAGCGGGTCCAGGACGTTGCCCTTGGACTTGGACATCTTCTGGCCCTGACCGTCGCGCACCAGACCGTGCACATAAACGGTCTTGAACGGAACCTGTGCGGTGCCGTCTTCGTTCTTCACCAAATGCATGGTGAGCATGATCATCCGGGCCACCCAGAAGAAAATGATGTCGAAGCCGGTGACCAGCACGTCGGTCGGGTGGAAGGTCTTCAGGAAATCGGTCTGCTCAGGCCAGCCCAGAGTGGAGAAGGTCCACAGGCCCGAACTGAACCAGGTGTCGAGTACGTCGTTGTCTTGCTGCAGCGCAACGTCCGGCCCCAGGTTGTGCTTGGCGCGCACCTCGGCTTCGTCGCGGCCGACATAGACCTTGCCCGATTCGTCGTACCAGGCCGGAATGCGGTGGCCCCACCAGAGCTGACGGCTGATGCACCAGTCCTGAATGTCACGCATCCAGGAGAAGTACATGTTTTCGTACTGTTTAGGCACGAACGCGATGCGACCGTCTTCAACGGCAGCGATGGCAGGTTCGGCCAGCGGCTTGGTCGAAACGTACCACTGGTCGGTCAGCCACGGCTCGATGATGGTGCCGGAGCGGTCGCCTTTCGGGACTTTCAGGGCGTGGTCGTCGACGCTGACCAGCAAACCAGCAGCATTGAACGCCTCGACGATCTGTTTACGCGCTTCAAAGCGGTCCAGGCCTGCGTATTGGGCAGGCAAGGCGCCGTCGATGGCGTCGTTCAGGGTGCCGTCGAGGTTGAACACCTGAGCGGCGGCCAGCACGTGGGCGTTCTTGTCGAAGATGTTCAGCAGCGGCAGGTTGTGGCGCTTGCCGACTTCGTAGTCGTTGAAGTCGTGAGCCGGAGTGATCTTCACGCAGCCGGTGCCGAATTCCGGATCGCAGTAGTCGTCCGCGATGATCGGGATGCGACGGCCCACCAATGGCAGCTCGACGAATTTGCCGATCAGCGCCTTGTAGCGCTCATCGGAAGGGTTCACCGCGACGGCGGCGTCACCCAGCATGGTTTCCGGGCGAGTGGTAGCGACGATCAGGTAATCCAGACCTTCGGCCGTCTTGGCGCCGTCCGCCAGCGGATAGCGCAGGTTCCACAGATGGCCTTTCTCGTCGTGGTTTTCCACTTCGAGGTCGGAGATCGCGGTGTGCAACTTGGTGTCCCAGTTGACCAGACGCTTGCCGCGGTAAATCAGGCCGTCTTCATGCAGACGCACGAAGGCTTCTTTCACGGCCTCGGACAGGCCGTCGTCCATGGTGAAGCGCTCGCGGCTCCAGTCAACGGACGAGCCCAGGCGGCGGATCTGACGGCTGATGTTGCCACCGGACTGATCCTTCCACTCCCAGACTTTCTCCAGGAATTTCTCGCGACCCAGATCGTGGCGGTTCTGGCCCTGTGCTTCGAGCTGACGCTCGACCAGCATCTGGGTGGCGATACCGGCGTGGTCGGTGCCCGGCTGCCACAGGGTGTTACGCCCCTGCATACGGCGGAAACGGATCAGTGCGTCCATGATCGCGTTGTTGAAACCGTGGCCCATGTGCAGGCTGCCGGTGACGTTCGGCGGCGGAATCATGATGGTGTACGAGTCGCCCGCGCCTTGCGGAGCGAAATAATTCTCTGACTCCCAGGTCTGGTACCAGGAAGTTTCGATGGCGTGCGGCTGGTAGGTCTTGTCCATGCGCGGCGGGAACCTGATCTGCTTTCAGTCGGAAAAGCCGGGAAGTATAGCTTTTCACGGCAGCTGCAAGCTACAAGCTGTAAGCCGCAAGCTTATGAGTGGCAATGCCGGGACGTGCGTCAGGCGCCTGCACCCTTCGGGCAGAAACGAATGGCTCAGGTGTTGTACTGACTCAACAACCTTTCCATCCGCGCATCCAGCCGACGTTTGATTTCGTTTTCGATGTGCGGAGCGAAGTCGTCGATGACGTCTTGCATGATCAGCTGTGCAGCCGCGCGCAGTTCGCTGTCCAGGTGCAGCAGGTCGTCCGGGTTGGGCGTGCTGGCCTGAGGTTCTGGCTGGGCGGGGGACGGGGCGGCAGGCGCTGGCGTAGCGACGGGCTCGGGCGTCAGCGTCGGGATGTCCTGATCCCGTTCGTCGGCAGAGACGACCTGGCCGCTGACCACGTCGAACAGCAAGGGAATCTGGCCTTCGGTGGCGACGGTGTCGGTCAGCAAGGGCGGTTGCAAGGAGTCGTCGCCGAGCAACTGGCGGATCGACTCGAGGTCATCCAGCAAGTGCGCGGAGTCTTTCAGGTTTTTTGAATTATCCATCGTGTGCTCAAAGACGCTGCAGTCGGTGATCCTGCAGAGGATAGCCCTGTTCACGGTAGAAGCGAAAACTCTCTCGAGCCGCCAGCCGGATAGCAGGGTCTTCCACCACGATCTCCGCGATGCGCGCGAATCGTTTGAAGAATTCGGGGATGCGCAGGTCGAGATTGACCAGCAAATCCTGATGAGTGCCTGGGTCGGTTCCGATGCCCAGTGCCACGGGTGCGTCGCTGTCGTCTTCTACAGGACCATGGGGCACGAAGGTTTCGCCCTTGAACCGCCATAAGCGAGCGTCCAGTTCTTCGCGCTGTTGTGCGTCAGTGCAATGCAGGTAGACGCGATGCCCAAGGCGCCAGGCCTTGTCGGTGAGCTTGCAGGCGAAGTCCAGGCGCGCGAGCGGATCGGCGCTGGGGAGAATGTAGAAATCGACTTGAGTCATGGGCCTTCCAAAACGTGAAACGGACTGAGCCCCTCTATGGCGAGAAAGGCCCAGTGCGTTTCGGGGCGTTTTACACGCCCGCGCGGTCGAGCAGGTATTGGGTCAGCAGTGGAACCGGACGCCCAGTGGCGCCTTTGTCCTTGCCGCTCAGCCATGCAGTGCCGGCGATGTCCAGGTGCGCCCACTCGTAGGCCTTGGCGAAGCGCGAGAGGAAGCAGGCCGCAGTAATGGTGCCGCCTTTCGGGCCACCGATGTTGGCGATGTCGGCGAACGGGCTGTCCAGTTGCTCCTGGTACTCGTCGAACAGTGGCAGTTGCCAGGCGCGGTCGTCAGCGCGTTTGCCGGCGTCCAGCACCTGGTCGATCAGCGTGTCGCTGTTGCCGAGCAGGCCGGTGGTGTGACCGCCCAGGGCAACGACACAGGCGCCGGTCAGGGTCGCGATGTCGATCACGGCCTGTGGCTTGAAGCGTTCGGCGTAGGTCAGCGCATCGCACAGCACCAGACGGCCTTCTGCGTCGGTGTTGAGAATCTCGACGGTCTGGCCGCTCATGGTCTTGACGATGTCGCCAGGACGAGTCGCGTTGCCGCTTGGCATGTTTTCAGCGGCAGCGATGATGCAAACCAGATTGATCGGCAGTTGCAGTTCCAGCACCGCGTTCAGGGTGCCGAACACGCTGGCCGCGCCGCACATGTCGAACTTCATTTCGTCCATGCCCAGGCCTGGCTTGAGGCTGATGCCGCCGGTGTCGAAGGTGATGCCTTTGCCGACCAGAACGAACGGCTTCTCGGATTTCTTGCCGTTCATGTACTGCATCACGATCAGGCGTGGCGGCTGGGCGCTGCCCTGACCGACCGCCAGGAACGAGCCCATGCCCAGCTCAGCGATTTTCTTCTCGTCGAAGACTTCGACCTTCAGGCCTTTGTTGGCCTTGCCCAGTGCCTTGGCTTGTTCGCCCAGGTAAGTCGGGTGGCAGATATTCGGTGGCATGTTGCCCAGATCGCGGGTAACCGCCATGCCGGCTGCGATGGCTTGGGCGTGTTTGGCGGCGCGCTCGACGTCGGCGACGCTGGCCTTGGCGGTCAGCAGCGTTACTTTTTTCAGGGCGCGTGGGTCGGCCTTCTGGCTCTTGAAACGATCGAACACGTATTCGCCATCGGCCAGGGTTTCGACCAGCAGGCGAGCCTTGCCATACACGTCACGGTTTTTGACCGCCAGATGATCCAGCGCGAAGGCTGCATCGGTGCCGCCAAGGCTTTTCAGGGTGTTCAGCACGCCGCTGACGATTTTGCGGAACTGGCGATCCGTCAATTCCGGGTCTTTACCGGTGCCCACCAGCAGGACGCGATCGGCCTTGAGGTTGGGCAGGCTGTGCAGCAGCAGGCTTTGGCCGACTTTGCCCGCCAGGTCGCCGCGCTTGAGCACCGCGCTGATCGCGCCGCCGCTCAGGGTGTCGACATTTTTTGCAGCATCGCTCAGCGTGCGGCCTTCACCGACGGCAACCACCAGGGTGGCGGTCTTCAAGGTTTCTGCACTGACGCTCTTAACAACCAATTCCATGTCGGGGTCCCCGAGTAAACTGTGGGTTATCGCAAAGTGAGTACGCGGCGCGGCGCAAGTGGAGGTGTCTCGCATCGCCATGCCAGCGGCAAGGCCCGCAGTTTGACCCTGCAAAAGGTCGGATGACAACCCCGGATAGCACTCGTTTGGCACGCTCGTGTCAGTATCGGTTCAGCAAGTATCCCGCGCGCGCAGTGACAGACACACCCAATCACAGGATAATGCCGCATATTTTTTTGGTGGTTCGCCGTCGCGCGCATCATGGCTGATCCATTTCCTTGTCAGGCTGCCTGAGCGTGACAACCCTGGAGTGTCTGGTTTGATTGTCTTCCGTTACCTGTCCCGAGAAGTGCTGGTTACCTTGAGCGCTGTCAGCGCGGTGCTGCTGGTAATCATCATGAGTGGCCGTTTCATCAAATACCTCGCCCAGGCCGCCTCCGGCGCACTCGATCCGGGCGTGCTGTTTCTGATCATGGGCTTTCGTCTGCCAGGGTTCCTGCAACTGATTCTGCCGCTGGGCCTGTTCCTCGGCATTTTGCTGGCATACGGGCGCCTGTACCTCGAAAGCGAAATGACCGTGCTGGCGGCGACGGGCATGAGCCAGCAGCGTCTGTTGTGGATGACGCTGGCGCCGGCCGCGCTGGTGTCGCTGCTCGTGGCGTGGCTGAGTTTCAGCCTCGCACCACAGGGCGCCAATCAGTTTCAACTGCTGCTGAACAAGCAGGATGCGATGACCGAGTTCGACACGCTGGTGCCAGGTCGCTTCCAGCTGCTGCGCGATGGCAGTCGGGTGACGTACACCGAAACCATGACCGACGACCGTATCAATCTTGGTGGTGTGTTCATCTCTGAAAAGAAACTGGAAGAGAAGAAGGACCACGGGATCACCGTGCTGGTCGGAGAGAAGGGCAGGCAGGAAATTCGTCCTGACGGCAATCGCTATCTGATCCTGGAAAACGGCTATCGCTACGATGGCAATCCGGGGCAGGCCGACTACCGCGTGATCAAGTACGACACCTACGGTGCGCTGTTACCCAAGCCCGACATCAGCGATGAAGTCACTGACCGTGACGCGATCCCGACCAGTGAGTTGCTCAACGGTGAGCCTTCGCTGCGTAATTCGGCAGAGCTGCAATGGCGTTTGTCGTTGCCGATCCTGGTCTTCATCGTGACGTTGATCGCCGTGCCGCTGGCGCGCGTCAACCCGCGTCAGGGCCGATTCCTGAAGCTGTTGCCCGCCATTCTTCTGTACATGGCCTACCTGACCATTCTGATTGCGGCCCGCAGCGCCTTGGAGAAAGGCAAGACACCCGCACTGATGGGGCTGTGGTGGGTGCACGGAATATTTCTGCTGATTGGTCTGGCGTTGGTGTATTGGGAGCCGTTGCGCTTGAAGATGGCGAGTCGCCGCAGTGTGTCGGAGGTGGCTCATGGGTAAGCTCGATCGCTACATCGGCAAAAGCGTCCTGTTTGCCATTCTTGGGGTTCTGGGCGTCATCCTGGGGCTGGCGTCGTTGTTTGCGTTCATCGATGAGATGAGCGAGATCAGCGACACCTACACCCTGATGGACGCCACCAGCTTTGTGGTGATGACCGCGCCGCGTCGTCTTTACGACATGCTGCCGATGGCCGCGCTGATCGGCTGCCTGATCGGCCTGGGCGCGCTGGCAAGCAGCAGCGAGTTGACCATCATGCGTGCTGCCGGTGTTTCCATCGGCCGGATCGTCTGGGCGGTCATGAAGCCGATGCTGGTGCTGATGATTGCCGGGCTGTTGATTGGCGAATACGTCGCGCCGGTGACCGAAGCCTCGGCTCAGGCCGCACGTTCGCTCGCTCAGGGTTCTGGAGACGCTCAGAGCGCCAGGCACGGTCTGTGGCATCGTCAGGGTGAGGAATTCATCCACATCAACACCGTACAGCCCGACGGTCTGCTGTATGGCGTGACCCGATACAAGTTCGACGATCAACGTCACATGCTCAGCGCCAGCTTCGCCAAGCAGGCGAATTTCAAGACCGATTACTGGTTGCTGAAGGACGTGACCACCACGTTGTTCCACCAGGGGCGTACTGACACGGTCTTCGCTCCAGAGGAGCGCTGGGACATCGCTCTCAGCCCGCAATTGCTGAGCACGGTGGTTCTGCCGCCCGAATCGTTGTCCATGACCGGCCTTTATGGTTACGCGCGCTATCTGGCCGATCAGGGGCTGGCCAACGGTCGTTACTGGCTGGCGTTCTACACCAAGATCCTGCAGCCGCTGGTGACGGTGGCGCTGGTGTTGATGGCGATCTCGTTCATCTTCGGGCCGCTGCGTTCGGTGACGCTGGGGCAGCGTGTGTTCACGGGCGTGCTGGTAGGCTTCACCTTCCGCATCGCGCAGGACCTGCTGGGCCCGTCCAGCCTGGTGTTTGGCTTCTCGCCGCTGTTTGCGGTGCTGGTGCCGGCGGGTGTGTGCGCCCTGGCAGGCATCTGGTTGCTGCGCCGAGCGGGTTGATCGCCGCTGGCAATGAAAAGCCGACCTCAGGGTCGGCTTTTTTTGTGGGTCATTTCTTTTGCCTCGGAATCCGCACCAGCTGTGTTTCGGAGTACATGTCATGCCAGCTGCGTTTCTGCTTGTCGAACAGGCTCCAGAAGAACCCGAGCCCAACGCAAAGCCATGAGGCAATGGCGACCACAAAACGCAGCAGTGCCTGCCATAGGCTGATGCCGGTGCCGTCGGGGTTCTGCACGCGGATGCCCCAGACCTGCATGCCCAGGGTCTGGCCTGCGTGGGTCCAGAATTTGGCGAAGAAGGCGAACAGCGTGAACAGCAGGATCGTCGAGAGCAGCGGGTCGCCGTCCAGCGTGCCGGCCTCGGACAACTCGCGCAGCCTGGCTTCGCCGACAAAGGCCATCCAGATCAGCTTGTAAATGAATGTGGTGACCATCAGCAGCGCGACACACAGCAGCGCATCATAGAAGATCGCAGCGAATCGTCGGCCCAGGCCAGCCGCAGGAAATTCGCCTTGTGGACGTAGCAGGTGTTTAGGCATGGGCGGCGCTCGTCACGGGGGAGCTGGCAGTGTACGGAATTGCAGGCATAAAAAAGCCCCTGATGTCGCCATCAAGGGCTTTTGTGCTTTCAGCTATCAGGCTTCAGCGATGACTTCGTCAGCTTGCATGCCTTTCTGGCCCTGCACAGCGATGAAGGTAACTTTCTGACCTTCTTTCAGGCTCTTGAAGCCGTTGCCCTGAATAGCGCGGAAGTGGACGAACAGATCCGGACCGCTCTCTGGAGTGATAAAACCAAAACCCTTCTCGTCGTTAAACCACTTAACGGTACCGCTCTGACGTTGAGACATTTTCTTATTCCTTGGAGCATAAATTAATGACAGTCCCTTTCACACGAAAGAGTACTGGGCTGGTTGCAGGAAGAAGAAACGTAGAGCGGGATGTAGCATTGCTTTTGGCGCTACTGCCCAGGTCACGATCCCAGCGACCTATGCAAACACAGTTGAGAAACTCTACGCTAACTCTCGGAGAAAAAACAAGCCCCGAATAAGCCCGGTTTTACGGGGTTTCGTTGCTTTTTTGAAAACTTTAACCAGCGCAGGCCAATCGATAGTTTTTACTGTTTAACTGTTTGGAGAAGTGCAGTTTTCTGACAGTTTCATTGCTGTTTCGAAAAGTAGCAAACTGCGGCACGGAAACAGTTTTTTGCACTGTTGCAGTGCCGCAGTTGATTTGACGCGCTGCTCAGCCGCGGAAGTAACGTGGCGCAACGAAAGGCATTTTGCTCACCTGCATCGGGACTTTCTTGCCGCGCACGATGGCCCAGACCGGTGTTTCCAGCGCGGTGAAAGCGGCGTCCACGTAGCCCATGGCCAGCGGGGCGCCGAGCGTTGGACCGAAGCCGCCGCTGCAGACCGTGCCGATGATCGTGTCGTTGGCGTCGACGATTTCCGCGCCTTCACGCACCGGCGTGCGCTCTTGCGGTAACAACCCGACACGCTTGCGGGCTGCACCGCTTTGGTGCTGAGCGAATACCTGATCGGCGCCAGGGAAACCGCCCGCACGTGCACCATCGGCACGACGCACTTTCGAAATGGCCCAGAGCAAGCTGGCCTGGATCGGCGTGGTGTCGGTGTTCATGTCGTGGCCGTAGAGGCAAAGGCCGGCTTCCAGGCGCAGCGAATCGCGCGCGCCGAGGCCGATGGGCGCGACTTCGGGTTCAGCCAGCAGGCGACGAGCCAGCGAGTCAGCCTGATCGGCGGGGACGGAAATCTCGTAGCCATCCTCGCCGGTGTAACCCGAGCGGCTGACGAAGCAGTCAATGCCGTCGATCTGGGTTGATGTGTATTGCATGAAGGTCATTTTGGCGACGGCCGGAGCCAGGCGAGCCAGTGCGGTCACGGCCTGCGGGCCTTGTAGGGCGAGCAGTGCGCGCTCTTCGAACAGGGGCTTGATCTCGCACTGGCTGCCGATGTGTTTTTGCAGGTGGGCGAGGTCTTCGTTTTTGCAGGCGGCGTTGACCACCAGCATCAACTGATCGTTGCCCAGATTGGCGACCATCAGGTCATCGAGAATACCGCCGGTCTCGTTGGTGAACATGGCGTAGCGCTGCATGCCCACCGGCAGGTCGATGATGTCCACGGGCACCAGTGTTTCCAGCGCCTTGGCGGCGTTCGGACCGGTGAGGAGGATCTGGCCCATGTGCGACACATCGAACAGGCCTGCCTGTTCGCGAGTGTGCAGATGCTCTTTCATCACGCCCAGCGGGTATTGCACAGGCATGTCATAGCCCGCGAATTCAACCATCTTGGCGCCCAGTTCGCGATGCAGGGCGTTGAGTGGGGTTTTCAACAGTTCTGTAGACATCGATGACTCCTTGAATGCGTTTCCGAGCTCCGGCCCGAGGGGTGTGGAGCGCGATGAATATAGGCTGATATCAGCACTCGATAATGTTCACGGCCAGCCCGCCACGGGCTGTTTCCTTGTATTTGCTTTTCATGTCGGCGCCGGTCTGGCGCATGGTGCGAATGACTTTATCCAGCGAGACGAAATGCTGTCCGTCACCGCGTAGGGCCATGCGCACGGCATTGATGGCCTTCACTGAACCCATCGCGTTGCGCTCGATGCAGGGCACTTGAACCAGGCCGCCAATCGGGTCGCAGGTGAGGCCGAGGTTGTGCTCCATGCCGATTTCCGCAGCGTTCTCCACCTGCTGAACGTTGCCGCCGAGCACCTCGCAGAGCGCGCCGGCCGCCATGGAGCAGGCCACCCCGACTTCGCCCTGACAGCCGACTTCAGCGCCTGAAATCGACGCGTTCTCTTTATAAAGAATGCCGATGGCGGCAGCGGTCAGCAGAAAGCGGATCACGCCGTCTTCGTTGGCGCCGGTGATGAAGCGCATGTAGTAATGCAACACCGCCGGGATGATCCCCGCCGCGCCGTTGGTGGGCGCCGTCACCACGCGCCCGCCGTTGGCGTTTTCTTCGTTGACCGCCAACGCGTACAGGTTGACCCAGTCCAGCACAGACAGCGCATCGCGCAGGGCGGCTTCCGGGTTCTTGCACAGCTGACGGTGCAGGGCTGCTGCGCGCCGTTTGACCTTCAAGCCTCCCGGCAGAATGCCTTCGTTACGACAGCCAGCCTCGACGCAGTCCTGCATGACCTGCCAGATCTTCAACAGGCCCTCGCGGGTTTCGGCTTCGGGACGCCAGGCCGATTCGTTCGCCAGCATGATCTGGCTGACCGACAGGCCCGTGCTCGCGCAATGGGCCATCAACGCTTTGCCGGTCGTGAACGGGTAGGGCAGCGGCGTGCTGTCCTCGACGATGCGGTCGGCACCGGCCGCGTCCTCATCCACGACGAAGCCGCCACCGACCGAGTAGTACTCGCGGCTACGAATCTGCAGGCCTGCTTCGTCAAAGGCGCGGAAGATCATGCCGTTGGGGTGATAGGCCAGTGGTTTGCGGATCATCGCCAAGTGTTGCTTCTCGATGAACGCGATGCTGTGTTCGCCGAGCAGGTTGATAGTTTCGCTGCTGCGAATGCGCTGCAGGCGTTCGGCGACGTGTTCGGTGTCGACGGTGTCCGGGTGTTCGCCTTCCAGACCGAGCAGCACGGCTTTATCGCTGCCGTGGCCTTTGCCGGTAGCGCCGAGTGAGCCGTACAGCTCGACCTTGACGCAGGCGGTGGTGGAAAGCAGGTCGTCACGGCGCAGACCTTCGACGAACCTTGCAGCGGCGCGCATCGGGCCTACGGTGTGAGAGCTGGAGGGGCCAATGCCTATCTTGAACAGGTCGAACACGCTCAGGGACATGATTGGGCTCCGGTTATTGTTATGGGTTCCACAGACTGATTGCAGTGGACTCGTCGCGAGCAAGCTCGCTCCCACAGGCTGTGTTAGTCACGTCTGCAGTGGATATCACAAACACTGTAGGAGCCGGCTTGCTGGCGAATGCGTCAGGACAGACACCTCAGTGTTGTCTCACCTGACGCATTCGCCAGCGAGCCGGCTCCTACAGGGATGAGCGCTCTATGCAAACACATTGGAGCGCTCGGGACTGCGGGTTATGCGTAATCTTCGATCGACGGGCAAGCGCAGACCAGATTGCGGTCGCCGAACACGTTGTCGACGCGACCGACCGGAGGCCAGTATTTGCCTTCGATCAGCGAAGCAACCGGGTACACCGCCTGCTCGCGGCTGTACGGGTGGCTCCACTCGCCAACCAGCTCCGCCGCCGTGTGTGGGGCATTTTTCAGCGGGTTGTCGTCTTTGTGCAGCGCGCCGCTTTCCACCGCGCGGATCTCTTCGCGGATCTTGATCATCGCGTCGCAGAAGCGGTCCAGTTCTTCCTTGGATTCGCTCTCGGTCGGCTCGATCATCAGCGTGCCCGCCACCGGGAACGACATGGTCGGCGCATGGAAGCCGAAGTCGATCAGGCGTTTGGCAACGTCATCGACGCTGATGCCGCTGGTTTCTTTCAGCGGACGCAGGTCGAGGATGCACTCGTGTGCAACCAGATTGCTGCTGCCGGTGTACAGCACAGGGTAGTGCTCTTCCAGGCGGCGGGAGATGTAGTTGGCGTTGAGAATCGCCAGTTGCGAAGCGCGTTTCAGGCCTTCGCCGCCCATCATGCGGATGTACATCCAGGTGATTGGCAGGATGCTTGCGCTGCCGAACGGTGCCGCGCAGACCGCGCCTTCCTTGCGCTCCATCTTGCCGTGACCCGGCAGGAACGGCGCCAGGTGGGATTTCACGCCGATCGGGCCAACGCCCGGGCCGCCACCACCGTGAGGAATGCAGAAGGTCTTGTGCAGGTTCAGGTGAGAAACGTCACCGCCGAACTTGCCCGGTGCGCACAGACCGACCATGGCGTTCATGTTGGCGCCGTCGATGTAAACCTGACCGCCGTTATCGTGGATGATGCCGCAGATCTCGCGGATGCCTTCCTCGAACACACCGTGGGTGGACGGGTAGGTGATCATCAGCGCGGCGAGGTGTTCGCGGTGCTCGATGGCTTTGGCGCGCAGGTCTTCGATGTCGACGTTGCCGCGCGCATCGCAGGCGGTCACGACGACGCGCATGCCGGCCATGTTGGCGGTGGCCGGGTTGGTGCCGTGGGCCGACGACGGGATCAGGCAGATGTCGCGACGGTCATCGCCACGGCTCTGGTGATACGCACGAATGGCCAGCAGACCGGCGTATTCGCCTTGGGAACCGGCGTTCGGTTGCAGGGAGATCGCGTCGTAACCGGTGGCGGCACACAGCATCGCTTCCAGTTCGTCGGTCAGTTGTTGGTAGCCGGCGCTTTGCTCGGCCGGCGCGAACGGGTGCAGGTTACCGAACTCGGCCCAGGTGACCGGGATCATTTCGCTGGCGGCGTTGAGCTTCATGGTGCACGAGCCCAGCGGGATCATGGTGCGGTCCAGCGCCAGGTCCTTGTCAGCCAGGCGACGCAGGTAGCGCATCAGCTCGGTTTCGGAGTGGTAACGATTGAACACCGGGTGACTGAGGATCGGCGACTGACGCTTCAGTTCGGCAGGCAGGCGCGCCTCGACGCTGGCGGCCAGCGCGGCGAAGTCAGGCAGGCCCTGGCCCTCGGCGGCGAACAGTGTCCATAGCGTTTCGACGTCGGCTTGTTGAGTGGTTTCGTCCAGCGACAGGCCCAGACGTTGAGCGTCGACTTCACGCAGGTTGATCTGCTGAGCGCGCGCCTTGGCGTGCAGTTCGGCGGTCTTGGCGCCGGTGTCGAGGGTGATGCTGTCGAAGAAGAAGGCTTGTTCGACGTTTTGACCCAGCTGGCTCAGACCTTCGGCGAGAATCGCGGTCAGGTGATGCACGCGGTTGGCGATGCGGGTCAGGCCGCGCGGGCCATGGTAAACGGCGTACATGCTGGCGATGTTGGCGAGCAGCACCTGCGCGGTGCAGATGTTGCTGGTCGCTTTCTCGCGACGGATGTGTTGTTCGCGGGTCTGCATGGCCAGACGCAGCGCGGTCTTGCCGAAACGGTCGATCGACACCCCGACCAGACGGCCAGGCATGTCGCGCTTGTAGGCGTCTTTGGTGGAGAAGTAAGCCGCGTGCGGGCCACCAAAGCCCAGCGGCACACCGAAGCGTTGTGCGCTGCCGATGGCGACGTCCGCGCCGAATTCGCCCGGAGGCGTCAGCAGGGTCAGGGCCAGCAGATCGGCAGCGACGGCCACCAGGGCGTTGGCGGCGTGGAAGCGTTCAACCAGTTCGCGATAGTCGAACAGGTCGCCATTGCTCGCCGGGTATTGCAGCAGGGCGCCGAAGAATTCGCTGACATCGGTCAGTTGGCTTTCGTCCGCCACGACCACTTCGATGCCCAGCGGCTCGGCGCGAGTGCGCAGCACGTCGAGGGTCTGTGGGTGGCAATGCGCGGAGGCGAAGAATTTGTGGCTGCTTTTGTTCTTGCTCAGACGTTTGCAGAAGGTCATGGCTTCGGCGGCCGCAGTGGCTTCGTCCAGCAGCGAGGCGTTGGCAATCGGCAGGCCGGTCAGGTCGCTGATCAGGGTCTGGAAGTTCAGCAGCGACTCCAGACGACCTTGGGAAATTTCTGGCTGATACGGGGTGTAGGCGGTGTACCAGGCCGGGTTTTCCAGCAGGTTGCGCAAGATCGGCGCCGGCGTGTGGGTGTTGTAGTAACCCTGGCCGATGAAGGTCTTGAACAGTTGGTTCTTGCCGGCGATGGCTTTGATGTCAGCCAGGGCGTCAGCTTCGCTTTGACCGGCAGACAGGCCCAGTACGGTGGTGCCTTTGATGGATTCCGGGATGACGCTGGCGCTCAGGGCTTCCAGGGAGTCGAAACCCAGGGTCGCGAGCATCGCTTTCTCGTCGTCGGCGCGCGGGCCGATATGACGGGCGATGAACTCGTTGGCGGTGCTCAATTCGATACGGTCAGTCATTGCGCGTTCCTCAGGCTTCGGCGTTGGCTTTGATCAGGCGGTCGTAGGCGTCCTGATCCAGCAGTTGGCCGACAGCGGCGGCGTCGGAAGGGATGAAACGGAAGAACCAGCCCTGGCCCATTGGGTCTTCGTTGACCAGTTCCGGGTTGGCGTCCAGCGCCGGGTTGACCTCGACGACTTCACCGTTGAGCGGCATGTACACGCCGCTGGCGGCTTTCACCGATTCAACGGTGGCGGCTTCGGCGCCCTTGTCGTAGGCCTGCAGCTCAGGGAGTTGTACGAAAACCACGTCACCCAGTGCGTCCTGCGCGAAAGCCGTGATGCCGACCGTGACGCTGCCGTCTGCTTCGGCACGCAGCCACTCGTGATCTTCGGTAAAACGCAAATCGCTCATGCAAACTCCCCTGAATGAAAAATCGCTCGTCGATGGCGCGAGCGTGATGGGCAGATGCATAGCAAGTTTGCGGCCAAGGTTGCTCGAAGGCCGTAGATCAAGGGTTTCGGCAGGTTTCGGGATTTTTTTGCAAGGTATGGGTGTAGCGAAATCGCTACAGATATTCCGGGTTTGAAAAGTGTTGTGTGATCAACGCCTTGTCGGATGGGGATATGCGCAGGTCGTAACGGTATCGTTCCGGTGTATCGAATTCATTCCGCTGGCCAGATCAGCTTTTCGTTGAAATCCCGTACTTGCGCAGTCGATGGGCGATGGCCGTGTGGGACGTTTGCAAGCGGGCGGCGAGCTGGCGGGTCGAGGGGTAATGGCTGTAGAGCTTTTCCAGCAGGGATTTCTCGAAGTCTTCGACGGCCGCTTCCAGGCTTTCAATTTCGCCATCGTTCTCTCGCGCCACCGACGTGCCCGCGATGTCGAGATCACCGATGTCCACCAACGCGCTCTCGCAAATGGCCGCTGCGCGAAAGATCACGTTCTGCAACTGCCGCACGTTGCCCGGCCAGCGGTTGCCGAGCAGGGCAGGGTACGTACCTGGCGCGAGGCGACACACCGGGCGCTGAATCTGTGTGCAGGCCTGTTCCATGAAATAGCGCGCGAGCAACAGGATGTCCTGACCGCGCTCTCGCAGTGGTGGAACTTCCAGGTTCAACACATTCAGACGGTAGAACAGGTCTTCACGGAACGTGCCTTCGGCAACCATCTTTTCCAGGTTGCGGTGGGTCGCGCTGAGTATGCGTACGTTAACCTTCACTTCCTTGTCGCCGCCCACGCGGCGAAAGCTGCCGTCGTTCAGGAATCGCAGCAGCTTGGCCTGGAGGTACGGTGACATTTCCCCGATCTCGTCGAGAAACACCGTGCCCTGGTTGGCGAGCTCCATCAGGCCGGGCTTGCCACCCCGTTGCGCGCCGGTAAAGGCGCCAGGCGCGTAGCCGAACAGTTCGCTTTCCGCGAGGTTTTCCGGCAGTGCCGCGCAGTTCAGTGCCAGGAACGGTGCGCCGTTGCGAGCGCTGACGGCGTGGCAGGCGCGGGCAACCAGCTCTTTACCGGTGCCGGTTTCGCCCTGGATCAGCAAGGGCGCATCGAGTGCGGCGACCCGCTGGGCGCGAGCTTTGAGTGTGCGGATCGGTGCGGAATCGCCCAGCAGTGCATCGAAGCCTTCAGCGTGATCGTGGTGCAATGCCGACAGCCGCTCTCCGATGCGACTGGGCAAGTACAGCGTCAGCAGCGCGCCGGCGTCAGTGATCGGCGTGGCATCCAGCAGCAAAGCTTCGCCGTTCAGCGTGACCTCGCGCAGTGGCAGTCGAAAGCCGTTTTCCAGCAACGCGGTTTGCAGGGCAGGATCGGAAAACAGTTCGCCGACCGATTCGCCCGCCGGCTCTCGACCGTAAAGCGCCACGAGCGCCGGGTTCGCCAGCAGAACATGGCCTGCACTGTCCAGCGCCAGCACCGGATCGGTCATGGCGGCGAGCAAGGCATCCAGTTGGAGGTGGCGGCGCTGACCAGGAAGGATGTCGACCACGGTGATCGCTTCCACGCCGCGCACGCGAAACAGCCGGTCCTTGAGCTCTTCGAGGACGTCGTGGCTGAGGGTCGGCGCGTCGATATAGACGTTGGGTGGCACCATTTCCACGGCATCGAGGTTCAGATTCCGGCCGCCGAGGATCGCCAGCACTTCCTGGGTGATGCCGACGCGGTCGATGAACGTAACGTGGATGCGCATGGGGGGCGGAGAGGTTCGGGCGGAAGACGGGGGCGATTATGCCAGTAAATGGTGGTATCTCGCGCTACAGCGCTGACGCCTCAGGAACCCGGACGCTTAAAAAATCTGTGGGAGCGAGCTTGGTCTGGGCCGCATCCGGACGAATGGCGGTACCACTGACGCATCTCTGTAGGCCCGGCCTACGCATTCGTCCGGATGCGGCCCAGACCAAGCTCGCTCCCACAGGTTTTGTGAAGTTCTAGGAGTGAATTACTCCAAATGCTCCGGCTTCACCGCGTCGCCCGATTTCATGTCGAGTTTGTGGCGAATGTCTTCGAACATGTGGTCGTACTCGGTGTGAACCGTGTGAAGCTCGATGTTTCTCGGCAGACCGTGTTTTTCGGCGATGCGCGAAGCCTCACTGGCAAAGTTATAAGCCAGGTCCTTGGGCAGGTCGAAGGTTTCGTTAAAGGGCTTGCCGTTGATGTCGCCGTCCATCGTGAAGTGCATGCCTGCACCCGAGTCGGTCTGGCTCACTTCATAGCGGATATGAATGTCGTAACCGACATCGTCGGGCTGCAAGGCGGGGCGGGCGATGTGCAAATGACCTGGCTCGAACATGTGACTGCTCCTTCAGAAATCAATGACGGTAAGGAGCAGACCGTGTGCCATCGCATGGGTTCAGCGCTGGCCTGGAGACTCCGGGCATTCAGCGTTCTGTGCACCCGGTTCCGGTCGGGACCAGATCCACAGGTTGACCAGCACCATGCCGGCCACGGCGAAGTAAATCCACCAGTTGTGCTTGAGCACGACCAGCATCATCACGGCGCAGATCAGCATGGTGACGGTTGCGCTGATTTTCGCGCTGCGTGCGATGAGCTTGCCGTTACGCCAGTTGCTCAGCATGGGGCCGAACAGGCGGTGATTGTCCAGCCAGGCGCTCAAACGCGGTGAGCTTTTGGTCGCGGCCCATGCGGCCAGCAGGATGAATTCGGTGGTGGGCAGCCCTGGAATGAAAATCGCGATGATGCCGATGGCGAGGCTGACGTAGGCCAGGATGCCAAACAGGATGCGGGACAGTTTGCTGCCTTGGGGGGTACTGGTCATGAGTCTCGGGTACTGCCGGGTAAAGAAATGCGTCGAGGGTTCATCCCCCTCGAAAAGGCGCCCAGCTTAACAGCGCCGGGCGCAAAAGGCGTGCGTTCAGGCAGGCTGCGCTTCGGCAGCCGACGTATAGGCATGCTCCAGCAGCACGTTGAAACGTTCGAACGCGGCGATGGCGCCTGTGTCGATCTGGCGTTCCTGTTCCTCGTTGAACGGCAGATCGTCGAGGATACGAATGAAGCGCTTCCAGCCGTCGGCTCGGCCGCCAGCGGGTTCGCCCAGATGACGGGCGCCGAAGGTCTCACTGAGGTTCAAGGCCACGGCGCGTTTGATCAGGTACGCCGCGCCCAGCTTCGAGCCTTCCGACACGAACAGCCAGCCCAAGGCTTCGGCCAGCGGAGGGTGATTGACCGAGCCGGCGACAGTGCCGGGAATCGGCATGCCCAGGTCATTGAGGTCGGCCTTTGCCTGTTCCGCACGGCAACGCTCGGGCAGGTCGGCGATCAGTTCGATCAGTTGAGGATCGGTGTACAGCGCCTTGAGCTCTTGCTGAAACAGATACTGCGCGCTCAGGAAGCGGGTGTAACTGGCCAGTGATTCGAACGGCGCGTTGGCCTTGACTGCCTTGTCCAGTTGCTCGTGCGGGGCGTGAGTGATCTGGTTCAGACGCTGGGAGCGACGAATGGGGGCTTGGGACATGTGTCTTCCTTGGAAAAGAGGCGTTTGTTAACGAGACGAGTGAGCGCCGTTTGTGAGTAAAAAAATACGACGCACCCCTGTAGGAGCGAGGCTTGTCCCGCGATCGGCTGCGAAGCAGTCGTGACGCCTGCGCCCCGTTAGTGCTTAAACACCGCGTGCTCAGGTTTCGCTGCCGGTTCCCGGCAGATCGCGGGACAAGCCACGCTCCTACAAAGGGGTGGCTTTCATTTCAGTTAGATATCCCACACCAGATTGATCGCGACGTTGCGGCCCGGCTGGGTCAGGCGGTCCAGGCTGGCGGGTGCGGTCACGCCGGCTTCGCCGACACCGTCGTAGCCGCGCACGTCATCCCACAGCCAGTATTTCTTGTCGGCGAGGTTGTACAGGCCGCCGCTGACGGTCACGTCGTCGGTCACTTTGTAGAAGCCGGTCAGGTCCAGCAGACCGAAACCCGGTGTCTTGAACTGGGTGGACGAACCGTCCGGCGCATGGAAGTTGGTGTCGTCCACTCGGGTCTTGCGCTTGACCAGCGTCCAGCTCAGCAAGCCGCCGTACTTGTCCTGGTCATAACCCAGACCAAACACGCCGGTCAGTGGGTTGACGCTGTTGATCGGCTGGCCGGTGTCGTCATTGCGACCGTACAGGTAGGCCAACGAGCCTTGGGTGTAGAGGCCTTGCGGTGCACCGAAGCTGTCCAGGTTCAGGCGACCTTTAAGCTCCACGCCTTTGATCGTGGCGTGTTTGATGTTGTTGGACTGGAACACGGCCTGAGTCGACGTGGCTGGCTGGATGGCGTCTTCATTAATGAAGTCGCGGTATTTGTTGTAGAACACTGCAACGTCGAACGAGCCCTCGTCGAAACGCCCACGCAGACCGGTTTCGTAGCTCTTGCTCTTTTCCGGTTCGAGGTTGGGGTTCGGTTCGACGATGTAACCGGTATTCAGGTTCTCGAAGCGGCCATACAGTGCTTTCGCGCTCGGTGTGCGGAAGCCTTCGGCGTATTGGCCGTACCAGGTGTAGGCGTCGTCGATCGCGTACGTCACGCCCAGTTTGGGCGACAGGCGATGCCACTTCTTCTCTTTGTCGTTGAACTGGTCCTTGCTGGTCAGGCTGACGGCGCGCAGAAACTCGTCGGTGGCGTGCGGGTTGAGCGTGGTGTAGTCATAGCGCGCACCCGGCATGAAGGTCCAGTCGCCCCACTTGATCTGATCCTGAGCGAACAGCGCGTAGGTGTTGATCGTCGGATCCGGGAAGTCGCTGTTCGGCGCCAGGCTGTCGGACGCCGTCGGGCTCGTCGCTCCGATGGTGCGGCACGTGCCGAGCACGGCAGCGCACGTTGCGGTGCCGCTGCGTTCGCCGGTGACTTTCTGTTGCTTGATCGTGGTGCCGTAGGTCAACAGGTGCTCGGTGTCGGCGATACTGAAAGCCTTGTCGAGCTGGGCGTCGAAGATCCACTGGCGCTCTTTGTACGTTGTATCGCGCGTACGCCAGACATCCCGGCTGCCCGGCACATACCGCTCGATCGTGTTCTGATCGGTTTTGGCGATCTGGTAATTCAGGGTCCACTTCACGTTGTCGATCAGCAGGCTGTCCAGCGCAAAGGTGTTTTCCAGTCCGAAGCGCTCGCGCGTAATGACATCGTTGCCTTCGCGTCCCCGATAGAAACCGAAACCACGACCGCTTGTGAACGGCCCGCCCACCGCGCTTTTCTGGTTGGTGTGCGTGTCGTCCTTGTACTTCTCGTAGGTGAAGGCCAGACGGTCGTTGTCGCCATAGTTCCAGCCCAGCTTGGCCAGCACATTTGTAGCGCGGATGTCTTCAGGGTTGGCGGCGGTGCGGCTCAGGCCGGTGCCACCGTGTTCGCCATAGGATTCCGTTTCGCGGCCATTGCGCTGGCTGACGTGCAACAAACCGTCGAAATCGCCTTCACGGCCTGCCACCGTCGCTGAGTTCAGCCAGCTGTCGTCCGCCGAGCTGTAACCGGTTTTCAAGCGCGCGCCGACGTCACGGCCGGGCTTGATGATGTCTTCCGGGTCGAGTGTGTAGTAGCTGACCGCACCACCGATCGCGCTGCTGCCGTACAGCGCCGATGCAGGGCCGCGCAGGATCTCGACGCGCTTGATGATTTCCGGGTCGACGTAATTGCGATGGGTGCTGGCGTAAGGCCCGGAGAAATAGTTGTCGGGCACTTCGACGCCGTCGACTTGCGTGAGGATCCGGTCGCCGTCGATGCCGCGGATGTTGTAGCCGCTGGTCCCCGCACGTTGACCCGCGCCGCCTACGGACACACCGGGTTCATAGCGCACCAGATCACGAATGGTGTTGACGTTCTGCCGATCCAGTTCCGTCCGGTCGTGTACGGTGACGGTGCTGGGAACCGAGTCCACCGATTGCGCCTGCCGTGTTGCGCTGACCGTCACTTGCTCCAGCGCCAGGGCGCCGGAACTGCTGCGTTTTTCCAGCACGACGTTGTTATTGCCGAGGCTGCGGTAGTTCAGGTTGCTGCCCGCAAGCAGGCGCTCCAGGGCTTTTTCTGCGGACATCGTGCCGCTGACGCCGGGCGACGTCACGTTCTGCGCCAGATCCGACGCCATGCCGACCTGCCAGCCCGTGATCTTGCTGAATTCGTTCAGCGCAGACACCAATGGTTGCTGGCTGATCGAGAACGGGTAGCTGCCTGCAACGCGTGCCGGCTGTTCGGCGGCGGCGATAGGCGCGCTGTGAAGGCCGGCAGAGAATACGGCAACGGTCAGCAGCGAGAGGGTGAAATGGCGGGTGGTTCGCGGCGATTCGGATGTGGCGGGGGTGAACCTGGACGGCATTGATAGCGCTCCCTGTCATACGGGTCGTTATAGTGTTGGCAAGTGTTTTGTTAATAGGAATCACTTGCATTGGCTATAACGAGACGTACGACGTACGGCTATCGCGTAAAAATAATTGACCTCAGTTCAAAATGACCAGCGCGGGCAGCTCGTGCAGGCGTGCGGAGGTGATGTGTGCCAGCGAGCGCACTACGTCGATCGGGTTGTCCAGACGGTAATTGCCGGTCACGGCGACCTGATCCAATCGTGCATTGGCGTTGACGATCCAGCCCGGGTAGTAGCGCCGCAACTCGGCCAGGACTTCGCTCATCGGGCAGTTATCGAAGATCAATCGTCCTTGAATCCAGGCCAGATCCTTGTTCTGGTCGACTTTTTCCCGATGGCCAACGCCATCAGGCCCTACCCGCAGGCTGTCCCCGGCGCCAAGGCTGACCTGGGAACGACCTGGGATCGCCTGCACATTCACCGCGCCGCGCTCGACCTGAATCTGCGCCACGCCGTCCAGGTAGCGGACTGCGAACGCGGTGCTGCTGGCGCTCATACGCACCGGACCGGCTTCGACTTCCAGCGGCATACCCTTCGCTGTCGGGACTTCGAAGAAGGCTTCACCTTGATAAAGCCGGGCGACGCGCTGGCGGTCATCCAGTTCGCTGGAGAACGCCGATCGGGTATTGAGTAGCACCTTCGAACCATCCGAAAGCTCCAGCCGCTGGCGCTCTCCGGCCACGGTCAAGTGGTCGGCTTTTAATCGCAAGGGCAGGTCGCTGAAGTTGAAAAGCCCCAGCAGCAACGCCGCCGCAGTGGCCAATGGCACCCAATGTGGGCGCAGACGGCGCAGCATCGAAGGCTTTTTCGGCGCGGCCAGCTGTACGGCCGCGTCCAGCACCGGCTGAGAATTCCAGACGGCCTCGGCCCTGACGAAGGCTTCGCGGTGAGCAGGGTCGGCCGCCAGCCAGTCCTGAAAGCGGGCCTGCTGCTGTGCGTCGGCATCGTCCAGTTCGATCAGCCAGTTCAGGGCCTGATCCATGGCGCGTTCATTCAGCGCGTCGGCTGCCTGACCGGGGTCAGGTGAGTGAGAGTCCGTCAAGGAGCGTCCTCGGGTACACGGTTTGGGGCGGAAGTTTAGCGCTTACAGTCGCTGACCGGCCGCCGGGTTTCTTATCGTTTGGATCAAGCCGCTCTCATCAGCGCTCGAGTCGGGCTGCGACGCCGACGCAAATCGCCATGATCAGCTTGAGTTCCTTTTGCACGGTGCTGGCCGACACGCCCAACTGCTCGGCGATCTCCAGGTAACTGGCACCGTGAAGCCGACTCAACGTGAAGATTTTCTGTTGCCTGGGCGTGAGTTTTTCCAGGCTGGCGCTCAGGCCTTCCAGCAGACGATTGGCATGGGCTGCATCCTCCAGCGCAGCGTCGGGCGCGACCACATTGTGGATGTCGGCAATAGGCGCATCGTCGACGATGGTGCGCGAATGGATTCGGTGGGCGCGTAAGTGATCCAGCGCCAGATTGCGTGCGGTCTGGAAAACGAAAGGCTCGAGATGAGCGATGGCGCGTTCACCCAGCGCACGGGTCACGCGCAGGTAGGTTTCCTGCAGCAAATCTTCGGCGGTACTGGGGTTGCGGACCATGCGCTGCAGCGTGCGTAGCAGGATCGTTCGTCGTGCGAGGAAAACGTCGTTGAAGTGAGACTGACTCACAGGGATACCCAACCAGAAGTTCAGTTAATGATAATGCTAATCATCTGCTTCATTGGCAAGGTGGAAAGTTGCAAAGGAAATGTAAAGGCAGGTACGGCGAGGCTGTCTACTGTGGGAGCGAGCTTGGTCTGGGCCGCATCCGGACGAAGAAGCCGGAACCTCCTGCACATTTGCTGCGACTGGACTTCAGCATTCGCGAGCTCGGTCTGGGCGCATCCGGACGAAGAGGCCGGTACATCCTGCACATCTAGTGTGGCTGGACTTCAGTGTTCGTCCGGATGCGGTCCAGACCAAGCGCGCTCCTACAAAGGTTACTCGGCGTTCATCAGCGCCAGGCAGTTATCCAGCATGCGGTTCGAGAAACCCCACTCGTTGTCATACCAGGCCAACACCTTCAGCAGGCGACCGCTGACTTTGGTGTGGTTGGCGTCGAAAATCGATGACAGCGGGTTGTGGTTGAAGTCGTGGGACACCAGCGGGAGGGTGTTGTAACCCAGGATTTTCGAGTGCTGTGCCGCTTCTTTCATGATCGCATTGACCTCATCGGCCGTTGCATCGCGCTTCAGCTGAATGGTCAGGTCAACCAGCGACACGTTGATCACCGGTACGCGCACCGCCATGCCGGTCAGTTTGCCGGCCAGTTCTGGCAGCACCAGGCCCACGGCTTCAGCTGCGCCGGTCTTGCTCGGAATCATCGATTGGGTCGCCGAACGCGCGCGGTACGGGTCGGTGTGGTAGACGTCGATCAGGTTCTGGTCGTTGGTGTAGGCGTGGATCGTGGTCATCAGACCGCTCTCGATGCCCAGCTCACGGTTCAACACCTGCGCCACAGGCGCCAGGCAGTTGGTGGTGCACGACGCGTTGGAAATCACTTGGTGCGACTGACGCAGCACATCGTGGTTGACGCCGTAGACCACGGTGGCGTCGGCGCCTTTGGCCGGGGCGGAGATGATGACCTTCTTGGCGCCTGCAGTGATATGGGCCGCCACCTTGTTGCGGTCGGTGAACAGACCGGTGCATTCGAATACGACGTCAATGTTCAAGGACTTCCACGGCAGCTCGGCCGGGTTGCGGATGGCGCTGACCGAAATACGGTCACCATTGACGGTCAGACTTTCCTTGTCGTGCTCCACTGTGCCGTCGAACGGGCCGTGAACGGTGTCGTACTTGAGAAGGTGGGCGTTGATCTCGCTGTCGCCCAGATCGTTGATGGCGACGACCTGCAGGTCCTGACGGTAGCCTTGGGTATAGAGTGCGCGTAGGACGTTGCGGCCGATTCGGCCAAAGCCATTGATTGCGATGCGGAGAGTCATACACCCGTCCTCAGTGAATTTGTTGTTGGAATTACAAGATTATTCTCATAAAAATAGAAAACAAGCCTTTTTAGTGGCAGTATTTTGTTTTATCTACAAATAGAAACCCGTCAAGCCATCACAACTGTCTGAAAATCAAAGCCTTTGCTGAAGCGTTTCATTGGGGGCATGATTCCACGACGGTTTTTGTAAGCGCCTGAACGGGTGACCACATCCGCTAGCCTGGAGTTCATGACAATGCATCCCCGCGTCCTTGAGGTAACCGAACGGCTGATTGCTCGCAGCCGTGAAACCCGTCAGCGCTATCTGCAATTGATCCGGGGCGCGGCGAGCGACGGTCCGATGCGCGGCAAGCTGCAATGCGCAAACTTTGCGCATGGCGTTGCGGCCTGTGGCACCGATGACAAGAACAGCCTGCGCATGATGAACGCGGCCAACGTGGCCATCGTGTCTTCGTACAACGACATGCTGTCGGCGCATCAGCCTTACGAACATTTCCCGGAACAGATCAAAAAGGCCCTGCGTGAAATCGGCTCGGTCGGTCAGTTCGCCGGCGGCGTGCCGGCCATGTGCGACGGCGTGACCCAAGGCGAGCCGGGCATGGAACTGAGTCTGGCCAGCCGTGAAGTCATCGCCATGGCAACGGCGGTCGCGCTGTCCCACAACATGTTCGACGCCGCGTTGATGCTGGGTATCTGCGACAAGATCGTGCCGGGCCTGCTGATGGGCTCCCTGCGGTTTGGTCACCTGCCGACGATCTTCGTGCCGGGCGGACCGATGGTGTCGGGCATTTCCAACAAGGAAAAAGCCGACGTGCGTCAGCGTTACGCCGAAGGCAAGGCCACGCGTGAGGAGCTGCTGGACTCGGAAATGAAGTCCTATCACGGTCCGGGCACCTGCACCTTCTACGGCACGGCGAACACCAACCAGCTGTTGATGGAAGTCATGGGGCTGCACTTGCCGGGCGCCTCCTTTGTCAATCCGTACACACCGCTGCGCGATGCCCTGACCCGCGAGGCGGCGTATCAGGTGACGCGTCTGACCAAACAGAGCGGTGAATTCATTCCACTGGGTGAGATTGTGGACGAGCGTTCGCTGGTCAACTCGATTGTTGCCCTGCACGCGACGGGTGGTTCCACCAACCACACGCTGCACATGCCGGCCATCGCCCAATGCGCGGGCATCCAGTTGACCTGGCAGGACATGGCGGACCTGTCCGAGGTCGTGCCGACCCTGACCCACGTCTATCCAAACGGCAAAGCCGACATTAACCATTTCCAGGCGGCGGGCGGCATGTCGTTCCTGATCCGCGAACTGCTCGATGCCGGGCTGTTGCACGAGGACGTCAACACCGTGGTCGGTCGCGGCCTGCGTCGTTACACTCAGGAGCCGTTCCTCGATGACGGCAAACTGGTCTGGCGCGACGGCCCGATCGAAAGCCTGGATGAAAACATTCTTCGCCCGATCGCCCGTCCGTTCTCGCCGGAAGGCGGCTTGCGCGTGATGGAAGGCAATCTGGGGCGCGGCGTGATGAAAGTGTCGGCTGTTGCGCTGGAGCATCAGATCGTCGAGGCACCGGCCAAAGTGTTCGAAGATCAGCAGGACCTGGCCGATGCGTTCAAGGCTGGCGAACTGGAGTGTGACTTCGTCGCGGTCATGCGTTTCCAGGGGCCGCGTTCCAACGGCATGCCAGAACTTCACAAGATGACGCCGTTCCTCGGCGTGCTGCAGGATCGGGGCTTCAAGGTCGCGCTGATCACCGACGGTCGCATGTCCGGCGCGTCGGGGAAAATCCCGGCAGCGATCCATGTGTGCCCCGAAGCCTCCGATGGTGGCCCATTGGCACTTGTGCGTGATGGGGACCTCATTCGGGTAGATGGCGTAAAAGGGACATTGCAAGTTCTGATCGAACCGGCAGAATTGGCCGCCAGAGAGCCGGCAATTGGTCGCCTGTCCCATAACGTGGGCACCGGTCGCGAGCTGTTCGGTTTCATGCGCATGGCCTTCAGCTCGGCAGAGAAGGGCGCCAGCGCCTTTACTTCGAATCTGGAGACGCTCAAGTGACATTGGCGATGGTGGGTGATATCGGCGGCACAAATGCTCGTTTTGCCATCTGGGAAGACGACCAGTTGCATTCGATCCGGGTGTTCCCGACGGTCGATTACGCCAGTCCCGAGAAGGCCTTGCTGATCTATTTGCAGGACCTGGAGCTGCAGTTGGGCGACGTCGGCTCGATCTGTCTGGCGGTCGCCGGGCCTGTCACCGGTGACGATTTCCACTTCACCAACAGCCATTGGAAGATCAACCGTCAGGCGTTTTGCTCGGCGCTCAAGATCGACAACCTGATCATGGTCAACGACTTCACAGCCATGGCGCTGGGCATGACCCGGCTGCGTGACGACGAGTACCTGACCGTGCGTCATGGCAAGGGCGATCCGAAAGGCGCGCGCGTGGTCATCGGCCCGGGCACCGGCCTGGGGGTCGGCACCTTGATCCGCACCGGCGAAAGTCACTGGACCGCCGTGCCGGGCGAGGGCGGCCATGTCGACCTGCCGATCGGCAATCCACGGGAGGCCATGCTGTGGATGCGGTTGATGGCCGAGCATGAACATGTGAGTGCCGAAACCATTTTGAGCGGTGCAGGTCTGTTGCTGCTGTATCAGGTCAGCTGCGCGCTGGACGAAGTCGAGCCGGTGTTGAAATCGCCGGCCGCCATCACGTCGGCCGCGATCAAGGGTGACCCGGTCGCGAGCGCCGTACTCGAACAGTTCTGTGTATTCCTCGGTCGGGTCGCGGGCAACAATGTGTTGACCGTCGGCGGCCGCGGCGGCGTGTATATTGCGGGCGGTGTGATCCCGCGCTTCGTCGACTTTTTCATGCAGAGCGGCTTTAACAAGGCGCTGGCGGAAAAAGGCCTGATGAAGGATTACTTCAAGGATGTGCCGGTGTGGCTGGTGACGGCCGAGTACCCGGGCTTGATGGGCGCCGGTGTGGCGTTGGATCAGGCGCTGGCTGCCCAAGGCTGACAGCTGCAACCGAACGTGTAGGAGCGCGCTTGCCCGCGAAAGATGTGTCTGGACGACATTTCGTTGTTCTCGCCGCCGTCTTCGCGGGCAAGCGCGCTCCTACACTGTGTTATCTGTGCCCATAACAACAATTTCAGTGCCCACAAGGACGACCAAAGTGAACGCTGTCAGTAAATCGATTCTGGTGGTCGACGATGACCAGGAGATTCGTGAATTGCTGCAAGCCTACCTGAGCCGCTCTGGCTTTCAGGTGCGTACCGTTGGTGACGGTGCCCAGTTTCGTCAGGCGTTCAATGATGAACCGAGCGACCTGCTGATTCTCGACGTCATGCTGCCCGACGAAGACGGTTTCAGCCTGTGCCGCTGGGTCAGGCAGCATCCGCGTCAGCCCCATGTGCCGATCATCATGCTCACCGCCAGTTCCGACGAGGCGGACCGGGTCATCGGCCTGGAACTCGGTGCCGACGACTACATGGCCAAACCCTTCAGCCCTCGTGAACTCCAGGCGCGCATCAAGGCGTTGCTGCGCCGCGCCCAGTTCGGTCAGGAGCGCGCGGGTGGCGAGGTGCTGGTGTTCGATGAGTGGCGTCTGGACATGGTCAGCCACCGACTGTTTCACAACGACGGCGAAGAAGTGATCCTCTCCGGCGCTGACTTCGCGTTGCTCAAATTGTTTCTCGACAACCCGCAGCAGATTCTCGACCGCGACACCATCGGCAATGCCACGCGAGGTCGTGAGCTGATGCCGCTGGAGCGCATCGTCGATATGGCCGTGAGCCGCCTGCGTCAGCGGTTGCGCGACACCGGCAAAGCGCCGCGATTGATTCGCACCGTGCGAGGCAGTGGTTATCTGCTGGCGGCCAACGTGCTGCCGCAAGCCAGCAACGGCTACTGATTGCCAATGGTGACCGAGAAAAAGCGTCGTCTTCCCGTACCGCGCTCATTGCTGGGGCGCATGCTGCTGTTGACCCTGCTGGCCGTGTTGCTGGCGCAAACGCTTTCCAGCCTGATCTGGCTTTCCCAACTGCGTGCCACGCAGATGGAAGGCCTGATCACCAGTGCCCGCAGCCTGGGCTATTCCATGTCAGCGAGCGTCAGCTACTTCCGCTCGCTGCCGGTCGCGTTCCGTCCTCTGGTGCTCGATCAGTTACGGAGCATGGGCGGGACGCGTTTTTTCGTGTCGCTCAACGATCGCCCGCTGGACATGCAAGTGCTGGAGCCGACCGTGCGCAAGTCGGCGGTGATCAACGTGGTCGGTCAGGTGCTGCGCCAGAATCTGGGCGCTGACCCGGACATCCTCGTGCGCTTTGTCCGCCCGGAAGACCTGCGCATCTTTAACAGCGGCCTGAAGCTCGACGAGCTGCCACGTTCATGGGCGCATTACGCGTTGACGCTGGAACCGGTGAATCCGCCTGTTCTGGTGACTCAGATCGAGCTGTCGCCGGGGGAATGGCTGTACATCGCGTCACTGTTGCCCGAGCCGTACACCATGCTTGAGGAAGAAGGCTTGCCGTCGCAGCAGGTCTGGTTCATCGGCCTGACGAGTATCTTCCTGCTGGTATTTATCGGCTTGCTGGTGCATTGGCAAAGCGGCCCGCTCAAACGGCTGGCGCGTGCTGCGCGGGACTTGTCGCTGGGCGCCGACGTCGAGCCGGTGGTGGAGGGCGGCGGTAGCGAAGTGATCGAAGTGACGCGCGCGTTCAACACCATGCGCGATCGCATCAGCCGCTACCTGACCGAACGCGGGCAGTTGTTCAGCGCCATTTCTCACGACTTGCGCACACCCATCACCCGGCTGCGCTTGCGGGTCGAACTGCTGGAAGACGAGGAGATGCAGGTCAAATTCACCCGCGATCTCGATGAACTTGAACTGCTGGTCAAAGGCGCGCTGCAGTGCGTGAAGGACACCGACATTCACGAAAACATCGAGCCGGTTGACCTCAATCACGCCCTCGATTGCCTGATCGAACCGTACCTGGGCCCAAACGGTGGCGGGCGCGTGACATTGAAGGGCAAGGCCATGTCGATGTTCTACGGCAAGCCTCTGGCGTTGAGGCGTTGCATGGGCAACCTGATCGACAACGCCATCAAGTACGGCGACAAAGCGCACCTGTACGTCGAGGACGATGCCGAGGCCTTCGTGCTGCACGTCGAGGACGAGGGGCCGGGTGTGCCTGAGCAGCGTCTGGAACAGGTCTTCGAGCCGCATTTTCGCCTCGCGGGCAAACAGCAGCAGGGCTACGGCCTGGGTCTGGGGATCGCCCGTAACATCGCCCACAGTCACGGCGGTGAAGTGACGCTGCAAAATCTGCGCGAGGGCGGTTTGCGCGTGACGCTGTATCTGCCTCGAGGGGTTGAGTAGCTTGGCGCAAATCCTGTAGGAGCGTGGCTTGTCCCGCGATTGCGTCGGGGCGCGCCGTCCGTAGTCGTCTTAAGACCTCCTGTCCTTGCCGTCCTGATACACCGCCTGCAACGGTTTTACGGCGGGTTCCCCGCCGATCGCGGGACAAGCCACGCTCCTACAGTTGCAGGCCTCTACCTAGTTTTTTTTGAATGTAACCATCCAGTGACACTCGCGCATCCCTTCGTTACCGTCCGCCCAAGTCGCTTGTTTAGAATCCATGCAGCGCAAGCGCCAAGACTTGCTCATGCATAACAACAATAAAGGTCAAATAGATGAATTCGATTTCCCGTCTCGCAGCACTCATTTCTCTCGCCTCGTTGTTCCCTCTGAGCGCCATGGCCGCTGATTCCAAAGGCACTGTCGAAGTCGTCCACTGGTGGACTTCCGGTGGCGAAAAAGCGGCTGTCGACGTGCTCAAGGCCCAGGTTGAAAAAGACGGTTTCACCTGGAAAGACGGCGCGGTCGCCGGCGGTGGCGGTTCGACTGCCATGACCGTTTTGAAGAGCCGCGCTGTGGCTGGCAACCCGCCAGGCGTCGCCCAGATCAAAGGTCCGGACATCCAGGAATGGGCCTCTACCGGCCTGCTCGACACCGACGTGCTGAAAGACGTTTCCAAGCAGGAAAAGTGGGACAGCCTGCTCGACAAGAAAGTCTCCGACACGGTGAAGTACGACGGTGATTACGTGGCCGTACCGGTGAACATCCACCGTGTTAACTGGCTGTGGATCAACCCGGAAGTCTTCAAGAAAGCCGGTATCGAAAAAGCCCCGACCACCCTCGAAGAATTCTACGCAGCGGGCGACAAGCTCAAAGCGGCAGGCTTCATCCCTCTGGCTCATGGTGGCCAGCCTTGGCAGGACAGCACCGTCTTTGAAGCCGTCGTACTGTCCGTGATGGGCGCTGACGGTTACAAAAAGGCGCTGGTCGATCTGGACAATGGCGCGCTGACCGGTCCTGAAATGGTCAAGTCGCTCACCGAGCTGAAGAAAGTCGCCACCTACATGGACGTCGACGGCAAAGGCCAGGACTGGAACCTGGAAGCGGCCAAGGTCATCAACGGCAAGGCCGGCATGCAGATCATGGGTGACTGGGCCAAGTCCGAATGGACCGCCGCCAAGAAAGTCGCTGGCAAGGACTACGAGTGCGTAGCCTTCCCAGGCACCGACAAGGCGTTCACCTACAACATCGACTCCCTCGCCGTGTTCAAGCAGAAAGACGCGGGCACCGCTGCCGGTCAGCAGGACATCGCGAAGGTCGTTCTGGGTGAAAACTTCCAGAAAGTCTTCAGCATCAACAAGGGCTCGATCCCGGTTCGTAACGACATGCTGGCCGACATGGGCAAGTACGGTTTCGACTCGTGTGCCCAGACTGCTGCCAAGGACTTCCTCGCAGACGCCAAGACCGGCGGCCTGCAACCAAGCATGGCGCACAACATGGCGACCACGCTGGCTGTTCAAGGCGCGTTCTTTGATGTCGTGACCAACTTCATCAACGACCCGAAAGCCGATCCGGCCGATGCCGCGAAGAAGCTGGGTGCTGCGATCAAGTCGGCTAAATAACGCGTAGCAGCAAAGTCTGTAGGAGCGCGCTTGCCCGCGATTGCGGTGTGTCAGTCAATGCACCTGTGCCTGACACACCGTATTCGCGAGCAAGATGGACCGACACTCCGGTCACTTCTACAGAAATGGTCTCTGCATTTCATTTTTCTGTACTGGATTTCACCATGAGTTCTGTTGCTGTGTTCAGCAAAGCCTCGCCGTTCGATGCACTGCAGCGCTGGCTACCCAAACTGGTGCTGGCGCCCAGCATGTTCATCGTATTGGTGGGCTTCTACGGCTATATCCTGTGGACGTTCGTTCTGTCGTTCACCAACTCGACTTTCTTGCCGACCTACAAATTCGTGGGCCTGGCGCAATACGCGCGCTTGTTCGACAACGACCGCTGGTGGGTCGCGAGCAAGAATCTGGCGGTGTTCGGTGGCATGTTCATCGGCATCAGTCTGGTGGTTGGCGTAATGCTGGCGGTGTTCCTCGATCAGCGCATCCGCCGCGAAGGTTTCATCCGCACCATTTACCTGTACCCGATGGCGCTTTCGATGATCGTCACCGGTACGGCCTGGAAATGGCTGCTCAACCCGGGCATGGGCCTGGACAAACTGCTGCGTGACTGGGGCTGGGAAGGCTTCCGTCTGGACTGGCTCATCGATCCTGATCGTGTCGTCTATTGCCTGGTGATCGCTGCCGTCTGGCAGGCCTCGGGCTTCATCATGGCGATGTTCCTGGCGGGCTTGCGTGGCGTTGACCAGTCGATCATCCGCGCCGCGCAGATCGACGGCGCAAGCATGCCGAAGATCTACTGGAAAGTGGTGCTGCCAAGCCTGCGTCCGGTGTTCTTCAGTGCAGTGATGATCCTGGCGCACATCGCGATCAAGAGTTTTGACCTGGTGGCGGCCATGACCGCTGGCGGTCCGGGTTACTCGTCCGACCTGCCGGCGATGTTCATGTACTCGTTCACCTTCAGCCGTGGCCAGATGGGTATGGGCTCGGCCAGTGCGATTCTGATGCTCGGTGCGATTCTCGCCATCCTCGTGCCTTACCTGTATTCCGAGCTGAGGACCAAGCGCAATGACTAGTCTCGCCGCCAAACCTTCCATCAGCCTGAGCCGGATCGCGATCTATGCCGTGCTCATCGGCGCGGTGCTGATTTACCTGATTCCGCTGGTGGTGATGTTGCTGACCAGTTTCAAATCGCCCGAAGACATCGGCAGCGGCAACCTGCTGAGCTGGCCAACCGAAGTTACCGGCATCGGCTGGATCAAGGCATGGGCTACCGTAAAAGGCTATTTCTGGAACTCGATCATGATCACCGTTCCGGCGGTGCTGATCTCAACGGCGATCGGTGCGTTGAACGGCTACGTGCTGTCGATGTGGCGCTTCCGCGGCTCGCAGATGTTCTTCGGTCTGCTGCTGTTCGGCTGCTTCCTGCCGTTCCAGACCGTTCTGCTGCCAGCGTCGTTCACGCTCGGCAAGATGGGCCTGGCCAGCACTACGACCGGTCTGGTGTTCGTCCACGTGGTCTATGGTCTGGCGTTCACCACGCTGTTCTTCCGTAACTACTACGTCAGCATTCCCGATGCGCTGGTCAAGGCCGCGCGTCTGGACGGTGCAGGCTTCTTCACGATCTTCCGGCGGATCATTCTGCCGATGTCGACCCCGATCATCATGGTCTGCCTGATCTGGCAGTTCACGCAGATCTGGAACGACTTCCTGTTCGGTGTGGTGTTTTCCAGCGGCGATTCGCAGCCCATCACCGTGGCCCTGAACAACCTGGTCAACACCAGTACGGGCGTCAAGGAATACAACGTGGACATGGCGGCGGCAATGATCGCGGGTCTGCCGACCCTGCTGGTCTATGTGGTCGCAGGCAAGTATTTCGTGCGCGGGCTGACGGCCGGCGCAGTCAAGGGGTAATCATGGCAACGCTTGAACTTCGCAATGTAAACAAGACTTACGGGGCCGGCCTGCCGGACACCCTGAAGAACATCGAACTGTCGATCAAGGATGGCGAATTCCTGATCCTGGTCGGTCCTTCGGGCTGCGGTAAGTCCACCCTGATGAACTGCATCGCGGGTCTGGAAAACATTACCGGCGGCGCGATCATGATCGGCGATCAGGACGTCAGCGGCATGAGTCCGAAAGATCGCGACATCGCCATGGTGTTTCAGTCCTACGCGCTGTACCCGACCATGAGCGTGCGCGAGAACATCGAATTCGGCCTCAAGATTCGCAAGATGAGCCAGTCGGCTATCGACGAAGAAGTCGCCCGCGTCGCCAAGCTGCTGCAGATCGAACACCTGCTCAATCGCAAGCCGGGTCAGCTGTCCGGTGGCCAGCAGCAGCGCGTTGCCATGGGTCGTGCACTGGCGCGTCGTCCGAAGATCTACCTGTTCGACGAACCCCTGTCCAACCTCGACGCCAAGCTGCGCGTCGAGATGCGCACCGAAATGAAGCTGATGCATCAGCGCCTCAAGACCACCACCGTCTACGTGACCCACGATCAGATCGAGGCCATGACCCTGGGCGACAAAGTGGCGGTCATGAAGGACGGCATCATTCAGCAGTTCGGTACGCCGAAACAGATCTACAACGATCCCGCGAACCTGTTTGTCGCCAGCTTCATCGGTTCGCCGCCGATGAACTTCATTCCGCTGCGCCTGCAACGCAAGGAAGGGCGTCTGGTGGCGTTGCTGGACAGCGGTCAGGCACGTTGCGAATTGCCGATGAGCATGAGCGACGCAGGACTCGAAGACCGTGAGGTGATTCTGGGCCTTCGTCCGGAACAGATCGTGTTAGCGTCCGGTGAAAATGCGGGGACGCCGACCATTCGCGCTGAAGTGCAGGTCACCGAGCCGACGGGGCCCGACACGCTGGTATTTGTCACGCTGAACGAGAGCAAGGTTTGTTGCCGTCTGGCGCCGGATGTCGCGCCAGCGGTGGGTGAAACCCTGACCCTGCAGTTCGACCCGAGCAAGGTGTTGCTGTTCGACGCCAAGACTGGCGAACGTCTGGGCGCGTTGGGAACGTCGCTGTCCGCTGAAAGCATGGGGAACGTCACGCGGCTTAACCGCAACTGATTCCGCACGCGGGTGCACTGCGTCAACGAGCACTTCTGACGGGTCGATTTCTGCCGTAAAAAAGGCCCGTCAGGCACACGAAGCAAGTGGTTACAACGCTGTTTAGAGCTAATAACAATAAAACGAGGATTTAAGGGATGAAGAAGGTAAAAGGCAAATCGCTTAACCAGTTTCAGCTGATCGGTGGTTTATCGGTATTGAGCGCGTTGTCGCTGTCCGGAACGGCCTCCGCCATGGAGCCTTTCAAAGCCAGCGAACACCTTACCGGCGACTGGGGCGGTCTTCGCCAAGAGCTGTACGACAAGGGTTACGACTTCCCTATCGAATACGTGGGTGAGGCGGCTTCCAACCTCAATGGCGGTTACAACGACGACAGAACCGGCCGTTACAGCGATCAGTTCGCGTTCGGCGTGCAGATGGATCTGCAGAAAATCCTCGGTTGGCATGATGCGGAATTCAAGCTGGCGATCACCGAGCGTAGCGGTAACAACATTTCCAACGACCGTATCGGCGACCCTCGTGCCGGCACTCTCAGTTCTTCACAGGAAGTCTGGGGTCGTGGTCAGACCTGGCGTCTGACGCAGATGTGGGTCAAGCAGAAGTACTTCGACGGCGCCCTGGACATCAAGGTCGGTCGTTTCGGTGAGGGCGAGGACTTCAACAGCTTCCCTTGCGACTTCCAGAACCTGTCGTTCTGCGGCTCGCAAGTGGGTAACTACGTAAACACCTGGTACAACTGGCCAGTCAGCCAGTGGGCGCTGCGCGTGAAGTACAACATCACGCCTGAAGTCTTCGCCCAGATCGGTGTCTACGAGCAGAACCCTTCGTACCTGGAAACCGGCAACAGCTTCAAACTCAGCGGCAGCGGCGCCAAAGGCACCGTGGTTCCGGTTGAAGTCGTGTGGTCGCCGAACGTCAACTCGCTGCCTGGCGAGTACCGTCTGGGTTACTACGTGAGCAGCCCGAGCGCCGATGATCTCTACGAGAACGAGAATGGTCAGCCTCAAGCCATTGCTGGCGGTGACTTCAAGTCTCACAAGGACAAGCACGGCTGGTGGGTCGTGGCTCAGCAACAGCTGACCAGCCACAACGGTGACGCATCCCGTGGTCTGAGCATCTTCGCCAACGCCACTGTGCATGACAAAGCCACCAACTTCGTCGACAACTATCAGCAGATCGGTTTCGTCTACAAAGGCCCGTTCGATGCGCGTCCGAAGGATGACATCGGCATCGGTGTCGCTCGTATTCACGTCAACGACGATGCTCAGGACAACCGTCGCCTGGTCAACGCCGTCAACGGTATCGACGACTACGACAACCCGAACTTCCTGCCTATCCAGAAGACCGAATACAACTCGGAAATCTACTACGGCGTGCATGTCACCGACTGGCTGACCGTGCGTCCTAACCTGCAATACGTGAAGAGCCCGGGCGGTGTGGACGAAGTCCAGAACGCACTGGTTGCAGGTATCAAGATTCAGTCCAAGTTCTAATCGCTACACCGTTGTGCGGACCGCTCCTCCGCACATCGCTCTCTGATGTGCTTCACAAACGATCAAGGGTCGTGTGTGCTTTACGGGCAGCTCAGCTGCCCGTTTTTTTGTGTGGTAATTGCTCCGGATCCGGAGCGTTTTTTTATTGATGATGAAGTGGGTGTGCAGGTGTTTCCCTTGTAGCAGCGCGCTTCTGCAAAGAACCATCGAACCCACTATCCGGACTTGAACAGTAATGGCTATCAGGGACTCAGAATCGCTGGAGCATCCTCTTCAGCGCTTTTATACCTCGGTCCGACCTCAGCCGACCTTTCAGTGGGAGCGTTACCAGCAGCGTGACGTGCTGGTGATCAATCACCCCCTATGTCAGGCCGTGTTCAGCCGTCAGGGAGGGCAGCTGCTGCATTTCCAACCGACCGGTCAAAAGCCGTGGCTGTGGTGCGCGGCGCAGTGGCCGCAGGTCGGGGCGATTCGCGGCGGCGTGCCGGTGTGCTGGCCATGGGTCGGGCGTCATCCCGGCGAAGGCGGCTGGCCCGCCAACGGATGGGGACGTCTGCTCGACTGGAAGCTGATCGAGAGCCAGGAGCACGATGCCGGCGTTTCGCTGCATTGGCGCTTGTCGTTGTGGGACTGGCAGGCCGATCTCTACGCCGAATTAGGCCAGAGCATGGACTTGCGTCTGGAGACGCAACACGAAGACAGCGAGCCTTGTCAGTTCGGTCATGCCCTGCACGCCTACTGGCGCATAAGCGACATCGCAGAGGTTGCACTGGAGGGCCTCGATGGCGTTCAGGGCTATGACGAAATCAGTCGCAGTGCCTGTGAGCAGAAGGGTGAATTGAGGGTGCTGGGCAGCTGTCAGCGAGTCTTCGAGCATGCCGGTTCGCTGCAACTGCACGACGATGCCTGGCAGCGACGTTTAAACATCGACACCCGCGACAGCATTAGCACGGCGGTCTGGCATCCTGGCAGCCGACCCTTGCTGGGCGTGGCGGGCAATGAAGCGATGGGATTCCTGCGGGTCGAGGCCGTGTCGGGCGTCGACGACTGCCTGAGCCTTGCGCCGGGGCAGCAGGCGCGGGTGAGTTTGCAGGCGAGGTTGGTGCATTAGGGGTTGGCTTAAGGTTGGTTACTCTGAAGCCCAAAGCCAACACCTAAGGGCTTCAAACAAGTCCCAAGCCAACCCCTCAATTCAACTCATCATCCGCCGGATAACGGCTGGCATTGAGGCTTTCCTTGATCTTGCGCAGGTGCGGCTGGAAGTCGACGCCGCGGCGAAGGGTCATGCCGGTGGCGAGGACATCCAGCACGGTCAACTGAACGATCCGCGACGTCATCGGCATATAAATGTCGGTGTCTTCGGGCAGCGGGATATTCAGACTCAAGGTGCTGGCTTTGGCCAGTGGCGAATCCGCTGCGGTCAGCCCGAGCACCGACGCGCCGTTTTCCCGCGCAATGCGCGCCACTTCCACCAGTTCGCGCGTGCGGCCGGTGTAGGAAATGATCACGAACAGCTCACCCGTGTGCGCCACAGAAGCCAGCATGCGCTGCACCAGCACATCGGCATGAGCCGTGACCGCCAGATTGAAGCGGAAGAATTTGTGCTGGGCGTCCAGCGCCACCGGGGCCGAGGCACCCAGCCCGAAGAAGTGGATCTGACGCGCCTGGATCAACAGGTCAACGGCCTTGCTGATCAGGTTCGGATCGAGCACCTGGCAGACACTGTCCAGTGACGCGATGGCGCTGGCGAAAATCTTGCGTGTATAGGCTTCCGGATTATCATCGGCTTCAACCGCGCGGCTGACGTAGGCGGCGCCGCTGGCCAGGCTCTGCGCCAATTGCAGCTTGAGTTCGGGATAGCCACTGACATCGAACGAGCGGCAGAAGCGATTGACAGTGGGCTCACTGACCTTCGCGGCCTGGGCCAGCGCGGCAATACTGAAGCGCGTGGCCTGCTGAGGGTTGGTGAGGATCACCTCGGCCACCTTGCGCTCGGCCTTGTTCAATTCTTCAAGACGACTCTGGATCTGCTCCAGAAGATTGCGTACGCGGTCCATTCAAAGTCCTTCTCGTGAAGCTGTAACAGGCTGATCTGAGGGCCTTTATTAAAAAGGTATGCATCAGGGCCTTTAGCCTGTAGCAAAGGTGGCCTATCGTACTGAGGGCCTGTGGTGATCACCACTGTAATGTGGTTTTCAAAGAAATGTTGTGGTTATTACTACATTTGGCCTTGAGTAACGCCTTTAAAAAAGGTATTTGTAGCCTAACTTGATAAAAGAACCAACATTATGCTCTCGATTACGGTTGAACCGTGCACATTTGCCTTGTTCGGCGCCTTGGGCGACCTGGCGGTGCGCAAACTGTTTCCCGCGTTGTACCAGCTGGACCGTGCCGGACTCCTGCATGCCGAGACCCGAATCCTTGCCTTGGCGCGTGAGCCGGGTACTCCAGAGGAGCATCTGGCTTACATCGATAAAAACCTGCGCCGCTTTGTACCGGAGGTTCAGCTCGAGAGTGAACACGTGGAGCGTTTTCAGGCGCGCCTGAGCTACCTGCACGTGGATTTCCTCAGGGGCGATGATTACGTCGCGCTCGCTGAAGCCGTGGGCGATGCGCAGACGATGATCGCGTACTTCGCCACCCCGGCCTCGGTCTATGGCGGGATCTGCGAAAACCTGGCGCGGGTCGGCCTGGCCGACCGCACGCGCGCGGTGCTGGAGAAGCCGATCGGTCATGATCTGGCGTCTTCGCGTCGGGTCAACGATGCCGTCGCCAAGTTTTTCCCGGAAAACCGCGTGTATCGGATCGACCACTATCTGGGCAAAGACACCGTTCAGAACCTCATCGCGCTGCGGTTTGCCAACAGCCTGTTCGAAACCCAATGGAACCAGAACTACATTTCCCACGTCGAGATTACGGTGGCGGAGAAAGTAGGCATCGAGGGGCGTTGGGGGTATTTCGACCAGGCTGGCCAGCTGCGCGACATGATTCAGAACCACCTGTTGCAACTGCTTTGCCTGATTGCGATGGACCCGCCCAGCGACCTGTCCGCCGACAGTATCCGTGATGAGAAGGTCAAGGTGCTCAAGGCACTGGCGCCGTTCACCCCGGAACGCCTTGCAACCCAAGTGGTGCGCGGGCAGTACATCGCCGGTTACAGCGAAGGCAAACCGGTTCCCGGTTATCTGGAAGAGGAAAACTCCAACACCCAGAGCGACACCGAAACGTTTGTTGCCATTCGTGCCGATATCCGTAACTGGCGCTGGGCGGGGGTTCCGTTCTATCTGCGTACCGGCAAACGCATGCCGCAGAAGTTGTCGCAGATCGTGATCCACTTCAAGGAACCGCCGCACTACATCTTCGCCCCGGAACAACGGATGCAGATCAGCAACCGTCTGATCATTCGCCTGCAGCCTGATGAAGGTATTTCGCTGCAAGTGATGACCAAGGATCAGGGGCTGGATAAAGGTATGCAACTGCGCAGCAACCCCTTGCAACTGAGCTTCTCCGACGCTTACCGCAGCGCCCGTATTCCGGACGCCTACGAGCGGTTGTTGTTGGAGGTCATGCGTGGCAATCAAAACCTGTTTGTCCGCAAAGATGAGATCGAGTATGCGTGGCAATGGTGCGACCAGCTGATTGCAGGCTGGAAGAAGGCGGGCGATGCGCCCAAGCCTTATGCCGCTGGCTCCTGGGGGCCGATGAGTTCCATTGCGCTCATTACTCGTGACGGGAGGTCCTGGTATGGCGATATGTGAACTTGAATTTCCGGCTGGCCTGAAAACCAGCGAATTCGATAACCCTGAAGGGCTGGCCAACGCGCTGGCTGACCATGTGGCCGAGCGTCTGTCGGCGGCCATTGCCCATAACCCGCACGGCGTCGCGACGCTGGTGGTGTCCGGGGGCAAAAGTCCCGTGGCATTCTTTCAGGCGCTGGCGCAGAAGCCGATCCAGTGGTCGAAGGTCTGCATCAGTCTGGCCGACGAGCGCTGGGTGCCGACCGAACACGCCGACAGCAATGCCGGTCTGCTCAAGCGTTACCTCTTTCAAGGGCCGGCAGCGCAGGCCGGTTTTTTCAGCCTCTATCGTCCGACTACGACGCTGGACGAGGCTGCGGCCGCGACGGATGAAGCGCTCAAGGAGCTGCCGAAAATCGACGTGCTGGTATTGGGCATGGGCGACGATGGCCATACGGCGTCGCTGTTTCCCGACAGCCCGAACCTGGCCGAAGCGCTGGATCTGAGCAGCGAGCGTCGCTGCCTGCCAATGCTTGCGCCGAGCATCCCTCATCAGCGTCTGACCATGACGCGGTCCCTGTTGGCGTCGGCAACGACACCGATCCTGTCCATTTCCGGGCAGGCGAAACTGGAAACCCTGCGCAAGGCGCTGGCGGGCGATGACCTCGCCGAAATGCCGGTGCGTGCGTTCCTTAACCCGTCTTTAGAGATTTACTGGTGCCCATAAGCAAAGGATCAGCCGCCATGGAAAATACCCAAGTGAAACAGCCGTTGAATAGCATGGCGAGCAAGATTGCCCAGATCGACGAACTCTGCAAAAAAGCAAAGATTCTGCCGGTCATCACCATTGCGCGCGAACAGGACGTGCTGCCGCTGGCCGATGCGCTGGCGGCAGGCGGCCTGAACGCGCTGGAAATCACCCTGCGTTCCGAATTCGGCCTCAAGGCCATTCGCATGCTGCGCGATGCGCGTCCTGAACTGAGTGTCGGTGCTGGCACCATTCTCGACCGCCACATGCTCAAGGCAGCAGAAGAAGCCGGTTCGCAGTTCATCGTCACGCCTGGCAGCACGCAGGATCTGCTCGAAGCCGGCGCTCAGAGCGAACTGCCTCTGCTGCCGGGCATCAGCAGCGCATCGGAGATCATGATCGGTTACGCCTTGGGCTATCGCCGCTTCAAGCTGTTCCCGGCTGAAATCAGCGGCGGCGTCGGCGCGATCAAAGCGTTGGGCGGTCCATTTCCGGAAGTGCGTTTCTGCCCGACTGGTGGTGTCAGCGCCGCCAACCTGAAGAACTACATGGCGCAGCCAAACGTGATGTGCGTAGGCGGCACCTGGATGATCGACAACGCCTGGGTGAAGAGCGGCGATTGGGGTCGTATCACCGATGCCACCGCCGAGGCGATCGCGCTGTTCGATTGATTGAATGATTCGAACGCCCCAATGATCGATCTTCGACAGCTCCGGTTCATGACGGAGCTGATCTAATCATCACCAGATGATGAATTCAGCGCCTTGGGGCGCCGCTACAGAAGTCGTTGTTGCATGGCTATTTGACGGTGCTCCTTGGTCGGGAGCGCCGTTTTTTTTGCTCTTTTTTCGGGGGCTATAAATATGTACCGCAGTCGAGCCAGATCGGGAGCGTATCTTTGCACTTCCTTTGTTAGTTCGCTTTTTCCATGAAGCTCTTTGGCGGCACCTCCATCCGGGGGCGCCGCTTTTTTTTGCCCGCTCGCCGGGGCCTCTCAGAGCATCATGCCAACGCGCGCAACGCGCTCGTCAGGTGTTCGACATCACTGGCTGAAGTGATAAAGCCGGGTGTGATCCGGATGCATGGGCCACACGCCGAGCCATTACGCGCTACGGCGAAGATTCCGTGCTCGTCCAGCAGTCTTTGCGTCATGAGCGGCTGGTCGTGGTGGCGGGTGAAGCGAAACGAGGTGATGCCGCAATAAAGGCGCGGATCATCCGGGGTAAGCACTTCAATGCCTTCCACCGTGCGCGCTTCGCGTACCCACAGGTCTCGCAGGTATGCCAGGCGAGCCCCCTTCACAGCCGAGCCGCCCATCGCACGGTGCTCTTCAAACACCTTGGTCAGCGTCATCAGCGCCGGAATGTTCGGCGTGCCGTAAGGCGCAAGGCCCAGAATGTCGTCAGCTGCGTAACGCTTGTCGCCCATGTCGGGATCGATGGCAGACAGCCTTTCTTTCCTGACATGAATGAAACCCAGGCTTAGCGGCGCGCCCATCCATTTCTGCAAATTGAAGCCAGCGAAGGCTACGCCCAGGTCCGCCAGGTTGAAATCCAGCTGGCCCAGCGCATGGGCGCCGTCGAGAATCACATCGATGCCCTGTTCTGCCGCTGCGCGTGCAATCGCCTGCACCGGCATCACCAGTCCCGTGCGATGGGTGACATGGGTCAGGGCCATCAACTTGAGCCGTGGGTGGGCCGCGAAGGTGTCGCGATAGGTCTGCAGCAGGGACTCGTAACTGGCAGGGTGCGCGTGGGTGATCTCTATCACCTGCACGCCGCGTGTTTTTTCGAGCCAACGCATGGCGGTCTGCACGCTGTTGTAATCCAGGTCGCTGATCAGTACCTGGTCACCGGGCTTCAGGCCGTTGTAGTTGCGTATCAGCGATTGCAACGACTCTGATGCGCAGCGGGTGAGGGCGATTTCTTCCGTCGGTACACCGAGCAGCGTCGCCAGATCGGCACGAATCACTTCGCTGTCGTGCGTATCGAAGCGCTGGCGTACATACACCGAGTTGCTACGGTTCACATACGCCAGATGCTGTTCGTACGTGTTCAGTACCTCGCGGGTCATTCGCCCGAAGTAGCCGTGTTCAAAGTTGATCGGGCCCGGCTCTACATCATATTGGTGCGCAACGTCTCGCCAAAAAGACTCATCGCGGGCTCGTTCGATTGCCGATTCCACTCCAGCAGGGTGAACACTGTTCATCAGGCCCCTCGTTCGTTGGGAAGAAAATCAGGTGAAGCGAATAGGTGTTTTCAACGGGCTTTCACGTAACGGTTCACGGGGGCGGGTTCTCAGCGGATCCAGCAAGCCCGACAGGCCGTTGTGATCGACCTCGTGCATCAGCGCAAGCAGACTGCCCAACTCGCCGGCCGGGAAACCCTTGCGGGCGAACCAGTTCAAGTAATCGCCTGGCAAGTCGGCGAGCAGCCGCCCCTTGTATTTGCCGTAAGGCATCTCGCGCGTCACCAACAACTTGAGTTTCTCGGGATTCATGGCGCCGCCGTTGGTCTTTTTCAATGAACTTGAACGATACGTGCATTCTGCATGTACGCCAACCTACAGATCATGCAGAACGCGAGACATCACTGTATCTTGAACTTTATAAGTGTCTGATAAATAAGAATATTATCTTTATAAAAATCTGGCACGACGGCTGCAACACTCCTTATATCGAGTGTTTATCCAAACTAACTCTTCGATTAACCTGCCAGAAAGGAACTGCAAAATGACAGATATCAACAAAGAAGCGATCTCGGTACTGAATGATCTGATCGAGACCAGCATTGACGGCGAAAAAGGCTTTCACACTGCCGCTGAAGATATCAAGAACCCTGAAATCAAAGCGTACTTCCTTTCCCGCTCTTCTGAGTGCAAGTCCGCTGTTGCGGAGCTTCAGGCCGAAGTACGCGCGCTCGGCGGTGATCCGGATGACTCTTCCAGCGCAACCGGCGGCTTGCACCGCCTGTGGGTCGAGCTGAAAGCTGCCGTCACCGGCAAAAGCGATGAGGCCGTACTGAATGAAGTCGAGCGCGGCGAAGATCACGCGCTGAAAGCTTACAAAGAAGCGTCGCAGAAGGCGGTCGAAAAGAATCTGCCGGTCAACGTCACCAGCCTGATTCAGCGTCAGCTGACAGGTGTGCAGGCGAACCACGACAAAGTAAAAGCGCTGCGTGACTCCGTGCGTCGCGCTAGCTGATCCGTCAGCACTGCTAAAAAACGCCAGCTTGTCTGGCGTTTTTTTTGTCTGGTGGAATCGCCTGCTTCAGTGAGAAGCCGACGGTTCCTCTGCATTGCTTTCCACCCGATTGCGACCCCTGCTTTTGGCGTGGTAAAGCGCCTGATCCGCTTCACTGAAAAGCCTGGCCTGTTGATCCCCGGCTTCTGGCCGTGCGGACGCGGCGCCAATACTGACGGTAATGGGATGCCCATCTTCACTCAGCGGCGGTAATGCTTCGATCGCCTGCCTGATCTGCTCCGCAAGCAGCCTGGCGCCCGTCAAATCGGTTTCGGGCAGCACCACCAGAAATTCTTCACCGCCATAACGGGCCGCGACGTCGCCGGGACGGCGGATGCTGGCCTCCAGGGTTTTCGCAACATTGCGCAGTGCAATGTCACCACCGTGATGGCCGTGTCGATCATTGAATGCCTTGAAATGGTCGACGTCGATCATGAGTACCGAGATCGGCCTTTCCGACCGAATGCTGCGCGCCCATTCCTGTTTGAAGATCGCATCCAGTCGACGCCGATTGGCCAGCCCGGTCAACCCGTCGGTGGCCGCCAACTCGGCCAGCTCCCGTTCGGCAAGATGTCTTAAACGCAGCTGTTTGCTCAGCAGCCAGGACAGCCACAGAATGCCCAGGCACAGCAGGCCGGTTGCCCCCATCACGAGCAGCGCATTGTGTCTCCAGAGTGCGTACACCTCATCCTGCGACTGCGCGATGACGACGATCAAGGGTAGGTCGCCCACTCTAGAAAACGTGTACATCCGCCGTTGGCCGTCCAGGTCCGAGATGGCGGTAAAGCTGCCATTGACCTCTTTCAAAATGCGCTGAAAGTTAGCGCGCTGGCTGAAGTCCTGACCGATGTACGTGCGCACGGTCTGCTCGGGTTCTCGTGCGAGCATGATGCCGTCTGCAGTGACCAGGTTGATGGTTCCTTTCTGCCCGACATCCAGCCCTCTAAACAACCGGTGGAAGTAAGCCAATCGCATTGAGGCCGCCACGATGCCGACAAAGCGGCCATCGGGGGAGGGGATGCGCCGGCTGAAACTGATGCGCCAGTCCTTGAAACCCCAGCGCGCTTTAAAGGGGCCGTCCACTCGCAGTGCAAGGGACGGATCCTCTCGGTGCCTGGCGAAGCTGGCGAGGTCGGAAAAATTATCCTTACGGGGTATCACCGACACCGAATCGGCAACGATCGCCCCTGTTTCATCCAGAACGACCAGATCACCTTTGTACGGGGCTGCAGTGGAGCGATCAAACATCACCTGCTGGCGCAAAGCCGGAGAAATCGACAGCACTTCCGGTTGCTGCCACGTGGCGATCATGCCCAGCAGCGAGGTGTCGTACAGATCGGCATTGCGTTGCACATCGGCATCGATCAGCTGCACCACGTTATTGGCCGCGCGCACGGCGGACTCGGTCGCGGTGCTGTATTCGCGAATCAACAGTGACGTGACGATTGCCAGAATCGCCACCACTGCCAGCACGCTGCCGGGCAGCAGCATTCTTTCCGAGCGTGATCGGGCGAATTGGAGCGTCTGTGCGTAAGACAGTGTCATCAATCAGCTCTGTGGAGATACAACCGTTACTCCCGTCCGCTTGGCATGGTTGCAGTCAGGCGGATCCATGCACAGGGTTGATCATTTCGCGAAGGGCGTTTCAAGGCGATGAATTAAAGATCTATCACTGTGATTGATCAAGTCTCACCCTGCCATGCGAAGTGTAGGAATCTGAATCGATTGATGAGAGATCGAGAGAGGAAATTCGGCTGAATCAAAAGTGAAAAAGGGCGATCACTCGCCCTCGTCAAACCTGTTATTGATCAGTTCGATCAAGCCGTCCAGCGCGGCCTGTTCCTCGTCGCCTTCCGTCAGCAGGTGGATCTCGGTGCCTTTGCCGGCCGCCAGCATCATGACGGCCATGATGCTCTTGCCGTCAACCATGCTGTCGGGGCTACGACCGACCCTGATCTGGCAGGGGTATTTGCCGGCGACGCCAACGAACTTTGCTGCAGCACGGGCGTGCAGGCCCAGCTTGTTGATGATGGTGATCTGGTGAGCGGGCATCGCGATGGGGATCCTTTCAGCTTAGGTCGCGGTGGCGGACCTGAACATTCTTGAGCGACTGTTGCAGGGACTGACCCAGGCGTTCGGTCAGGTAGACGGAGCGGTGGTGTCCGCCGGTGCAGCCAATGGCAATTGTGACGTAGGCGCGGTTGCTGGCGGCGAACCGCGGTAACCACTTGGTCAGGTATGAAGAGATGTCCTGGAACATTTCTTCGACATCTGACTGCGCGGCCAGGTAGTCGGCTACCGGCTGGTCGAGCCCGGACTGCTCGCGCAGCTCAGGCTTCCAGTACGGGTTAGGCAGGCAGCGGACGTCGAACACCAGGTCCGCGTCCACGGGCATGCCGCGTTTGAAACCAAACGATTCAATCAGGAACGCAGTACCCGGTTCAGGCTTGTTGAGAAGCCGCAACTTGAGCGTATCGCGCAGCTGATAGAGATTCAGGTGAGTCGTGTCGATGGTCAGGTCGGCGAGGTCGATGATCGGCCCGAGCAGGGTTTTCTCGTCGCGGATAGCCTCGGCCAACGAGCGCGTAGCGTTGCTGAGCGGGTGACGACGACGGGTTTCGGAGAAACGCTTGAGCAGCGTGGACTCGTCGGCATCCAGGAACAGTACGTCGCACTGGATGTGCCGGTTGCGAACCTCTTCGAGCATTCGCGGAAAACGGGTCAGGTGGCTGGGCAGGTTGCGTGCGTCGATGGACACCGCCAGCAGCGGTTCGGCCAGCTCTGTGTTGATCAGTGCGCGCTCGGCCAGTTCGGGCAGCAGGCCCGCGGGCAAATTGTCGACGCAGTAGAAACCGCTGTCTTCCAGAACATCGAGGGCCGTGCTCTTGCCGGAGCCGGAGCGACCGCTGACGATGATCATGCGCATGGTCAGTGGCCGTTCTGTACGTGAAGCACGACGTTGTACAGCTCGTCGCTGCTTTTCGCGCTGCGCAGGCTTGCGCGCACGTCGGCGCGGTCGAGCATGCTGGCGATCTGGCGGAGCAATTCGAGGTGCGCATCGGTGGCGGCTTCAGGGACCAGCAACACGAACAGCAGGTCCACCGGAGCGCCGTCGATGGCATCGAAATCGACGGGCTTTTCCAGGTGAAGCACTGCGCTGACCGGCGACGTGCAGCCTTTGAGTCGGCAGTGGGGGATTGCGATTCCGTTACCGAAGCCGGTAGAACCCAGCTTCTCGCGGGCAATGAGGCTTTCGTAGACGGTTTGCCAGTCGAATTCGGGCACCTGCTGCCCGATCATTTTGGCAATCTCTTCGAGAACGGCTTTTTTGCTGCCGCCTGGCACGTTCACGAGTGAACGGCCAGGGGTCAGGATGTTTTCAAGTCGGATCATGGATGGGGAGTGTCAGCGAGCGGCCGCACCTTTGAGGATGCTTTGCTGCTTTTCCTTATGCTTGAGCAATTGTCTGTCTAGCTTGTCAGTGAGCAGGTCGATTGCCGCATACATGTCGTCATGCTCCGCATTGGCAACCACCTCTCCACCGTGGATATGCAGGGTGGCCTCGATCTTCTGTTTGAGTTTCTCGACGGCCATCGTCACCTGCACGTTGGTAATCTTGTCAAAGTGCCCTTCGAGCTTTTTCAGCTTCAGCTCGATGTACTCGCGCAGGGGCTTGGTCACTTCCAGTTGGTGTCCACTGATGTTGACTTGCATACAGCTTCTCCTTCGTTGCCAGTGCATTAAGAGGCAGGCTTGGGTGCCTGCCACTGGAACGCTGTGGCCTGTGACCCTTACATCAATCGCTTGCGTTCGCTGGAAGGCGCTATCCCTAGAGACTCGCGGTATTTGGCGACTGTGCGACGGGCCACTTGAATGCCTTGTGCCTCCAGTAAACCAGCGATCTTGCTGTCACTCAACGGCTTTTTCTGATTTTCCGCGGCAACCAGTTTTTTGATGATCGCGCGGATGGCGGTAGACGAGCATTCGCCGCCTTCAGAGGTGCTGACGTGACTGGAGAAGAAGTATTTCAGTTCGTAGATGCCGCGCGGTGTGTGCATGAACTTTTGCGTGGTCACGCGCGAGATCGTTGATTCGTGCATGCCGACTGCTTCGGCGATGTCATGCAAGACCAGCGGTTTCATCGCCTCGTCACCGTACTCGAGGAAGCCACGCTGATGCTCGACGATCTGGGTCGCGACCTTCATCAGGGTTTCATTACGGCTCTGCAGGCTTTTGATGAACCAGCGCGCTTCCTGCAACTGGTTGCGCATGAAGGTGTTGTCGGCGCTCGTGTCGGCGCGACGCACGAAGCCTGCGTACTGCGGATTGACGCGCAGACGCGGAACGGCTTCCTGATTGAGCTCGACCAGCCAGCGTTCGTTGTCCTTGCGCACGATCACATCGGGAACGACGTATTCCGCTTCCGTGGATTCGATCTGGGAGCCTGGACGCGGGTTCAGGCTTTGCACCAGTTCGATGACCTGACGCAGATCATCTTCCTTGAGCTTCATGCGGCGCATCAGTTGCGCGTAGTCACGGCTGCCCAACAGGTCGATGTAATCGCTGACCAGGCGCTGAGCTTCCGCGAGCCATTTGGTCTTGGCCGGCAACTGACGCAGCTGCAACAGCAGGCATTCGCTGAGGTTTCGCGCACCGATGCCGGCAGGTTCGAATTGCTGAATGCGGTGCAGAACGGCCTCGATTTCGTCCAGTTCGATATCGAGCTCTGGATCGAAAGCGTCCAGCAGCTCTTCGAGGGACTCGTCGAGGTAGCCTTGATTGTTGATGCAGTCGATGAGCGTGACGGCGATCAGGCGATCGGTGTCGGACATCGGCGCCAGGTTCAACTGCCAGAGCAGATGGCTTTGCAGGCTCTCACCGGCGGATGTGCGCGTGGTGAAGTCCCATTCGTCGTCATCGTTGCTGGGCAGGCTGCTGGCGCTGGTCTGGTAGACGTCTTCCCACGCGGTGTCCACAGGCAGTTCGTTGGGAATGCGCTCGCTCCATTCGCCGTCTTCCAGATTGTCGACGGTGGGCGCGGCTTCCTGATACGTCGGTTCCTGAACGTCCGGGTTGGGCTTTTGCTCGATGTTGTCGGCCATGGGGTCGACGTTATCGAAGTCGTCGCCTTCTTCCTGGCGCTCGAGCATGGGGTTGGACTCCAGTGCCTCCTGGATTTCCTGTTGGAGATCCAGCGTCGACAGTTGGAGTAAGCGGATGGCCTGTTGCAGCTGCGGTGTCATCGTCAGCTGCTGGCCCATTCTCAAGACTAGCGAAGGTTTCATGGCAGGGACTTAACACCTTATTCGCCGGCGCACATGCGCGCCATCCACTACTGGGGCGCCTGGGCGCCAACTTAAGCAAATTATATGCCTGAAACCGGAGTGTTTGCCTAGGGTGTGATGACAATTAAAACGAGGTTGGCGATGAGGCGCATGCTGCGTTCGCCGGCCAACCTCTTGTCATCGCCCGATTACAGGCGGAACTCGTGGCCGAGATACACTTCTTTGACCAACTGGTTGGCCAGGATGGTTTCAGCATCACCCTCTGCGATCAGTTGCCCGTCGTTGACGATGTAGGCCGTTTCGCAGATGTCGAGGGTCTCGCGGACGTTGTGGTCGGTGATCAGAACGCCGATACCCTTTGCCTTGAGATGGTAAATGATCTGCTTGATGTCACCCACGGAGATCGGGTCGACACCGGCAAAGGGTTCATCCAGCAGGATGAATTTCGGCGAGGTGGCCAGTGCGCGAGCGATCTCCACACGACGACGCTCACCACCCGACAGGCTCATGCCAAGGTTGTCGCGGATGTGCGTGATATGGAATTCCTGCAGCAGGCTCTCCAGCTCCTTGCGACGCCCGGCGCGATCAAGCTCCTTGCGCGTTTCAAGGATGGCCATGATGTTGTCTGACACCGACAGCTTGCGGAAGATCGAGGCTTCTTGCGGCAGATAGCCGATACCGGCACGAGCGCGGCCGTGCATCGGTTGATGGCTGACGTCCTGATCGTCGATCAGCACACGCCCCTGATCGGCCTGAACGAGGCCCACGATCATGTAGAAGCATGTGGTCTTGCCTGCACCGTTGGGCCCCAGGAGGCCGACGATCTGGCCGCTGTCGATGGACAGGCTGACGTCTCGCACGACCTGGCGGCTTTTGTAAGCCTTGGCCAGGTGTTGGGCTTTCAGCGTCGCCATTACTGGGCCTTCTGCTGGTCGGTTTTCTTTTTCGGCTGAATCACCATGTCGACGCGAGGGCGCGCTTCGGTGACTTTGCTGCCTGTGGCTCGGCCGGCACTCGCCAGTTTGCGGACGGTGTCGTAGACGATTTTCTCGCCCTGAGTCACGTTGCTGTCCTTGTCGATCACCTTGGCCTTGTCGATCAGCACAATGCGGTTTTGCGGCGCATGGTACTGGATAGTGACGCCCCAGCCCTGAACGGGTTTGGTGTCACCGGCCGTCTGCAACTGCTCGAAATAGGCCAGGTTGCCCACCGAGGTCACGACGTCGATGTCGCCCGCAGGCGTACGGGTCATGGTCACGGTGTTGCCGGTGACCTTCATCGAACCCTGGGTGATGATCACGTTACCGGTATAGGTGGCGATGCCTTGCTTGTCGTCCAGCTGGGCATCGTCGGCCTGAATGCGGATAGGCTGATCCTGATCGTTCGGCAGAGCCCAGGCGCTCACGCTTCCCAGTGCTGCGCCCAGACCGAGCAAAATAGGGAGGGTTTTAAGGAGCCTCATACTGTCCTCTTGCGTTCGATAGCAGGTGTATCCTGCTTTCTTTTAGATAGGCTTTCATACCCGTACCCGTGCTCACGCCGTTAAAGCCGTCGATTCTAACGGGTTGCGCGGTTTCCGCATATTGCTTCTGGGGGAAGACAGTCATGCGTGTGCTGGTGATGATGGTGGTTCGGTTCTTTTCGTCGGTGCGGTTGATGCGAACCTTGTCGATCAGCTCGACGTGATCCCCGCCCGGAGACACTTCGGCGCGCACGCTCTGGACATGCCACGGGAACTCCGAGCCACGAAACATCTGCAGGACCGGCGTTGTCATGAGGGTCACGTCGGTGGCCTTCAGGTGCTCGACCTTGTCAGCGGTCATATCGTATTGCATCGAACCATCGGGCAGGTACTGAATGCTGTGTGCGTTCATCGCATAGTAGTCGATGGCGCTTTCGTCCACGGCCTGCTTGGGCTGGTCCATGAAACTTTCAGGGCTGATGTTCCAGTAGCCAGCCGCTGCAAGCAGCAGTGCCAGCACACCGAAGATCAGAAACGTACGAAATCTTTTGCTCAGCATAAATGCACTTCTATAAGTAGGCGGCGTGTGCCGCTTCGAGGTTGCCCTGAGCGCTCAGGATCAGCTCGCAGAATTCTCGCGCGGCACCTTCGCCGCCTTTGGCCTGTGTGGTGCCATGTGCATGTTGACGGACGAAAGAGGCGGCGTTGGCGACGGCCATCCCCAAACCTACGCGGCGGATGACCGGCAGATCAGGCAAATCGTCACCGAGGTAGGCGACCTGCTCATAGCTTAGATGGAGTTGCTGCAGGAGCCCGTCGAGTACCACCAGTTTGTCTTCACGTCCCTGGTAAAGATGCGCGATGCCCAGGTTCTTGGCGCGGCGCTCAACGACGGGTGTTTTACGACCGCTGATGATTGCAGTGACAACACCGGAGTTGATCAGCATTTTGATGCCTTGACCATCCAGCGTGTTGAATGTCTTGAACTCGCTGCCGTCTTCAAGAAAATACAGCCGGCCATCGGTCAGTACACCGTCGACATCGAAGACCGCCAGTTTGATGTTTTTACCGCGCTGCATCAGTTCGTTCATATCGACGCTCATTTACATGACTCCCGCGCGCAGAAGGTCTTGAAGGTTGAACGCGCCGATGGGGCGATCGTTCTCGTCGACCACGATCAGTGCGCCGATCTTGTTGTCTTCCATGATTTTCAGCGCCTCGGCGGCGAGCATCTCCGGGCGGACGGTTTTACCGTGCACGGTCATCACTTCATCGATCACCGCCTGGCGCAGATCGATATCGCGGTCCAGCGTACGGCGCAAGTCACCGTCGGTGAAGATCCCGGCAAGGCGACCGTCGGGTTCGGTAATGGCGGTCATGCCCAGGCCCTTGCGGGTCATTTCCATCAACGAGTCACGTAGCGGCGTTCCCCGGACGACCTGCGGCAGTTCGGCTGCGGTGTGCATCACATGCTCGACCTTCAGCAGGAGGCGACGGCCCAGTGCGCCACCCGGATGGGAAAACGCAAAGTCTTCTGCGGTGAAGCCGCGCGCATCGAGCAGCGCAACGGCCAGTGCATCACCCATGACCAGGGCTGCGGTCGTCGACGACGTCGGCGCAAGGTTCAGTGGACAGGCTTCTTTTTCCACGCGCGCGTTGAGGCTGACGTCTGCGGCTTTCGCCAGCGTGGAGTCAGGATTGCCGGTCAGGCTGATCAATTTGATGCCCAGGCGTTTGATCAGTGGCAGCAGGGTCACGATCTCGGAGGTGGTGCCCGAGTTGGACAACGCCAGGATGATGTCGGCGCTGGTGATCATGCCCATGTCGCCATGGCTGGCTTCGGCTGGATGAACGAAGAACGCAGGGGTGCCCGTACTGGCCAGCGTCGCGGCGATCTTTTTGCCAATGTGTCCTGACTTGCCCATGCCGACCACGACCACGCGGCCCTGGCTTTCCAGAATCATCTCGCAGGCACGAACGAAATCTGCATCGATGTGCGCGAGAAGGCCTTCCACGGCTTCTATTTCGAGGCGGATGGTGCACTGTGCAGACTGGATGAGATCGTGGGCGTTGGTCATGTCAAAAATAAGGTCGGTCTGGTGAAAAGGCGGGGATTATAACGGCAATGTTGAAAACCCTCACGCTTCATCGCAGCTGTTTGTTTATAGCGCCGGGTTTGGTGACGGGGCCGTCCTTCAGGCGTTGCCCAAAACAGGCCACAGGCCGTGCAGGAATTTTCCTTTCTTTGCAAAATATAACGGAGTTATCACGACTTGCCGTGCGTGAGCTTTGGCGGCGTCGGAGAGCGGTGTTATAGTTCGCCGCTTGTTCGGCCCCTCCAGACAGTGTGTCGTTCTTCAAGGACGCGGCATCTGAGAGAGACAGGCTGCATCGCAAGGAGTTTAGATGAGTGCCGATAACGCCTACGCGGTCGAATTGAAGGGTTTGTCCTTCAAACGCGGTACGCGCAGCATCTTCAATAATGTCGACATCCGCATCCCCCGGGGCAAAGTCACCGGCATCATGGGGCCGTCAGGCAGTGGTAAAACCACGCTGCTGCGCCTGATGGGGGCACAGTTGCGCCCCAGTAGCGGCGAGGTTTGGGTCAATGGCCAGAACCTGCCCGAGTTGTCGCGCAGCGATCTTTTCGATGCTCGCAAGCAGATGGGTGTCCTGTTTCAGAGCGGTGCGCTGTTTACCGACCTCGACGTTTTCGAAAACGTGGCGTTCCCGCTGCGTGTCCATACCAAACTGCCTGAAGACATGATTCGCGACATCGTCCTGCTCAAGTTGCAGGCGGTGGGTTTGCGCGGCGCCGTCGAATTGATGCCGGACGAACTGTCCGGAGGCATGAAGCGCCGTGTGGCGCTGGCGCGAGCGATCGCCCTGGATCCGCAGATTCTCATGTACGACGAACCTTTCGTGGGGCAAGACCCTATCGCGATGGGTGTGCTGGTTCGGCTGATCCGTTTGCTTAACGATGCACTGGGTATCACCAGTGTCGTCGTTTCCCATGATCTGGCAGAAACGGCCAGCATTGCCGACTACCTATATGTGGTGGGGGACGGTCAGGTGCTGGGGCAGGGGACGCCGCAGGAATTGATGCAGTCGGATAACCCGCGCATTCGTCAATTCATGACGGGGGATCCAGACGGCCCCGTGCCTTTTCACTATCCGGCACCGGATTATCGCGAAGATCTTTTGGGGAAGCGCTGATGCGCAGAAAGTCATTGATGGATCGTGTTCGCCTGATGGGGCGCTCCGCGATCGATATTGTTGCGGTACTGGGGCGTTCGGGGATTTTTCTGGTTCATGCCTTGCTGGGGCGAGGCGGAATCGGTGGCGGGTTCCAGTTGTTGGTGCGTCAGCTTTATTCAGTGGGCGTCATGTCGCTGGCTATCATCGTCGTTTCCGGTGTGTTCATCGGGATGGTTCTGGCGCTTCAAGGATTCAGCATCCTCGCCAAGTACGGTTCTGAACAGGCGGTCGGGCAGATGGTTGCCCTGACGCTGTTGCGCGAGTTGGGGCCGGTGGTTACAGCCTTGCTGTTCGCGGGGCGTGCCGGTTCTGCCTTGACCGCTGAAATCGGCAACATGAAGTCCACTGAGCAGTTGTCCAGTCTGGAAATGATTGGTGTCGATCCGCTGAAATATATCGTTGCCCCTCGTCTGTGGGCCGGGTTCATCTCGCTGCCTGTGCTGGCGATTATCTTCAGCGTGGTGGGTATCTGGGGTGGATCGTGGGTGGCGGTCGACTGGCTTGGTGTCTATGAAGGTTCCTTCTGGGCCAACATGCAAAACAGCGTGTCCTTTCCAAACGATGTCATCAATGGTGTCATCAAAAGCGTCGTTTTCGCTTTTGTGGTCACCTGGATTGCCGTGTTTCAAGGCTATGACTGCGAGCCCACTTCAGAAGGGATCAGTCGCGCCACGACCAAGACCGTGGTTTATGCCTCTTTGGCCGTATTGGGCCTGGACTTTATTTTGACCGCCTTGATGTTTGGAGACTTCTGATGCAAAACCGCTCCCTCGAAACCGGTGTCGGCCTGTTCCTGCTGGCCGGGATCCTGGCTTTGCTCTTGCTCGCCCTGCGGGTCAGCGGTCTGAGCGCCAGCGCGACCAACGACAGCTATAAACTTTATGCAAATTTCGACAATATCGCCGGTTTGACTGTCAGAGCGAAAGTGACCATGGCCGGTGTGACCATCGGCAAGGTCACTGCAATCGATCTGGACCACGATACCTTCATGGGCCGTGTGACCATGGAAGTGGACAAACGGGTGAATAATCTGCCATCCGACTCCACGGCTTCTATTCTTACCGCAGGCTTGCTGGGCGAAAAATACGTCGGCATCAGCGTCGGTGGTGATGATCAGCTGTTGAAGGATGGCGGCACGATCCATGACACCCAGTCGTCGTTGGTACTCGAGGACCTGATCGGTAAATTCCTGCTTAATTCCGTGGGTAAAGACGCCAAATGAGGAGTTTTTTCATGATCTCGATTCTGCGCCGTGGCCTTTTGGTGCTACTGGCTGCTCTGCCACTGTTCGCGAACGCGGCAGCGACAACGTCGTCCGCTCATGACCTGGTAGACAGCACCACCAAGCAGCTGCTGGCGGACCTTTCCGCCAACAAGGAAAGCTACAAGACCAATCCACAGGCGTTCTATGACGCGCTCAATGGCATTGTCGGTCCCGTCATCGATGCTGACGGTATCTCCAAGAGCATCATGACCGTCAAGTACTCGCGTAACGCTACGCCTGCTCAGATGCAGCGCTTCCAGGAGAACTTCAAGCGCAGCCTGATTCAGTTCTATGGCAATGCGCTGCTGGAGTACAACAACCAGGGCATCACCGTTTCTCCGGCCAAGGAAGAAGCTGCCGATCGCACCTCTGTCGACATGTCGGTCAAGGGTAATAACGGCGCCGTGTATCCTGTTTCCTACACCCTCGTGAAGATCAACAACGAGTGGAAGGTCCGCAACGTGATCATCAACGGCATCAACATTGGCAAGCTGTTCCGCGATCAGTTCGCTGACGCGATGCAGCGCAATGGCAACGATCTGGACAAGACCATTGATGGTTGGGCCGGTGAAGTCGCCAAGGCCAAGGACGCCACCGAAAACTCGCCCGACAAGGTCGTTAAATGACTGACGCGTGTATCACCGCAGTTGGCGGCGGCGAACTGAAGCTGTTTGGCGTGCTGGATTATCGTACCGGACCTGCACTGCGTGAGCAGGGCGCCGACCTGATCAAGGCCAGCGATGCCTCTGCTCTGGTGCTGGATTGCTCGGCAGTCGAGAAATCCAGCAGCGTGGGCCTGGCCCTGTTGCTGGCGTTCATGCGCGATGCCCAGGCAGCCGGCAAGTCGGTCAGTGTCCGCGCGCTGCCCGAAGACATGCGAGAAATTGCACAGGTATCCGGTCTGACCGAACTGTTCGAACAACATTGATTGCCGTCTTTCGATCAAGCCCCTCGTCCGGCTCCTATAAAGTAGGGTTCGCAACGAGAGGGCTTTTTTGTATGATGGCCGACCCGCGCGCGTAGGGCGCCGATTGAGGTTAAGCATGCAGGCCGTAGAAGTTAAAAGCTTCCTTGAAGGTAAGCTGCCAGAAATCCAGGTCGAAGTTGAAGGCGAAGGCTGCAACTTCCAGCTGAACGTGATCAGCGACGAACTGGCTACACTAAGTCCGGTCAAGCGCCAGCAGCAGATCTACACGCATTTGAACCCATGGATCGCCGATGGCAGCATCCATGCGGTCACCATGAAATTTTTCAGCCGCGCTGCATGGGCCGAGCGCACCTGAGCCAAATTGGCGTCGAGATTCTAATGGACAAACTGATTATTACTGGCGGCATTCGTCTTGATGGCGAAATCCGCATTTCCGGGGCGAAAAACTCTGCCCTGCCGATTCTCGCAGCCACGTTGCTGGCCGACGGTCCCGTGACTGTCGCCAATCTGCCGCACCTGCATGACATCACCACCATGATCGAGCTGTTCGGTCGTATGGGTATCGAACCGATCATCGACGAGAAACTCAGTGTCGAAATCGATCCGCGCACCATCAAGACCCTGGTCGCGCCGTACGAACTGGTGAAAACCATGCGTGCGTCGATTCTGGTGCTGGGCCCTATGGTTGCCCGTTTTGGCGAGGCCGAAGTGGCGCTGCCTGGCGGTTGCGCCATCGGTTCGCGTCCTGTCGACCTGCACATTCGTGGCCTTGAAGCCATGGGCGCGATCATCGACGTCGAAGGCGGCTACATCAAGGCCAAGGCGCCTGAAGGCGGCTTGCGCGGTGCGCACTTCTTCTTCGATACCGTCAGTGTGACCGGTACCGAGAACATCATGATGGCTGCCGCTCTGGCCAACGGTCGCAGCGTCCTGCAGAACGCGGCGCGTGAGCCTGAAGTCGTCGACCTGGCGAACTTCCTCAACGCCATGGGCGCAAAAGTGTCCGGCGCCGGTACCGACACCATCACCATCGACGGGGTCAAGCGTCTGGGTTCGGCGACCTACCGCGTCATGCCTGACCGTATCGAAACCGGTACCTACCTGGTTGCCGCTGCTGCCACCGGTGGCCGCGTCAAGGTCAAGGACACCGATCCGACGATCCTGGAAGCTGTTCTGGAGAAGCTGCGTGAAGCGGGTGCGGAAATCACCACCGGTGACGACTGGATCGAGCTGAACATGCACGGCAAGCGCCCGAAAGCGGTCAACGTGCGCACAGCGCCGTACCCGGCTTTCCCGACCGACATGCAAGCCCAGTTCATTTCGCTCAATGCCATTGCCGAAGGCACTGGCGCAGTGATCGAAACCATCTTCGAAAACCGCTTCATGCACGTGTATGAAATGCACCGCATGGGCGCGCAGATCCAGGTCGAAGGCAACACTGCGATCGTGACCGGCTGTGCGAAGCTCAAAGGCGCGCCTGTCATGGCGACCGACCTGCGCGCGTCGGCCAGTCTGGTGATTTCGGCGTTGATCGCTGAAGGCGACACACTGATCGACCGTATCTACCACATCGACCGTGGTTACGAGTGCATCGAAGAAAAACTGCAGATGCTGGGCGCTAAGATTCGTCGCGTGCCGGGCTAGCAGTCCTGAGCGTTTCGCTGTCTGTGCCGCTTCGGCGCAGACGGCGAGGCAGCTGATTGAAGGCATGACCTTTTGATTCGTTTCACTTTGAGTCCTGACGCATTGACTCAAAGGTTGTCGGGCGCCGATTGCGACCCGACACGCGCTTGCTGATAAGGACTGACGTTTCCCATGTTGACCATCGCACTGTCCAAGGGCCGAATCCTTGACGACACCTTGCCGCTTCTCGCAGCTGCGGGCATCGTGCCAACCGAGAATCCGGACAAGAGCCGCAAGTTGATCATTCCTACGACGCAGGATGATGTTCGCCTGCTGATCGTACGTGCGACCGATGTCCCGACCTATGTCGAGCATGGCGCGGCAGACCTTGGCGTTGCGGGTAAAGATGTCCTGATGGAGTACGGCGGCCAGGGCTTGTACGAGCCGCTGGACCTGCAGATTGCCAAGTGCAAGCTGATGACGGCGGGCGCCGTCGGTGCCGCCGAGCCTAAAGGCCGGCTGCGTGTGGCCACCAAATTCGTCAACGTTGCCAAGCGTTATTACGCCGAGCAGGGCCGTCAGGTCGACATCATCAAGCTGTACGGCTCCATGGAGCTCGCGCCGCTGGTGGGTCTGGCCGACAAGATCATCGATGTCGTCGACACCGGCAATACGCTGCGTGCCAACGGCCTCGAGCCACAGGAAATGATCGCTCACATCAGTTCGCGCCTCGTCGTGAACAAGGCATCGATGAAGATGCAGCACGCTCGCATCCAGTCGCTCATCGACACATTGCGCACAGCCGTGGAGTCGCGACACCGCGGTTGACTGTTTCGCGCGATATTGAACAATGTCGCGCTCAGCTATCCGTGTCATAGCCAAATTTCTCAGGTGCCTACGCGGATGGCTTGGTAGCTTAGGCTCCCTGCTTTCCAGGCATCTGAGAAAACGCCAATCATTGAGGCCCACGCTATGACCACTTCCAACACTATTCGCCGACTCAACGCTGCTGACCCGGATTTCGCACGACATCTGGCTCATCTGCTGAGCTGGGAAAGTGTGTCTGACGACTCGGTCAATCAGCGTGTGCTGGACATCATCAAGAACGTGCGTGAGCGCGGCGACGCAGCGCTGGTTGAGTACACCCAGCGCTTCGACGGTCTGCAGGTCGCGTCGATGGCGGATCTCATTCTGCCCCGTGAGCGTCTCGAACTCGCACTGACCCGCATCACCCCGGCGCAGCGTCAGGCGCTGGAAAAGGCCGCTGATCGCGTGCGCAGCTACCACGAACGACAAAAGCAGGACTCCTGGAGCTACACCGAAGCCGACGGCACGGTGTTGGGCCAGAAGGTCACGCCGCTGGACCGCGCCGGCTTGTACGTGCCGGGCGGGAAGGCGTCTTATCCGTCATCCGTTTTGATGAACGCGATCCCTGCCAAGGTGGCGGGCGTGGGCGAAGTCGTCATGGTCGTACCGACCCCGCGGGGTGAAATCAACGAACTGGTGCTGGCCGCCGCCTGCATTGCCGGGGTCGACCGCGTGTTCACCATCGGTGGCGCTCAGGCCGTCGCCGCGCTGGCCTATGGCACTGAAAGCGTTCCACAGGTCGACAAGGTCGTCGGGCCGGGCAACATCTATGTCGCCACCGCCAAGCGCCACGTGTTTGGTCAGGTCGGTATCGACATGATTGCCGGTCCTTCGGAGATCCTCGTGGTGTGCGATGGCCAGACCGATCCGGACTGGATCGCCATGGATCTGTTCTCCCAGGCCGAGCACGACGAAGACGCCCAGGCGATTCTGGTCAGCCCCGATGCCGAATTCCTCGACAAGGTGGCCGCCAGCATCGCCAGGTTGATGCCGACCATGGAGCGTGCCGAGATCATCAATACCTCGATCAACGGCCGCGGCGCGCTGATCAAGGTGGCTGACATGACTCAGGCCATCGAAGTGGCCAACCGCATCGCGCCGGAGCACTTGGAATTGTCGGTCGCCGACCCTGAAGCCTGGTTGCCACAGATTCGTCACGCAGGCGCTATCTTCATGGGCCGTCACACGTCTGAAGCCTTGGGCGATTACTGCGCGGGCCCGAACCACGTACTGCCGACGTCGGGGACGGCGCGTTTCTCCTCGCCGCTGGGTGTCTACGACTTCCAGAAGCGTTCCTCGATCATTTTCTGCTCGGAGCAGGGCGCATCCGAACTCGGCAAGACCGCTTCGGTGCTGGCGCGGGGCGAGTCGCTGACGGCCCACGCTCGCAGTGCCGAATACCGGATCGTCGACAACCAGCAGGAGGGCAAGTAAGCATGAGCAAGTTCTGGAGTCCTTTTGTCCGTGACCTCGTGCCTTACGTGCCGGGCGAACAACCCAAACTGACCAAACTGGTGAAACTGAACACCAACGAAAACCCGTACGGCCCGTCGCCGAAAGCCATCGAAGCGATGCGCGCCGAGGTGAACGACAACCTGCGTCTGTACCCTGATCCGAACAGCGACCTGCTCAAGCAGGCGGTGGCCCGCTATTACGGTGTCGAATCCAACCGCGTGTTTCTCGGTAACGGCTCCGATGAAGTGCTGGCCCACGCCTACAACGCGTTCTTCAAGCACGACAAACCGTTGCTGTTCCCGGACATCAGCTACAGCTTCTATCCGGTGTATTGCGGTCTGTACGGCGTCGAGTTTGAAGCGGTCCCGCTGGATGAGCAGTTTCAGATCCGTGTCGAGGATTACAACCGCCCGAACGGCGGGATCATCTTCCCGAACCCCAATGCCCCGACCGGCTGCCTGCTGGCGCTGGAGGCGGTGGAGCAGATTCTCAAGGCCAACCCTGATTCGGTGGTGATCGTAGACGAGGCGTACATCGACTTCGGTGGCGAGACGGCCATCGGTCTGGTGGATCAGTACCCGAACCTGTTGGTCACGCAAACGCTGTCCAAGTCCCGTTCCCTGGCCGGATTGCGCGTCGGGCTGGCGGTCGGTCATCCTGATCTGATCGAGGCGCTGGAGCGGGTCAAGAACAGCTTCAACTCTTATCCACTGGATCGCATGGCCATCGTCGGCGCTGCCGCTGCGTTCGATGATCGCGAGTACTTCGAGCAGACCTGCAAGCAGGTGATTGCGAGCCGCGAAGTCTTGGTTGAGCAGCTGGAGAGCAAAGGCTTTGAGGTGCTGCCATCGGCCGCCAACTTCATCTTCGCCCGTCACCCTCAGCATGATGCTGCGGGCCTTGCGGCCAAGGTGCGTGAGCAGGGCGTGATCGTGCGTCACTTCAAACAGGAGCGCATCGCGCAATTCTTGCGCATCACCATCGGCACGCCTGAGCAGAATCAAGCGCTGGTGGATGCGTTGGGTGAGTTGTAAAAAGAGTTAGCGCGGTAATGGGAATATCTGTGGGAGCGAGCTTGCTCGCGAAGGCGTCATTTCAGTCACTGCGAGGGTGATTGGCATATCGAATTCGCAAGCAAGTTTGCTTGCATGGTGTGCATTTCCACTATTTGGAGTGACGCTGATGGTTTGGTTTGTCCTAACGTCCAAACTGTTCCGCCTTCGGCGGGTTACTTGAAAAGACACCAAGTAACCAAGTGTCTAGGCTCCTGGCTTGGCTTCTCCTTCGTCGAAGTACCCTCACTCCGGCGACGCTCTGTGGGCCCGCGCCGAACGGACATCCATGTCCTGACGGCGCTCCCGCGGCATCCATGCCGCTCGGCCCACTGCGCGCCACCTGCGTTCAGCCTGCACCCAAGTCGCGTTTTGCGGTGTTTGAACTTCCTCGGTATGAAGATCAAAAGCCACAGCGCGCTTTGCGCTGTTTAGATTCAACACCTAAATCATTGAATAAACCTAAGCCTGTGGGAGCGAGCTTGCTCGCGAAGGCGTCATTTCAGTCACTGCAAGGGTGACTGGCATATCGAATTCGCGAGCAAGCTCGCTCCCACAGAACTTGCTTCTTGCTGCGGTCATCAGTGATTCCCGCAGGATAAGCGCTGATCAATCCTCAGCCGCAGGCGCCGGGGTCTGTGGCGGACGCAGGCCCACTTCCGCCATCAACTTCAATTCCTTGCCATTACGCATCACCTGAATAGCAATCTTGTCAGTGGGTTTGGTCCGAGCGACCTGGTTCATCGACTTGCGTCCGTCACCGGCCGGTTCGCCATTGATGCTCAGGATCACATCGCCCAACTGCAGACCGGCTTTCTGCGCCGGGCCGTCGCGGAAGATCCCGGCAACCACGATACCCGGGCGGTCTTTCAGGCCAAACGACTCGGCCAGCTCTTGCGTCAGTGGCTGCACTTCGATGCCCAGCCAGCCCCGAATCACCTGACCGTGCTCGATGATCGACTTCATCACCTCCAGCGCCAGTTTTGTCGGGATGGCAAAGCCGATGCCTTGGGAGCCGCCGGATTTGGAGAAGATCGCCGTGTTGATGCCGGTCAGGTTGCCATTGGCATCGACCAGCGCACCGCCCGAGTTGCCGGGGTTGATCGCGGCGTCGGTCTGGATGAAATCTTCGTAGGTGTTGAGGCCCAGCTGGTTACGCCCGGTCGCGCTGATGATGCCCATGGTCACGGTCTGACCGACGCCAAACGGGTTGCCGATGGCCAGCGCAACGTCTCCGATACGGATGCTGTCGGAGCTGCCAAGGGTAATGGACGGCAGGTTTTTCAGGTCTATCTTCAGTACTGCCAGATCCGTTTCAGGATCGCTGCCGATGACGCGGGCAATGGTTTCACGGCCGTCCTTGAGCGCCACGACAATCTGGTCCGCGCCGGAGGTCACATGGTTGTTGGTGAGCAGATAGCCTTCCGGGCTCATGATCACCGCAGAACCCAGGCTCGATTCCATGCGACGCTGTTTCGGCAGATTGTCACCGAAGAAACGACGGAACTGCGGGTCTTCGAACAGCGGATGATTGGGTTTGTTGTTGACCATCTTGGTCGTGTACAGGTTGGCGACCGCGGGCGCAGCACTGCTCACGGCGTCGGCGTAGGACACCGGACCCTGCTGGATGAAGGCGGTTTGAGGGGCTTGCTGCAGGTTGACGTCCTGGCTTGGCAGACCGACCCACTGTGGGTACCGCTGGATAATCAGTAAAGCGATAAGCACACCAGCGAGCAATGGCCAGCCGAGAAAACGCAGCGCTTTGAACATTGAACAAGGTCCTGAAGGGAAATACGCAGCGTACCTGCGCCATAATGGCGGGCATTATACGAGGACCGGGACGGTCTGAACTGCATATTTAGGAGACTTTTATGGCTGTTTCTCTGAGCACTCTGGTCGAGGAAGCGGACCGCTATCTGAGCAGCGCCCGCGTGCAGGACTATTGCCCCAACGGTCTTCAGGTCGAAGGCCGGCCGCAAGTCACCCGAATCGTGTCCGGCGTGACGGCCAGCCAGGCGTTGGTGGACGCGGCGGTCGAAGCCAATGCCGACCTGATTCTGGTTCACCACGGCTATTTCTGGAAAGGCGAGAATGCCTGCATCACAGGGATGAAACAGCGGCGTCTGAAAACGTTGCTCAAGCACGACATCAGCCTGCTGGCGTATCACCTGCCTCTGGACCTGCACCCCGAGGTGGGGAACAACGTGCAACTGGCGCGGCAGTTGGACATCACCGTCGAAGGGCCGCTGGACCCTGACAACCCGAAGATTATCGGCCTGGTCGGGTCGCTGTCGGAGCCTGTGACGCCGCGCGATTTTGCCCATCGGGTGCAGTCGGCGCTGGGGCGCGAGCCGCTGCTCATCGAAGGCAGTGAGATGATTCGTCGGGTGGGTTGGTGCACCGGAGGCGGGCAGGGCTACATTGATCACGCCGTGCTGGCGGGCGTCGATCTGTTCCTCAGCGGCGAGGCCTCCGAACAGACGTTTCACAGTGCTCGGGAAAACGACATCAGCTTCATTGCAGCCGGTCATCACGCCACCGAGCGCTATGGTGTGCAGGCGCTGGGCGATTATCTGGCGCGACGCTTCGCGCTGGAGCACTTGTTCATTGATTGCCCGAACCCCATCTGAAGCCGGTCGGAGGTCCAAAGACTGAGCTATATGGTTATACCGTTTCGATCTATCTGGGTCGCTGATTAGAATCAGGCCTCATGATAAAGTGCTTCGCTCGATAGAGTCCGCAGGCTCTCCATAAAAGTACGTTATCCCGTGAGTAACCATGGTCGACAAACTGACGCATCTGAAACAGCTGGAGGCGGAAAGCATCCACATCATCCGCGAGGTCGCCGCCGAGTTCGATAACCCGGTGATGCTGTACTCGATCGGCAAGGACTCCGCCGTGATGCTGCACCTGGCGCGCAAAGCTTTTTTTCCGGGCAAACTGCCGTTCCCGGTGATGCACGTCGATACGCGCTGGAAGTTTCAGGAGATGTATCGCTTCCGCGACAAGATGGTCGAGGAGATGGGCCTTGAGCTGATCACCCACATCAACCCGGAAGGCGTGGCACAGGACATTAACCCGTTCACCCACGGCAGCTCCAAGCACACTGACATCATGAAAACCCAAGGCCTGAAACAGGCGTTGGACAAGCACGGCTTCGATGCCGCCTTCGGTGGCGCCCGCCGCGACGAAGAGAAATCCCGCGCTAAAGAGCGTGTTTACTCCTTCCGCGACAGCAAGCACCGCTGGGACCCCAAAAACCAGCGCCCTGAGCTGTGGAACGTCTACAACGGCAACGTCAACAAAGGCGAGTCGATCCGCGTATTCCCGCTGTCCAACTGGACCGAGCTGGACATCTGGCAGTACATCTACCTGGAAGGCATCCCGATCGTCCCGCTGTACTTCGCCGCAGAGCGTGAGGTCATCGAGAAGAACGGCACCCTGATCATGATCGACGACGATCGCATCCTTGAGCACCTCACCGACGAGGAGAAAGCGCGGATCGTCAAGAAGAAGGTGCGTTTCCGTACCCTTGGCTGCTACCCGTTGACGGGCGCTGTCGAGTCGGAAGCCGAGACCCTGACAGACATCATTCAGGAAATGCTCCTGACGCGAACTTCCGAGCGCCAAGGCCGAGTCATCGACCACGATGGTGCGGGCTCGATGGAAGATAAAAAACGTCAAGGTTATTTCTAAGGGGTTGTCATGTCGCATCAATCTGATTTGATCAGCGAGGACATCCTCGCCTATCTGGGCCAGCACGAACGCAAGGAAATGCTGCGTTTCCTGACCTGTGGCAACGTCGACGACGGCAAGAGCACGTTGATCGGGCGTCTGCTGCACGATTCCAAAATGATCTACGAGGATCATCTGGAAGCTATCACTCGAGATTCCAAGAAGTCCGGCACCACTGGCGATGACGTCGATCTGGCGCTCCTGGTGGACGGTCTTCAGGCCGAGCGCGAGCAGGGCATCACCATTGATGTTGCCTACCGCTACTTCTCGACCGCCAAGCGCAAATTCATCATTGCCGATACTCCAGGCCATGAGCAGTACACTCGCAACATGGCCACCGGTGCATCCACCTGCGACCTGGCGATCATCCTGGTCGATGCCCGCTACGGCGTGCAGACCCAGACCCGTCGTCACAGCTACATCGCGTCGTTGCTGGGCATCAAGCACATCGTGGTCGCCATCAACAAAATGGACCTCAATGGCTTCGACGAGAAGATCTTCGAGCAGATCAAGGCTGATTACCTGACGTTTGCCGACCGTATTGCCCTGAAGCCGACCACCATGGAATTCGTTCCGATGTCGGCCCTCAAGGGCGATAACGTCGTGAACAAGAGCGAGCGTTCGCCTTGGTACACCGGCAAGTCGCTGATGGAGATCCTTGAAACCGTCGAGATCGCCAACGACCGCAACTTCGATGACCTGCGCTTCCCGGTGCAGTACGTCAACCGCCCGAACCTCAACTTCCGTGGCTTCGCCGGAACGCTGGCCAGCGGTGTCGTGCGCAAGGGCGACGAAGTGGTGGTGTTGCCGTCGGGCAAGAGCAGCCGCGTGAAATCCATTGTCACCTTCGAAGGCGAGTTGGAGCATGCTGGCCCGGGTCAAGCCGTCACGCTGACCATGGAAGACGAGATCGATATTTCCCGTGGCGACCTGTTGGTTCACGCTGACAACGTCCCTCAGGTCTCTGATGCCTTCGACGCGATGCTGGTCTGGATGGCTGAAGAGCCGATGCTGCCGGGCAAAAAATACGACATCAAACGCGCCACGTCCTACGTGCCAGGCTCGATTGCCAGCATTACGCACCGCGTCGACGTGAACACGCTGGAAGAGGGTGCAGCCAGCGCTCTGCAACTGAATGAAATCGGCCGCGTGAAAATCGCCCTTGATGCACCGATCGCGCTGGACGGTTACGACAGCAACCGCACCACGGGTGCGTTCATCGTGATTGACCGTTTGACCAACGGCACCGTCGCGGCGGGCATGATCATCGCCAAGCCGGCGGTGGCGGGTCATGACACCCATCATGGCGCCTTGGCGCATGTGTCGGTGGAAGAGCGTGCTCAGCGTTTCGGCCAGAAGCCGGCGACCGTGCTGTTCAGCGGTCTGTCGGGTGCAGGCAAGAGCACGCTGGCGTACGCCGTCGAGCGCAAGCTGTTCGACATGGGGCGTGCGGTATTCGTCCTCGATGGCCAGAACCTGCGTCACGACCTGAACAAAGGTCTGCCGCATGATCGCGCCGGTCGCACCGAGAACTGGCGTCGTGCCGCGCACGTGGCGCGTCAGTTCAACGAAGCGGGTCTGCTGACTCTGGCTGCGTTCGTTGCGCCGGATGCGGCAGGGCGTCAGAACGCCAAGGCGCTGATTGGCGACGACCGGCTGATCACCGTCTACGTCCAGGCTTCGCCTCAGGTTTGCCGTGAACGCGACCCACAAGGCCTGTACGCCGCCGACAAGGACAACATCCCGGGTGAGTCCTTCCCGTACGACGTGCCGCTGGACGCCGATCTGGTGATCGACACCCAGGCGTTGAACGTGGAAGAAAGCGTCAAGCAAGTGCTGGATCTGCTGCGGGCGCGCGGCGCGATCTGAATCTCGTTTGGTCTCACAAAAAACCCGCCCTTAGTGGCGGGTTTTTTGTTCCATCCGATTCTGTTCACTGTGTGGGAGCTGCCGGAGGTTACGACGGTGGCGAATGCGGCGTTTCAGGGGAATTGCTTTCGCCACCGTCAACCTCCGGCAGCTCCCACAGGATGGCGGTGTTGTACCCACAAAAAAGCCCGCCCCTGATCACTTCAGAGGCGGGCTTTTCGATGTGTTTCTGCTTACTTCTTCAAGCCGTAGTGCTCATCCAGCATGCCGGGGGTATTCGGCATTTTGGGTGCGTAGTCACGGGGTGGCTCGGCGGCGGTGCGCGGTGGCGTCAGGCGGTCGCGGGGTGCCTGGAGCGCGTCCGGGTGCAGCGCGGCGAGCAGGCGTTGGCGGGTCAAGTCGTCGGTGGCCAGACGGTTGGCGCCCTCGGCGAGATGTTCTTGTACATCCTGATAGCTCTGGGACAGTTTCTGCACCAGGTTAGCCGTGCTGTTGAAGTGAGTGACCACCTCGTTCTGATACCTGTCGAAACGCTCCTGAACGTCATCCAGCTGGCGCTGAGTGCCGTTAGGCGCGGCATTGGGCAGCGCACGCGCCACGAAGAAACCGATGGCAACACCGGCGATCAGGGCAATAGTCGGCAGCAACCAAACTAAGAGCGAGTAATCCACGAGTCCTTCCTCTATAAACGGCTTTGCTTTACGTTAACGGCTCGAACCTGCGCTGTATAGCGGCGACGCGTCGCCAATATGCCAGCCACAGACAATCAGCTAGACGAGTCGACCCAATTGAAGGTCACGGAGTTCATTCTTGCTCATGCGTGAAACCCCTGTATTCATCGACGGCCCCGTGGGCCAACTCGAAGCCTTGTACCTTGACCTGGAAGGGGCCAAGGGTGTGGCGCTGATATGCCATCCTAACCCGCTTCAGGGCGGCACGATGCTCAATAAAGTGATCTCGACCCTGCAACGCACAGCGCGCGACGCCGGGTATGTCACCCTGCGGTTCAACTATCGGGGCGTTGGCGCAAGTGCCGGCAGCTCGGACATGGGGCAAGGCGAGGTCGATGATGCGCAAGCCGCTGCGTCCTGGCTGCGTGAAAAACACCCTGATCTGCCCATGACACTGTTTGGTTTTTCCTTTGGCGGTTTCGTCGCCGCCACCCTCGGCGGTCGTCTCGAAGCCAAGGGCGAAACCCTGAATCATCTGTTCATGGTCGCGCCCGCGGTCATGCGTATCGCTGATCCAGACGCGCTGCCGCAGAAGGGTTCCTTGACCGTGATCCAGCCTGAAACCGACGAAGTGGTCGACCCACAACTCGTCTATGCCTGGTCTGACGCACTGTCGCGCCCCCATGAGCTGCTGAAAGTGGCAGAATGCGGACACTTTTTCCACGGCAAGCTGACCGACCTCAAGGATCTGGTCCTGCCGCGCCTTTCGAATTGATCGCAGCACACAGAATAAGCGACTAGCCATGACCACTCGTATCCTGACCGGTATCACCACCACCGGCACGCCGCACCTGGGCAATTACGCGGGCGCCATTCGCCCGGCCATCGTTGCCAGCCGTCAGAGCGATGCCGACTCGTTCTACTTCCTGGCCGATTACCACGCGCTGATCAAATGCGATGACCCGCTGCGCATTCAGCGCTCGCGTCTGGAAATCGCCGCGACCTGGCTGGCGGCCGGCCTCGATGTCGAGCGTGTCACCTTCTATCGCCAGTCCGACATCCCGGAAATCCCCGAGCTGACCTGGCTGTTGACCTGCGTCGCTGCCAAAGGACTGCTCAACCGCGCGCACGCCTACAAAGCGTCGGTCGACAAGAACGTCGACGCCGGTGAAGACCCGGACGCCGGTATCACCATGGGCCTGTTCAGCTACCCGGTGCTGATGGCGGCTGACATCCTGATGTTCAACGCCCATCAAGTGCCGGTCGGTCGCGACCAGATTCAACACGTCGAGATGGCCCGCGACATCGGCCAGCGTTTCAACCACTTGTTCGGCAAGGGCAAGGAATTCTTCGTCATGCCTGAAGCGCTGATCGAAGAGAGTGTGGCGACCTTGCCCGGCCTGGACGGTCGCAAGATGTCGAAGAGCTACGACAACACCATTCCCCTGTTCAGCAGCGCCAAAGAGATGAAGGACGCAATTTCGCGCATCGTCACTGACTCGCGCCTGCCGGGCGAGGCCAAGGACCCGGACAACTCGCACCTGTTCACTCTCTACCAGGCCTTCGCGACCAAAGAACAGAGCAACGAGTTCCGTACCGACCTGCTCCAGGGCCTGGGCTGGGGCGATGCCAAGCAGCGCCTGTTCCAGTTGCTGGACAGTGAGTTGGGTGAGGCCCGCGAGAACTACCATCGTCTGATTGAACGTCCCGCCGATCTGGAGGACATTCTGCAGGCCGGTGCGCAGAAGGCCCGTCGTATCGCAACGCCCTTCCTCGGGGAGCTGCGTGAAGCGGTTGGCCTGCGGTCGTTCCGCGAAACCACACAAACCGTTGCCGCCACCAAGAAGAAAGCCAGCAAGGGTGCGCGCTTCGTGAGTTTCCGTGAAGACGACGGCAGCTTCCGTTTCCGCCTGCTGGCTGCCGATGGCGAGCAATTGCTGCTGTCCCGTACCTTCGCCGACGGCAAGGCTGCTGGCGCTGTGACCAAGCAACTGCAGCAGGGCGGCGAGCTGGACATTCGGACGCAAGGCGACGCCTTCACCGTATGGCTGGAAGGCGCTTGCGTCGCGGACAGTCCGGCGTTCGCCGATGCCGTCGCCCGTGATGCTGCAGTCGAGAACCTGAAGCTGGCCCTGGCGCCACAACAGGATTAATTGCCATTGCAACGGGCCATCGCTACAGTGGCGGCCCGTTTTTGCTACCTAGCTAACGTAACGAATATGACCCCCCTAGAAAGCTACCAGAACGACCTCAAGAAACCTGAATTCTTCCACGACGCGGCTCAGGAAAACGCGGTGCGTCATCTCCAGCGTCTGTACGACGATCTGGTCGCTGCCCACGAGAGCAAGCCTGGCCTGTTCGGCAAGCTGTTCGGCAAGAAAGAAGTCTCGGTGGTCAAAGGCCTGTATTTCTGGGGTGGCGTCGGCCGTGGCAAGACTTATCTGGTCGATACCTTCTTCGAGGCGCTGCCGTTTCAAGACAAGATGCGCACGCACTTTCACCGCTTCATGAAGCGTGTGCACGAAGAAATGAAGAACCTCAAGGGTGAGAAGAACCCGCTGACCCTGATCGCCAAGCAGTTCGCCGGCGAAGCCCGGGTCATCTGTTTCGATGAATTCTTTGTGTCCGACATCACCGACGCCATGATCCTCGGCACGCTGATGGAAGAGCTGTTCAAGAACGGTGTGACGCTGGTCGCGACCTCGAACATCGTGCCGGACGGTCTGTACAAGGACGGTCTGCAGCGCGCACGTTTTCTGCCCGCCATTGCGCTGATCAAGCAAAACACCGACATCGTCAACGTCGACAGCGGCGTGGACTATCGCTTGCGTCACCTGGAGCAAGCCGAGCTCTTCCACTTCCCGCTGAACGAAGCGGCCCAGGACAGCATGCGCAAGAGCTTCCGCGCGCTGACTCCGGAATGCACCAAAGCCGTGGAAAACGATGTACTGATCATCGAGAACCGTCAGATCAAGGCGATTCGTACGTGCGACGACGTGGCCTGGTTCGATTTTCGCGAGCTGTGCGATGGTCCTCGTAGCCAGAACGACTACATCGAGCTCGGCAAGATCTTCCACGCCGTGTTGCTCAGCGGCGTCGAGCAGATGAGCGTCACCACCGACGACATCGCTCGTCGCTTCATCAACATGGTCGACGAGTTCTACGACCGTAACGTCAAGTTGATCATCTCGGCGGAAGTCGAGCTGAAGGACCTGTACACCGGCGGCCGCCTGAACTTCGAGTTCCAGCGCACGTTGAGTCGCCTGCTGGAAATGCAATCCCACGAATTCCTGTCCCGCGCGCACAAGCCTTAAGAGAACTCGATAAAAAACGCCCGCATCTTGCGGGCGTTTTTATTGATGGCGCCCATTGTAGGAGCGCGCTTGCCCGCGATGGCGATTGATCAGTCAGAACAGGGTTGTCTGACACGACGCTATCGCGGGCAAGCGCGCTCCTACAGGCTATTCAGGCTGCCTGCTGAAACTGCTGGCGATACTGATTCGGCGACAGGTCGGTGTGCTGCCGGAACAGTCGTGCGAAGAAGCTGGCGTCGTCGTAGCCGACTTCATAGCTGATGGTCTTGATGCTCTTGCGCGATCCTGACAACAGTCCCTTGGCGGTTTCGATACGCAGCCGTTGCAGGTAATGCAGCGGTTTGTCGCCCGTCGCGGTCTGGAAGCGGCGCATGAAGTTGCGAATGCTCATGCCGTGTTCCCGCGCGACGTCTTCGAAGCGGAATTTGTCGGCGAAGTGTTCTTCGAGCCAGTGCTGGATCTGCAGGATGATCACGTCCTGGTGCAGCTTCTGCCCGCCAAACCCCATGCGGCCCGGCGCGTAACTGCGCTGGACTTCGTACAGGATGTCTCGCGCAACGGTCTGCGCCACGTTGGCGCCGCAGAAGCGCTCGATCAGGTAGATATAGAGATCGCACGCCGAGATGGTGCCGCCTGCGCAATACAGGTTGTCGGCGTCGGTCAGGTGCTTTTCCTGATTGAGTAGCACATTCGGGAAGCGCTCGGCGAATTCATTGAAGAAGCGCCAATAGGTGGTTGCCTCCTTGCCATCGAGCAGACCGGCCTCGGCCAGCCAGAACACGCCGCTGGCTTCGCCGCACAAGACCGCGCCTCGGGCGTGCTGTTCACGCAACCAGGGCAGGATCTGCGGATAGCGCGCACGCAGCGTGTCGAAGTTTTCGACAAAGGCGGGAAGGATAATGATATCGGCGTTTTCCAGCGTGCCGTCGACCGGCAACACGACTTCGCTGAAACTGCGGACCTGCTGGCCGTCCGGGCTGACCAGTCGGGTTTCGAACGCAGGCTTGAGGCCCTGGCCCAACTGTTTGCCGTAGCGCAGGCTGGCCAGATGGAAGAAGTCTTTGGCCTGAGTGAGGGTAGAAGCGAAAATTCCGTCGATCGCGAGAATGCTGACGCGCCGCAACGGCACGGAGTGTTGAGTAGACATGATCTGTTGTTCTTATATGGGAAAGTGGTCAAGCAACGGCGTGATCGTCTTATTTTTTGTCGGATGTGTCCAGTGTCGTCGTCATCCAGCCCGGCATACGCTCTGTCAGCGATTTGTCTGACAATCCCTCCAGCCCAAGGTGTCCCATGCTTCCAAGAACACTTTTCAGCTCCGAGCACGAGCTTTTCCGTGACAGCGTCCGCAAGTTTCTCGAACAGGAAGCCGCCCCGTTTCATGCGCAATGGGAGAAGCAGGGGCATGTCGACCGTGCGCTCTGGAACAAGGCGGGGGAGCAGGGCATGTTGTGTTCGCACCTGCCGGAAGAATACGACGGCATGGCGGCGGACTTTCTGTACACCACCGTGGTGATCGAAGAAATCTACCGGCTGGGACTGACCGGCATCGGATTTTCCCTGCATTCGGACATCGTTGCCCCCTACATCCTGCATTACGGCAGCGAGGCGCTGAAACAGAAATACCTACCGAAGATGGTGTCGGGCGAGCTGGTGACCGCGATCGCGATGACCGAGCCGGGCGCGGGCTCCGATCTTCAGGGCGTCAAAACGACTGCGGTGCTGGATGGCGACGAGTACGTCATCAACGGTTCCAAGACGTTCATCACCAATGGCTTTCTCGCAGACCTGGTGATCGTGGTGGCCAAGACCGATCCCAAGGCTGGCGCCAAAGGTACGAGTCTTTTCCTGGTCGAGGCGGGAACGCCGGGCTTCGAGAAGGGCAAGCGTCTGGAAAAAGTCGGCATGAAGGCGCAGGACACGTCGGAATTGTTCTTTCAGGACGTACGCGTGCCCAAGGAGAACCTCTTGGGGCAGGCCGGGATGGGGTTCGCCTACCTGATGCAGGAGTTGCCGCAAGAACGTCTCACGGTGGCCATTGGCGCCATTGCGTCGGCCGAGGCGGCGTTGCAGTGGACATTGGCCTATACGCGTGAGCGCAAGGCATTCGGGCAAGCCATCGCGGATTTCCAGAACACGCGCTTCAAACTGGCCGAGATCGCCACGGAAGTGCAGATCGGCCGCACGTTTATCGACCAGTGCCTGTCGTTGCATCTGGAGGGCAAGCTCGACGTGCCGACCGCTGCGATGGCCAAGTATTGGTCCACCGACCTTCAGTGCAAGGTGCTCGACGAGTGCGTGCAGCTGCATGGTGGTTACGGCTTCATGTGGGAGTACCCGATCGCACGGGCGTGGGCGGATGCGCGGGTGCAGCGGATTTATGCGGGCACCAACGAGATCATGAAGGAGATCATCGCGCGATCGCTGTAGGAAGGGTTAATCACAAGGCTTATATCCAACCAAATCCTGTGGGAGCGAATTCATTCGCGATAGGGTGTCAGGCGATACATGTGTATCGACCGTAATGGCCTCTCGCGAATGAATTCGCTCCCACAGGTGTCATTCAGCGTCAGCCAAATGACTAAGGCGCAGGATTCGGCTGATCCTTATGGATCGCCTCAATACCCGCCAGTACCTCTTCCGACAACACCAGGCTGAAGCTTTCCAGGTTGCTCTCCAGCTGTTCCAGCGTCGTCGCACCAATGATGTTGCTGGTCACGAACGGGCGACTGGTGACGAACGCCAAGGCCATTTGTGCCGGGTCCAGGCCGTGCTCACGGGCCAGGGCGACATAACGGGCGCAGGCAGCTTCCGACTGCGGGTTGAAGTAGCGGGTGAAGCGGCTGTAGAGGCTCAGGCGACCTTTCGCCGGGCGTGCGCCGTCAGCGTACTTGCCGGACAGCATGCCGAAGGCCATCGGCGAATACGCCAGCAGACCGCATTCCTCACGAATGGCGATTTCCGCCAGACCGACTTCGAAGCTGCGGTTGAGCAGGTTGTACGGGTTCTGGATCGACACCGGACGCGTCAGGCCGTGAGCGTCTGACTCAGCCAGAAACTTCATGGTGCCCCACGGCGTTTCGTTGGACAGCCCGACGTGACGGATCTTGCCCGCCTTGACCTGTTCGTCCAGCACCTGAAGCACTTCCAGCAGCGGCGTGAACGTCGCGTCGCTGTGGGTGTAGCCCAGCTTGCCGAAGAAGTTGGTGCTGCGTTCCGGCCAATGCAGTTGATACAGGTCCAGGTAGTCGGTCTGCAGGCGTTTCAGGCTGGCGTCGACGGCGGCAACGATATGGTCGCGGTTGAACTTCAGCTGGCCGTCACGAATGTAGTCGATGCCGTTGCCGGGGCCTGCGATCTTGCTGGCGAGAATCCAGTCGGCGCGGTCGCCGTTCTTTTTGAACCAGTTACCGATGATGGTCTCGGTGCTGGCGTAGGTTTCTTTCTTGGGTGGGACCGGGTACATCTCGGCCGTGTCCATGAAATTGATCCCCGCCGCTTTGGCCCTTTCGATCTGGGCGAAGGCCTCGGACTCGCTGTTTTGCTCGCCCCAGGTCATCGTGCCGAGGCAGATTGCGCTGACATTGAGGTCGGTTCTGCCCAGTTTGCGATAGTCCATCTGGCTCTCCTGTTTAAAAGAACCATAAAAGCAGGTTGAAATTTTTTTCGCAATCTGCATAATTCCGCGTCTCTTTGTCATGGGAGTGATGCCCCGCGACACAAGACACCGCTGCGATCGAACGCGCTGACCCGAGCCCCCTATAGCGTTCGTGCCCGGCGGCCTTTGACTTGTCAAAGACCGTACTAATGAGTATGCTCCGCCGTCTATTTTTCAGGGCGGCCTTTGAGGCTATAAAGAATGAAAACTTTTACCGCTAAACCGGAAACAGTAAAGCGCGACTGGTTCGTCGTCGACGCTGCTGGTCAGACCCTGGGTCGTCTGGCCACTGAAATCGCGAGCCGTCTGCGTGGCAAGCACAAACCGGAATACACTCCGCACGTTGACACCGGCGACTACATCGTCGTGATCAACGCTGAGCAAATCCGCGTTACTGGTGCCAAAACCACCGACAAGATCTACTACTCTCACTCCGGTTTCCCGGGCGGGATCAAGTCGATCAACTTTGAAAAGCTGATCGCCAAAGCTCCTGAGCGCGTGATCGAGACCGCGGTCAAAGGCATGCTGCCTAAGAACCCGCTGGGTCGCGACATGTATCGTAAGCTGAAAGTCTATGCGGGCGCTGCACACCCTCATACTGCTCAGCAGCCCCAAGAACTGAAGTTTTAACGGAATAGTTCATTATGTCGGCGACTCAAAATTACGGCACTGGCCGTCGCAAGACCGCAACCGCTCGCGTTTTCCTGCGTCCGGGCACCGGTAACATCTCCATCAACAACCGCTCCCTGGACACGTTCTTCGGCCGCGAAACTGCCCGCATGGTAGTTCGCCAGCCACTGGAACTGACCGAGACTGTCGAAAAATTCGACATCTACGTCACTGTCATCGGCGGTGGTGTGAGTGGTCAAGCTGGCGCAATCCGCCACGGTATCACCCGCGCTCTGATGCAATACGACGAAACTCTGCGTGGCGCGCTGCGCAAAGCAGGCTTCGTTACTCGCGATGCTCGCGAAGTTGAACGTAAGAAAGTCGGTCTGCGTAAAGCGCGTAAGCGTCCGCAGTACTCGAAGCGTTAATTCGCTTTTCGTTCAAAAAGAACGCTCAGTTTCCTCTTGGAACTGGGCGTTTTTTTATGGGCGTCTATTATTGGGTGTGACGACACGTCTCATCCGTGGATGCCCCGTTCCATAAGGCCTCCCCGTTTTCGCCAGAAGGTAATGCCCTTGCGACTATTAGGGGTTTGTCATTACCATCCGGCAGGATTTTTTGACAGCTAGAAAAATAATTTAAAGAGAAGCCTGACCAAGCAGGCCTCTAAAAGCTGATGGGAGAGGACGGAATGAGCAATGACGGCGTGAATGCAGGCCGGCGTCGCTTCCTTGTCGCGGCCACGTCTGTGGTTGGCGCTGCAGGAGCGGTGGGGGCTGCGGTCCCGTTCGTGGGGTCATGGTTTCCCAGTGCCAAAGCCAAAGCGGCTGGCGCACCCGTGAAAGTCAATATCAGCAAGATCGAGCCTGGGCAGCAGATGATTGCCGAATGGCGTGGTCAGCCGGTCTTCATCGTTCACCGCACCCCGGAAATTCTCACGAATCTGGGCAAGATCACCGCCCAGCTCTCCGATCCGGAATCCAAGAACTCCACTCAACCTGCCTACGTTGACCCGGTGGTTCGCTCGATCAAGCCCGAGATGTTGTTGCTGATCGGGATCTGCACTCATCTGGGCTGCTCTCCCACATTCCGTCCCGAGGTCGCGCCCGCTGACCTCGGTAAAGACTGGGTTGGCGGTTACTTCTGTCCTTGTCACGGCTCTCATTACGACCTGGCTGGGCGCGTTTACAAAGCGCAACCTGCACCCCTGAATCTGCCAGTGCCGCCGCATTCCTACGAGTCGGACTCAATCATCGTCATTGGTGTCGATCAGGAGAAAGCGTAATGAGCAAATTCATGGACTGGGTCGATGCGCGCTTCCCTGCGACTTCCATGTGGGAAGATCACCTCAGCAAGTATTACGCCCCCAAGAACTTCAACTTCTTCTACTTCTTCGGCTCGCTGGCGCTGTTGGTGCTGGTGAACCAGATCGTGACCGGCGTCTGGTTGACGATGAGTTACACGCCCTCGGCAGAGGAGGCTTTCGCGTCCGTCGAGTACATCATGCGCGACGTCGAGTACGGTTCAATCCTGCGCCTGCTGCATTCCACGGGCGCGTCGGCGTTCTTCATCGTCGTCTATCTGCACATGTTCCGTGGGCTGCTCTATGGCTCCTATCAGAAGCCTCGGGAGTTGGTGTGGATCTTCGGCATGCTGATTTACCTGGCGCTGATGGCCGAAGCCTTCATGGGTTATCTGCTGCCGTGGGGACAGATGTCGTACTGGGGCGCCCAGGTGATCATCTCGCTGTTCGGCGCGATCCCGGTCATCGGTAACGACCTGACCCAGTGGATCCGGGGGGACTACCTGATCTCGGGGATCACCCTGAACCGCTTCTTCGCGCTCCACGTGGTGGCCTTGCCTATCGTGATTCTGGGGTTGGTCGTGCTGCACGTGCTGGCGTTGCACGAGGTAGGTTCCAACAACCCTGATGGCATCGACATCAAGAAGCACAAGGACGAAAACGGCAAGCCGCTCGACGGCATCGCCTTCCACCCGTATTACACGGTGAAGGATATCGTCGGCGTGGTGGTGTTCCTCTTCATTTTCTGTTCGATCGTGTTCTTCTTTCCGGAAATGGGCGGGTACTTCCTGGAGAAGCCGAACTTCGAACAGGCTAACGCATTCAAGACGCCAGAGCACATCGCGCCGGTCTGGTACTTCACGCCGTTCTACGCGATCTTGCGGGCGATCCCGGACAAGCTCATGGGGGTCATGGCCATGGGCGCGGCGATCGCGGTGCTGTTCGTCTTGCCGTGGCTTGACCGCAGTCCGGTCAGGTCGATGCGTTACAAGGGCTGGCTCAGCCGGATCTGGTTGCTGCTGTTTTGTGTGGCCTTCGTGATTCTCGGGATTCTGGGGGTTCTTCCGCCCAGCCCCGGGCGCGCATTGCTGTCACAGGTGTGTACGTTCGTGTACTTCGCCTACTTCATCCTGATGCCGTTCTACACGCGCATGGAGAAGACAAAACCGGTTCCGGAAAGGGTGACTGGCTAATGAAAAAGCTATTGGCTGTTTTTATTCTCGCTGCCTTGCCTGTCTTGTCGTTCGCCGCCGAGCACGGTGGCCCGGAGCTGGAAAGCGTCGACATCGATGTCTCCGACAAGGTCGCCATGCAGGACGGTGCGCGTACCTTCGTGAACTATTGCATGGGCTGCCACAGCGCCAAGTTCCAGCGTTATGAGCGGGTCGCGGATGACCTTGGCATTCCTCACGAATTGATGCTCGACAAGATGGTATTCACGGGCGCCAAGATCGGCGATCACATGGTGGCGGGCATGCAGCCGGCGGATGCCAAGACCTGGTTCGGCGCGGCGCCACCCGATCTGACCCTGGTGGCGCGGGTGCGTGGCACGGATTGGCTCTACGGCTACCTGCGCTCGTTCTACGAGGACCCTGCGCGGCCCTGGGGCGTGAACAACAAGGTCTTCCCCAACGTAGGTATGCCTAACGTGCTCGTCGGTCTGCAAGGTCGTCAGATCATCGGGTGCAAGCAGGTGCAGGTGGTCGAGGGCGACAAGAAGCAATACGACCCGCTGACCGGTTCGCCACTCACCCATGAGGCCTGTGATCAACTGACGATCGTGCCCAAGACCGGCACGCTCACCGAAGAGCAGTTCGACGAAAAGATCAAAAACCTGGTGACCTTCCTCGCGTATTCGGCGAACCCGGTCAAGCTGCAACACCAGCGCATCGGCACCTACGTGCTGTTGTATCTGGCGATCCTGTTCATCTTCGCGTACCTGCTCAAGCGCGAATACTGGAAGGATGTGCACTGACGGGATGTCGGTTCTGCTGCAGACGTAACGCGCTCTGAAGAGCCTCGTTCGGGTAATGGCCACAGAGCGGGTATAGTGGCGGGCGAAAGATTGCAGAATTTACTTTGAGTAAATGAGCTATCTTGTCGCCCGCGACGAACACCCGCTCATTGTGGATGTTGCCGGAGGCGCCTTCAGGGCGCGTTCGTTGTTTCTGCTTCTGAATATATTTAACAAGCGAGGAGGACCGCCATGGGCGTGACCAATCGGTTGGCCTGTTACTCCGACCCCGCCGACCACTATTCCCATCGCGTGCGCATTGTGCTCGCCGAGAAAGGTGTCAGCGCCGAGATCATCGATGTTGTAGAGGGTCGCCATCCGGCGAAACTGATCGAGGTGAATCCGTACGGCAGCGTGCCGACGCTGGTCGATCGTGACCTGGCGTTGTTCGAGTCGACGGTTGTCATGGAATACCTGGATGAGCGTTATCCTCATCCGCCCTTACTGCCGGTATACCCTGTAGCACGTGCCAACAGCCGTTTGCTGATCCACAGGATCCAGCGTGACTGGTGCGGGTTGGTGGATCTGATTCTGGACCCGCGCAGCAAAGAAGCTGCTCGTGTTCAGGCGCGCAAGGAGCTGCGCGAAAGTCTGACCGGCGTGTCGCCACTGTTTGCGGAAAAACCTTTTTTCCTCAGTGACGAGCAAAGTCTGGTCGACTGCTGTCTATTGCCCATACTCTGGCGCCTGCCGATTCTGGGTATCGAGTTGCCGCGGCCCGCCAAGCCGCTGCTTGATTATATGGAGCGCCAGTTTGCGCGTGAGGCATTCCAGGCAAGTCTGTCTGCTGCCGAACGCGACATGCGCTAAGGCCTAAGGAACCGTTCGATGAACTCCAGTCGCCCCTATCTGATCCGCGCGCTTTATGAGTGGATCGTAGATAACGATTGCACGCCGCACATTCTGGTCAATGCCGAATACCCGGCGGTGCAAGTCCCGCAAGGCTTTGCCAATGACGGACAGATCGTCCTCAATATCTCGCCGAGTGCTGTGCGTCATCTGCACATGGACAACGATGCCGTGAGCTTCGAAGGTCGCTTTGGCGGTGTTCCACACAGCCTGTACGTTCCGGTTGCTGCGGTCATGGGTATTTACGCCCGTGAAAACGGCCAGGGCATGGTCTTCGATCTGGAGCCTGCCGTGGACGACGATGAGGATCTGGACGTTGATGACGACATGCCGCCACCGGATGACGAGCCACCGCGCCCAAGCGGCCGGCCGAGTCTGAAAGTGGTCAAGTAATGACTGCGATGTAAACAAAAAAGGCGATCCCTCGGGATCGCCTTTTTTGTGTCTGTCTCGGTGAGTGGTGATCACAGGGGATCACCGAGTTGTTCGTCTCAGTCGATGTACTCGAACAATTTCACGATCTTCTGCACGCCGGACACGCCCTGAACCAGGTTGGTTGCGCGGGTGGCTTCGGCCTGGGTCAGCAGGCCCAGCAGGTAAACGATGCCGTTCTCGGTCACGACTTTGATGCGCGAGCCGGGAATGGCGCTGTCGGTCAGCATCTCGGTTTTGATCTTGCTGGTCAGCCAGGCATCGTTGCTGCGCGCCAGTATCGAGGAAGGCGCGATCACTTGCAGCTCGTTATTGACCTTCTTGACCTTCTGCACCTGGCTGGCGGTTTGTTCGGCCAGTTGCTTGAGGTCGGCGCGTGGCGTCTGACCGGCCAGCAGGACCACACCGTTGAAGCTGGTCACGACGATGTGCGAGTTGTTGTCCAGATCCGGGCTGGCTTTGGCGATGTTCACTGCGACCTTGGTTTCGATCAGCGAATCGTCGATCTTGCTGCCGAAGGTGCGTGTGCCGCGATCGTCATCGATAGGGGCTTCACGGCTGGCGTTGATCACCGAGCTGCATCCGCTGATGCCCAGGCAGAGCGTCAGGGCCATCAGGCTGAGACGTTTGGATATCATTCTTCACTCCCGAACAATTGGCTGTCGATCAAGTCGCAGAGACAGTGAATCGCCAGCAGGTGGACTTCCTGGATACGTGCGGTGACTTTGGCCGGAACGCGGATTTCGACGTCCTCGGGCAGCAGCAGTGACGCCACGTCACCACCGTCGCGGCCGGTCAATGCTACGACAATCATTTCCCGATCATGTGCGGCCTGGATGGCCTGAATGATGTTGGCCGAGTTGCCGCTGGTGGAGATCGCCAGCAACACATCGCCGGGTTGGCCGAGGGCGCGGATCTGTTTGGAGAAGATTTCGTTGTAGCTGTAATCGTTGGCGATTGAGGTGATGGTGGACGTGTCCGTCGTTAGCGCAATGGCGGGCAGACTCGGTCGCTCACGCTCGAAACGGTTAAGCAGCTCGGAGGAAAAGTGTTGGGCGTCGCCGGCCGAACCGCCGTTGCCACACGCAAGCATTTTGCCTTCGTTGAGCAGGGCGTTGACCATCACCTGGCTGGCTTGCTCGATGTAGGGTGCAAGAACGTCCATCGCCTGTTGCTTGGTATCGATGCTGGCCTGAAAAAGCTGGCGAATTCGGGATTGCATGTCCATCTATGAAAACCTTAATAGGGGCGGCTGGTCGGGGCGACGTCCAAGACAGTCATCGGCTTCCCGGCACAAAACTGTGCAGCCCGCAAAGCAAAGAGCAAAAAAAACGGTGTGGGTTTGTGTGTCGGCGAGCTTGGCGGTGCAGGTGGCGATCAGCAGCATTGTCAGCTGTCGAAGGCGTTCTGCAACCAATTCAATGCAGGCCCGTTGCCCGGGTCGCCATTGATCGCGACGACATCGAAACGGCAGGGTGAATCCGCCCATTCCGACTCGCTTTGCAGGAACCATTGTGCGGCCAGGGTGAGCTTTTCCTGCTTGCGAACGTCAACGCTTTCCAGCGCGCCACCCCATCCAGCGTGGCGCCGATAGCGAACTTCGACGAATACTACTGTATCGCCGTCGAGCATGACCAGATCAAGCTCGCCGCGTTTGCATGACCAATTCCGCGTAATCAGCTGTAAGCCCTGTTCTTGCAGGTGCCGCAGGGCACAGGCTTCTGCCTCCTGCCCCACGGTTCGACGCGTGTTGCCTGGGATCAAGGCGCGGTGTCCGGCAGGCGCTGGACCTTGCCGTCGACGAACTGTGCCCAAGGCAGTTGACGCTCGATGCGCTGACCTTGCCCGATGGCCAGGCTGCCCGACAGGCCGTCGATGCGGCTTTCAGGCAGGGTTTTCAATTGAGTCAGGCGAGGCGCCAGGCGATAGGCGTCGATGCCCATGGCGTAAAGACGTCCCAGGCTGCCGCCCGCTTGTGGCCACTGCGTGGTGACTTGCTGGCGCAGGGGATCGGCGGCATTCAGCAACCAAGGGGTTTCGCAGAAGCGTACGCCCGCCAGATCGTTGTACATCGCCTGATCGCCGCTGTTGGTAAACAAGTGCGAGGTGGCATAGACGGGCACGTCGCCTGCGTACTGGAAGACCATGGTCGGTTTGATCTGCTGGGCCTGTTGCGGCGTTGCGGCCAGGAACATGAAGTCTACGTCTTGGCGGCGACTCGGCTGGGCAGCCATCTGCGCACCGGTGGTGCTTTGCAGGCGTTGTGCGCGGCCTTCGCTGTTGCGCAGCTGGAACAGGTCGGCGACTTGCTGAGCCAGCGCTACAGGCTGATCGATACGTTCGACGCCAAGGAAAGTGCCGCCTTTGGCCTGCCAGCTTTGACGGAAGGCGTCGAGTACGCGATCACCCCATTCGCCTTTTGGAACCATGGCCACTGCGCTGCGCTTGCCGTCTGCCCAAGCGCGGCGTGCAACTTCGCGCGCTTCGTCTTCGGCAGCCAGACCAAACTGGAACAGCTCGGCAGGGCCTTGTGTGGTGACGTCGCTGTAGTTCAGGGCCAGCGTGGTGATAGGCAATTGCTGATGAGCGCTCAGCTGTTTGACCAATGGTTTTTCCAGTGGGCCGACCACCATTTGCACGCCAGCCGCCTTGGCCTGTGCATAAAACGCGTCCATCGAGGTCACGCGCGAGCTGTCGAACACTTCAATGGCCGGTGGCTTCTGACCGGCTTGCTGTGCCTGATAATGGGCCGCCATGAAGCCGTCACGCAGGGCGCGGGCGACAGAAGCGAGCGGGCCGTCTTGAGGCAACAGCAGGGCGATTTTGGTCAGTGGCGCGCTTTTGAGGTCGCGCAACTGGGCCAGAGAAGTCGGCAGTTGGCGCGCGGCAGGGTGCTGCGGATTCTGCGCTTTCCAGTTGTCGATGGCTGCCTGTTGCTGTTCCAGCGTACCAGCGCCTTTGACCGCGCGGGCCAGGCTCAACCAGCCGCCCATGTCATCGTTGCTCGTGCTCTGCAGTTGCTCAGGTGGGAGCGCGGCAACGAGTGTCCAGATGGCGTCGTTGTTGGCCGACAAGGCATCGCCTTGAAGCAGTGGGCCCATGAAGACGCGTTCGCTGGCTGCGGCGAGGGTCTGGCCGTCGGCTTCCAGTGCGCGGGCGCGAACGGTGTGGGTGCGGATCTGCAGGTCGACCGGCATTTCACCCAAGTGTTGCATGCTGGGGTGGTTGAGCGCGGTCAGTGCAGCTTTCGGCTGACTGCGGCCCAATGCGAGTTCGGCGGACAGGGTGTTGGCGTAGATCTGTTTGTCAGTCTTGAGCTGATCCATCTGGACCTGCTCAAGAATGCTGGCCGCGCGCCCCGGGTTGTTCTGGCGCGCAGCGAGGTCGGCAGCGGTCAGTCGGAGCAACGCCGCCTGGTCGGGCGACTTGGCTGCGGTGGCTTGTTCGAGCAACTGCTCGATGCTGGCGTCAGGGGTGCGTGGCAATTCGCCAAGGCTGGAGGAGGGCGAACCGGCACAAGCGGCCAACAAGGCAGCCAGGCAGAGGGCAGAGAACAGCCGCAGGCAAGCGATCATGTATATGTTCCTGATACTCGAGCAAATTAGCGTGGAATTGTACCCAAGCACTGGCCGGGGCGCGATGTTGTAGGCGTTAAAGCGGCGATATAGGTCGCCCTGAAGGGCAAATGAGCGCTTCAGTCAGTGGTTTTCCCTGTCGGACGGCAATCATGGAAAGGTGTGAACGCAAGTGTCCGTGCATTTTTCAATCTCCCTGTGAGACTCGCCTGAACCTGTACAATGCAGGCTTTTACCGAACATGAGGTGTGCGCTTTGACTGCTCCGGGTGCTTTGAATTCCACTACAGGCTCGCTTTATGTGGTGGCCACGCCAATCGGCAACCTGGATGACATGAGCGTACGTGCCTTGAAGGTGTTGCGCGAGGTGGCCCTGATTGCCGCCGAAGATACCCGGCATTCATTACGACTGATGCAACATTTCGGCATAGCAACGCCGTTGGCCGCTTGCCACGAGCATAACGAGCGCGACGAAGGTAGCCGGTTCATCGCGCGTTTGCTGGCGGGCGATAACGTGGCGCTGATCTCGGATGCGGGGACGCCGCTGATTTCCGATCCCGGTTATCACCTGGTGCGCCAGGCACGTGCGGCCGGCATTCAGGTGATTCCGGTTCCTGGCGCCTGTGCGCTGATCGCAGCGCTGTCGGCCGCAGGACTGCCCTCCGACCGGTTCATCTTCGAAGGTTTTCTGCCAGCGAAATCGGTCGGGCGCAAAGCGCGTCTCGAATTGCTGAAAGAAGAACCGCGCACGGTGATTTTCTACGAGGCGCCGCACCGGATTCTGGAGTGCCTGCAGGATCTGGAAGAAATCTTCGGTGCCGACCGACCCGCAGTGTTGGGGCGTGAGCTGACCAAAACGTTCGAAACGCTCAAAGGGTTGCCGTTAGGTGAGCTGCGTGCCTTTGTCGAAGGCGACAGCAATCAGCAGCGCGGCGAATGTGTGGTGCTTGTTGCAGGCTGGAGCGAGCCGGAAGGCGAAGACGTGATCGGAGCCGAGGCTCGACGCGTGCTGGATCTGCTGTTACAGGAAATGCCGCTCAAACGTGCGGCTGCACTGGCTGCCGAGATCACCGGGGTGCGCAAGAATCTGCTGTACCAAGTCGCACTGGACAAGCAGAAGGGCGAGTGACCGATCCCCGTCAGCCTGTCATACAAAAGTGTGAGAGGCTTATTAAAGCTTGTTCTTGCGCCTCCCTGCCATTAACCTTGGCGGCGGAGAGTCGATTGGACAGTCGCTGCCTTTCATTGTTCCGCAATGAAGGGGGGAGGAAAGTCCGGGCTCCATAGGGCGGAGTGCCAGGTAACGCCTGGGGGGCGTGAGCCTACGGAAAGTGCCACAGAAAATAACCGCCTAAGCACTTCGGTGCCGGTAAGGGTGAAAAGGTGCGGTAAGAGCGCACCGCACGTCTGGCAACAGTTCGTGGCTAGGTAAACCCCACTCGGAGCAAGACCAAATAGGGTTCCAAGGCGTGGCCCGCGCTGGAACCGGGTAGGTTGCTAAAGATGTCCAGTGATGGCCATCGTAGAGGAATGACTGTCCTCGACAGAACCCGGCTTACAGATCGACTCTCCACCTTTTCCCTCCTCTGTTTTTTCTCGCGCAGAATCCTCCTCGTAATACCGAAAAAATCTTAAACCTCATAAATCACTTTAACTTCGAACCTTATCTTTTTGAGTCGGTTCGGATTTATCTGTAGGACCGATCCGAATTTTTCCAAAACTCCTGCGTTACCCCTCCTAAATCTCCGTCCTGTAAGGGTTTTCCTTAAGAAGTCGCCTTGACGGTGTGGTGGGCGCATTCCTATAGTGTGCGCAAGTGGCGGAAAGTGGCGTGAAGTGGGTTTTTTGAGCGCAAAAAGATAATATTCGGAGATCGCGCCTGTGTTTCGTGGTGCAAACGCAATCAATCTCGATGCAAAGGGCCGTCTCGCTATGCCGAGCCGGTACCGTGACGAGTTGGATTCGCGTAGCGCCGGCCAATTGATCGTGACCATTGATACCGTCGATCCATGTTTGTGCATCTATCCACTTCCGGAATGGGAGTTGATCGAAGCCAAGCTGCGTGAGCTCGCCACTTTCCGTGAAGAAAACCGTCGGCTGCAGCGACTGCTGATCGGTAATGCGGTTGATCTGGAACTGGATGGCAGCGGTCGTTTTCTGGTGCCGCCACGGTTGCGTGAATACGCCAAGCTCGACAAGCGAGTGATGCTGGTAGGCCAGCTGAACAAGTTTCAACTGTGGGATGAGGACGCCTGGAACGCACTTGCTGATGCGGACCTTGCGGCCATTCAAAAACCGGGCGCGATGCCTGATGAACTGCGTGATTTGATCCTGTGACTATGAATAGCGGCTTTACCCACATCACCGTACTGCTCGAAGAAGCCGTCGAGGCTCTCGCGGTGCGTGCCGATGGCTGCTATCTGGATGGCACATTCGGGCGAGGCGGGCACAGTCGCCTCATCTTGCAGAGCCTGGGGCCGGATGGCCGGCTCCTCGGGTTCGATAAAGATCCTCAAGCGATTGCCACAGGGCAAGCGCTGGCGGCCGAAGACGGCCGCTTTGTCATTGTGCAGCGCAGCTTTGCCGAACTTGGCTCGGAAGCTCTGGAACGCGGCCTGGCAGGGAAAGTCAGCGGCGTCCTGCTGGACCTTGGCGTTTCTTCGCCACAGCTGGACGATCCCGAGCGCGGCTTCAGCTTCATGAACGATGGTCCGCTGGACATGCGCATGGACCCGTCTCGCGGGATCAGTGCAGCGGAGTTCGTCAATACGGCACCCGCCGAAGAAATCGCGCGTGTTTTCAAGGAATACGGCGAAGAGCGTTTCGCACGGCGCATGGCCGGTGCCGTGGTCGCCCGTCGCGAAACACATCCTTTCGAACGCACCGCCGACCTCGCTGAAGTGCTGAAAGTCGCCAACCCGGCCTGGGAGAAAGGCAAGAATCCAGCGACCCGTGCATTCCAGGGCCTGCGTATTCACGTCAATAATGAATTGGGCGATCTGGAAGCGGGCCTCGATGCCGCACTGGAGAACCTTGAGGTGGGCGGACGTCTGGTGGTCATCAGCTTCCATTCGCTGGAAGACCGCATCGTCAAACTGTTCATGCGCAAGCTGGTCAAGGGCGAGGCGGACAACATGCCGCGCAACCTGCCCATCCGCCATCAAGCATTCGAGCCACGGATCAAAATCATCGGCAAGGCACAATTTGCATCCGATGATGAAACCCGCGCCAATCCACGTTCGCGCAGTGCTGTCATGCGTGTTGCGGAGAAACTCAGGTGAGCCGCGGTTTCTTCAAGCCATTGCCGGGCGGCAGCTTCTTTATGATGCTGCTGTACATTGCCGTCCTCGTGTCGGCAATCGCCGTTTCCTACAGTGCTCACTGGAATCGTCAGTTGCTCAACTCGCTGTACGCCGAGCTCAGCGTTCGCGACAAGGCGCAAGCCGAGTGGGGACGGTTGATTCTTGAGCAAAGCACCTGGACCGCACACAGCCGTATCGAAGCCTTGGCGACCGATCAGCTGAAAATGCGCATCCCGAACGCCGCCGACATCCGGATGGTTTCGCCATGATGAAACTCGAAGGGGCACTCTACCCTTGGCGGTTCCGCGTTGTGGTCGGGCTGTTGTCGATCATGGTGTTGGCGATTTCCTATCGCATCGTCGACCTGCAGGTCATCGATCATCGTTTCCTTATTGAACAGGGCGACGCACGCAGCCTGCGTACCGTTTCCATTCCGGCTCACCGGGGTCTGATCACCGACCGTAACGGCGAGCCGTTGGCCGTGAGCACGCCGGTAACCACTATCTGGGCCAACCCGTCCGAAATGCAGGCCGACAAGAGCAAGTGGGGCTTGCTGGCTCAGGTGTTGGGGCAGGACCCGAAAGCGTTGACTGATCGCCTGAATGAACAGTCCACCAAAGAGTTCATCTACCTGGTCCGCGGTCTGACGCCGGAGCAGGGCCAGTCTGTGCTCGATCTGAAAGTGCCGGGCGTTTATGGCAAGGAAGAATTCCGTCGCTTCTATCCGGCCGGTGATGTCACCGCGCACATGGTGGGATTCACCGACCTCGACGACCACGGTCGCGAAGGTGTCGAGCTCGCTTATGACGACTGGCTTGCGGGAGTGCCGGGGAAACGGCAAGTGATCAAGGATCGGCGCGGCAGGTTGATCAAAGACCTGCAAGTGAAGAAAAACGCCAAGGCCGGGAAGACCTTGGCTTTGTCTATTGATCTGCGCCTGCAATATCTGGCGACCCGCGAACTGCGTAACGCGATTCAGGAAAACGATGCGAAGGCTGGCAGCTTGGTCATCATGGACGTGAAGACCGGCGAAGTGCTGGCGATGGTCAACCAGCCGACCTACAACCCGAACAACCGCCGCACCATGGTGCCGGCCGCCATGCGGAACCGCGCGATCATCGACGTGTTCGAACCGGGTTCGACCATGAAACCGATCTCGATGACGGCTGCGCTCGACAGTGGCCGCTGGAAGCCCAGCGACAAGGTCGAGGTCTATCCGGGCACGCTGCAGATCGGTAAATACACCATCCGTGACGTGACCAAGACCGAAGGCCCGATCCTCGATCTGACCGGCATCCTGATCAACTCCAGCAACGTCGGCATGAGTAAAGTCGCGTTCGACGTGGGCGGCGAAGCGATTTTCCGTGCCATGCAGCGAGTCGGCCTTGGCCAGTATACCGGCCTGGGCTTCCCGGGCGAGCGCGTGGGCAACCTGCCGAACTACCGTGAATGGCGCAAGGCAGAAACCGCGACCCTGTCGTACGGCTACGGTCTTTCGGTCACGGCATTGCAACTGGTGCACGCTTACTCGGCGCTCGCCAACAACGGCAAGATCGTCCCGCTGACCATCCTGAAAACCGACAAACCTTCGGAGTCGACCCAGGCGATCCCGGAAGCGACGGCGAAAACCCTGCAAGGCATGCTGCAACAGGTGATCGAAGACCCGCGTGGCGTTTATCGTGCGCGTGTGCCGTCCTATCACGTTGCTGGCAAATCGGGTACCGCGCGTAAGACCTCCGTCGGCACCAAGGGTTATGCCGAAAACTCCTACCGCTCGCTGTTCGCAGGCTTCGGCCCGATGAGTAACCCACGTTACGCCGTTGTGGTGGTGATCGACGAACCGAGCAAAGGCGGCTACTTCGGTGGTCTGGTGTCCGCGCCGGTCTTCAGCAAAGTGATGTCTGGCACCTTGCGCCTCATGAACGTGCGGCCGGACAACCTCGCGCCGATCCCGCCTGAGCAGCAAGCCAATGCCGCTCCGGCCGTCGTTCCAGTCAAGGGAGGGCGCGGCTGATGTCCTTTAACCTGAGCAAGATTTTCTCCCAGAGCGATCGTGACCTGTTGATTCGCGAACTGACGCTGGACAGCCGCAAGGTGCGTCCGGGCGATCTCTTCCTGGCGATTCCGGGTCTGAAGGTCGATGGGCGCGATCACATCACCGACGCCATCGCTCATGGCGCCACCGCTGTCGCCTATGAAGTCGAAGGCGCCAAGGTGCTTCCGATCACCGATATCCCGATGATTCCGGTCAAAGGGCTGGCTGCACAGCTGTCGGACATCGCCGGCCGTTTCTACGGCGACCCGAGTCGTGGCATGAACCTGGTCGGCGTGACCGGCACCAATGGCAAGACCAGCGTCACTCAACTGATTGCGCAGGCACTGGACAAACTGGGTCAGCATTGCGGCCTGATCGGCACCTTGGGGACTGGCTTTTATAGCGAGTTGAAGAGTGGTATCCACACCACGCCCGACCCGATTTCGGTGCAGTCCACGATCTACGACCTGAAAAAGGCGGGTGCCAAAGCCATCGCCATGGAAGTCTCGTCGCACGGTCTGGATCAGGGCCGTGTGACGGCGTTGGCATTCGATGTCGCCGTCATGACCAACCTGTCCCGTGATCATCTGGATTACCACGGCACGATGGAAGCCTATGGCGCCGCCAAAGCCAAGCTATTTGCCTGGAATGACCTGCGTTGCCGCGTGATCAACCTCGACGATGCGTTCGGTCGCGAACTCGCTGCCGCCGCCCATGCCTCGCGCTTGATCACCTACAGCCAGGAAGACAGCAGCGCTTATCTGTTCTGCCGCGACGCGCATTTCGATGATGACGGCGTGCGCGCCACGCTTGTGACGCCCCAAGGCGATCACGTCCTGCGCAGCAGTCTGCTGGGTCGCTTCAATCTGAGTAACGTGCTGGCTGCGGTCGGTGCGTTGATGGGCCTCGATTACCCGCTGGACGACATTCTCAAAGTGCTGCCGAGCCTGGAAGGCCCGGTTGGGCGCATGCAGCGTCTTGGCGGCGGATCGCGTCCACTGGTGGTCGTTGATTACGCCCACACGCCGGATGCGCTGGAAAAAGTGCTCGCGGCTTTGCGTCCGCATGCCAAAGGCCAGTTGGCCTGTCTGTTCGGTTGCGGTGGCGATCGCGATCGCGGCAAACGTCCGCTGATGGCCGAAGTGGTCGAGCGTCTGGCCGACAAGGTCCTGGTGACCGACGACAACCCGAGAACAGAAGACCCGGCGCGCATCTTCGACGACATCCGTGCGGGCTTCAGCGCAGTGGATAACGTTGATTTCGTCGCCGGCCGTGGTCAGGCCATCGCGCAGATCATTGCCCAGGCTCAAGCCGCCGACGTGATCGTGCTGGCTGGCAAGGGACACGAGGATTACCAGGAAATCGATGGCCAGCGCCATCCGTTTTCCGATCTTGAAGAAGCCGCCAAGGCACTGGACGCATGGGAGGCTGCACATGCTTAAGCCACTTTCGTTCAGCGAACTGTTGCTGCCACTCGACGCGCGTCGGGTTGGCGATGATTGCAGCTTTACCGGCGTCAGCATCGACAGCCGGGCAATCAATCCGGGTCAGTTGTTCGTGGCGCTCACCGGCCCGCGTTTCGACGGCCACGATTACCTCGATCAGGTCGCCGCGAAAGGTGCGGTAGGGGCGTTGGTCGAGCGTGAGATTCCAGGCAGTTCGTTGCCACAACTGATCGTGGGCGACACGCGCAAGGCGCTTGCCCAATTGGGCGCGATGAACCGCAATGCTTTCATAGACAAGCCGGTGGCTGCGATCACGGGTTCCAGCGGGAAAACCACGGTCAAGGAAATGCTCGCGAGCATTCTGCGTACGCGGGGTCCGGTGTTGGCAACCCGAGGCAACCTGAACAACGAACTGGGTGTCCCCCTGACCCTGCTCGAACTGTCGCCCGCGGTTGACGCGGCGGTCATCGAGTTGGGCGCCTCGCGTATAGGCGAAATCGCCTTCACCGTCAGCCTGACCAAACCTCACGTCGTGGTGCTCACCAATGCCGGGACTGCGCACGTCGGTGAGTTCGGCGGGCCAGAGAAAATCGTCGAAGCCAAAGGCGAAATCATCGAAGGTCTCGATGCCCGTGGCGTCGCGGTGTTGAATCGCGACGACAAGGCATTCGACATCTGGGTGGCCCGCGCTGCTGGCCGTAAAGTGTTGAGTTTTTCTCGCAGCAACGGTCAGGCCGACTTCTACGCCACGGACCTGGGCATTGATGCACGCGGCTGCCCGACGTTCACACTGAACGGCCCAAGCGGTTCGGCGCAGGTTCAATTGAATCTGCTCGGCGCGCACAACGTTGCCAATGCGCTGGCCGCTGCGGCAGCCGCTTACGCGCTGGACGTGTCGCTGCCGGGCATCGTGACCGGGCTCAACGACGTTCAGCCGGTCAAAGGGCGCACCGTTGCGCAACTGGCGACCAACGGCATTCGCGTGATCGATGACACCTACAATGCCAACCCGAGTTCCGTTGCGGCGGCCACCGATATTCTCGCCGGGTTCTCGGGCCGAACCGTGCTGGTGCTGGGCGATATCGGCGAGCTGGGCGACTGGGCCGAGCAGGGCCACCGCGACGTGGGCGAGTACGCCGCCGGCAAGGTCGATGCCCTGTACGCCGTTGGTCCACTGATGGCCCATGCCGTCAAAGCTTTCGGGCAGGATGCGCGCCATTTTGCCAATCAGGCCGACCTGATCGAGGCGCTGCGCGCCGAGCAAGATAAAAACACAACCCTTTTGATCAAAGGTTCTCGCAGTGCCGCGATGGAAAACGTCGTGGCAGCGCTTTGCGGATCTGAGACTTACCCCTTGAAGGCGGAGAAACATTAATGCTGCTGCTGCTGGCCGAGTATCTGCAACAGTTCTACAAAGGCTTCGCGGTCTTCCAGTACCTGACCCTGCGCGGGATCCTTGGCGTGCTCACCGCACTGTCATTGTCGCTCTGCCTCGGTCCCTGGATGATCCGTGCCCTGCAGAACAAGCAGATCGGCCAATCCGTCCGTAACGACGGTCCTCAATCGCACCTGTCCAAATCCGGCACCCCGACGATGGGCGGCGCACTGATTCTGTCCGCCATCGGCGTCAGTACCCTGTTGTGGGCTGACCTGAGCAACCGTTATGTATGGGTCGTACTCATCGTGACCCTGTTGTTTGGCGGCATCGGCTGGGTGGACGACTACCGCAAGGTGATCGAGAAGAACTCGAAAGGCCTGCCAAGCCGCTGGAAATATTTCTGGCAGTCGGTATTTGGCCTGGGCGCTGCGATCTTCCTTTATATGACTGCGCAAACCCCGGTGGAAACCACGCTGCTGATCCCGATGCTCAAGGATTTCAGCATTCCGTTGGGCATCGGTTTCGTCGTCCTGACTTACTTCGTGATCGTCGGCTCCAGCAACGCTGTGAACCTGACCGATGGCCTGGACGGCCTGGCGATCCTGCCGACGGTGATGGTCGGCGGTGCGCTGGGTATTTTCTGCTACCTGTCCGGCAACGTGAAATTCGCCGAATACCTGCTGATTCCTTACGTTCCCGGCGCAGGCGAATTGATTGTGTTCTGCGGCGCGTTGATCGGTGCGGGCCTGGGCTTTCTCTGGTTCAACACGTATCCGGCCCAAGTGTTCATGGGTGACGTTGGCGCGCTGGCGCTGGGCGCAGCGCTGGGCACCATCGCGGTAATCGTTCGTCAGGAAATCGTTCTGTTCATCATGGGCGGCGTGTTCGTGATGGAAACCCTGTCAGTCGTCATTCAGGTCGCATCCTTTAAATTGACCGGCCGCCGCGTTTTCCGCATGGCGCCGATCCACCACCACTTTGAACTCAAAGGCTGGCCCGAGCCTCGCGTGATCGTCCGTTTCTGGATCATCACCGTGATTCTCGTGCTGATCGGCCTTGCCACGTTGAAACTGAGGTAGAACAGAGTGTCGCTGATCGCTTCTTCTCACTTCCGCATCGTTGTCGGTCTCGGCAAGAGCGGCATGTCCCTGGTTCGCTTCCTGGCGAACCGGGGCGTGGCGTTTGCGGTGGCGGACACCCGTGAGAATCCACCTGAGCTGGCGACCCTGCGTCGTGACTATCCGCAGGTGGAAGTGCGTTGTGGCGAGCTGGACGTCGAGTTTCTCTGCCGCGCTGACGAACTGTACGTGAGTCCGGGTCTGGCGCTGGCGACACCGGCATTGCAGCAGGCCGCCGCCCGTGGCGTGAAGCTTTCGGGCGACATCGAGTTGTTCGCGCGTAACGCGAAGGCGCCTATCGTCGCCATCAGCGGCTCCAACGCGAAAAGCACCGTGACCACGCTGGTCGGTGAGATGGCCGCAGCAGCCGGTAAGCGTGTGGCTGTCGGCGGGAATCTCGGGACGCCCGCGCTGGACCTGCTCAGTGACGACGTCGAGCTGTACGTGATGGAACTGTCGAGTTTCCAGCTGGAAACTACCGATCATCTCGGCGCTGAAGTCGCCACCGTGCTCAACGTCAGCGAAGACCACATGGACCGCTACAGCGGGCTGCCGGCTTACCACCTTGCCAAGCACCGGATCTTCCGGGGTGCGCGTCAGGTCGTGGTCAACCGTCAGGACGCCCTGTCGCGACCATTGATCGGGGAAGGGGTGCCTTGCTGGACCTTTGGTCTGAACACACCTGACATCAACGGCTTTGGTCTGCGAGAAGAGAACGGCGAGAAGTACCTGGCCTTCCAGTTCGAACACCTTATGCCGGTCCGTGAATTGAAAATCCGTGGCGCCCACAACCAGGCCAACGCCCTGGCTGCATTGGCGCTCGGCCATGCCGTCGGTTTGCCGTTCGACGCGATGCTGTCCAGCCTGCGCACGTTCGCAGGCCTGGTGCATCGCTGCCAGTGGGTTCGCGAGCTCAACCGCGTCAGCTATTACGACGACTCCAAGGCGACCAACGTCGGTGCCGCACTGGCGGCCATCGAGGGCCTGGGTACGGACATCAGCGGCAAGCTGGTGCTGATCGCCGGTGGTGATGGCAAGGGCGCCGATTTTTCTGCGCTCAAAACCCCGGTCGCCACCCACTGCCGCGCCGTTGTCCTCTTGGGGCGCGACGCTGAACTGCTCGCTGAAACCTTCGGCGATTCGGTGCCTTTGATACGCGTCAAAACATTGGAAGAAGCTGTGCAACGTGCTGCCGAATCGGCTCAGGAAGGGGACGCCGTGTTGCTGTCCCCAGCCTGCGCAAGCCTGGATATGTTCAAGAATTTCGAAGAGCGCGGACGCCTGTTCGCCCAGGCCGTGGGGGACTTGTCATGATTTTTGGCGTGATCAAGCCTTACCCGTCACCGATCATCAGCGGTCGTGGTGTAGACGTCGATTTCCCGATGCTCGCCGGCTGCCTGGCATTGCTCGGCCTGGGCCTTGTGATGATCACGTCCGCGTCGTCGGAAGTGGCTGCCGTGCAGTCCGGCAACGCGCTGTACATGATGACCCGCCACCTGATCTATCTGGTGCTGGGGCTCGGTGCGTGCGTGGCGACCATGATGGTGCCTGTCGCCACCTGGCAACGCTTGGGCTGGTTGATGCTGATTGGCGCCTTCGGTCTGCTGGTCATGGTGATCGTGCCCGGGATCGGGCGTGAGGTGAACGGCTCGATGCGCTGGATCGGCTTCGGCATGTTCAACGTTCAGCCCTCGGAGATTGCCAAGGTTTTCGTGGTGATTTTCCTGGCGGGCTATCTGATTCGCCGTCAGCAGGAAGTGCGCGAGAGCTGGATGGGCTTCTTCAAGCCATTCATCGTGCTGTTGCCCATGGCCGGGTTGCTGCTGATGGAGCCTGACTTCGGTGCCACCGTCGTGATGATGGGCGCTGCCGCTGCGATGCTGTTCCTCGGTGGCGTCGGCCTGTTCCGTTTTGCCCTGATGGTTGCACTCGCCGTCGCCGCCGTGTTCGTACTGGTTCAGGCTCAGCCTTACCGGATGGCACGTCTGATCACCTTTACCGACCCATGGTCCGACCAGTTCGGCTCGGGCTACCAGTTGACTCAGGCCCTGATCGCGTTCGGTCGCGGCGAATGGTTCGGCGTCGGTCTGGGCAACAGCGTGCAGAAACAGTTCTACCTGCCGGAAGCGCACACCGACTTCGTGTTCTCGGTATTGGCCGAAGAGCTGGGCGTGGTCGGCTCGCTGGCTACCGTCGCACTGTTCGTCTTCGTGAGTATCCGTGCGATGTACATCGGCATGTGGGCCGAGCGCGCCAAGCAGTTCTTCGCCGCTTACACCGCCTATGGCCTCGCGTTCCTGTGGATCGGTCAGTTCTTGATCAACATCGGCGTGAACGTCGGTCTGCTGCCGACCAAAGGCCTGACCTTGCCGTTCCTTAGTTACGGCGGCAGCTCGTTGATCATCTGCTGCGCCAGTCTGGGTCTGCTGCTGCGCATCGAATGGGAATCGCGCAACAACATGGGCAGCGAAGAAGCTGAATTCAGTGAAAGCGATTTTGCCGAGGAGCCCACCCATGGCCGTCGGTAATGTGCTGATCATGGCGGGCGGCACCGGCGGACACGTGTTCCCGGCGCTGGCCTGCGCGCGGGAATTCCAGGCCCGTGGCTACACCGTGCACTGGCTGGGCACGCCGCGCGGCATCGAGAACGAACTGGTTCCTGCGGCCGGCCTCAAGCTGCATTTGATCAACGCTACGGGGCTGCGTGGCAAGGGCCGTCTGTCCCTGCTCAAGGCGCCGTTCATGTTGCTCAAGTCGCTTTTTCAGGCGCGCCGAGTCATGCGTGAGCTGAAGCCGGTGTGTGTGGTCGGGTTTGGGGGTTATGTCACCGGCCCGGGTGGTCTCGCCGCCAAAATGGCGGGTGTGCCGTTGATCATCCATGAGCAGAACGCCGTCGCCGGTACGGCCAACCGCAGCCTGGCATCGTTCGCCAGCCGCGTGTGCGAGGCATTTCCACAGACGTTTGCCGCGTCGGCAAAGCGCCGCACCACCGGTAATCCGGTCCGTGCCGAGCTGTTTTTCGAAACGCCGCGCCAGGCCCTGGTCGGACGCAAACCGCGTTTGCTGGTGCTGGGCGGAAGCCTTGGCGCAGAGCCGCTGAACAAGCTGCTGCCAGAAGCGCTGGCGCAAGTGCCTGTGGACATACGCCCCGAGGTGTTCCATCAGGCAGGCAAGAATCACGATGAAGTCACCACCGAGCGTTATCGCGCGGCCGGTGTCGAGGCGCAGGTCGCCCCGTTCATCAAGGACATGGCTCAAGCCTATTGCTGGGCGGATCTGGTGGTGTGCCGCGCAGGTGCGCTGACCATCAGTGAACTGGCAGCTGCAGGCTTGCCGTCGTTGCTGGTGCCGTTGCCCCACGCGATCGACGATCACCAGTCGCGCAATGCCGAATATCTGGCTCGTGAAGGCGCCGCCTTCGTGATGCCGCAAGCGACAACTGGCGCTGCCGAGATGGCGGCTCGCCTGAAAGAGGTTTTGATGCAACCCGAACAATTGAAACGCATGGCCAGCACGGCTCGCCAACTGGCCAAGCCGGACGCCACCAACACTGTCGTCGATGTCTGCCTGGAGGTGGTCCATGGTTGAGAATCAACGCGCCATGCCACAACCGGAAATGCGTCGGATCCGTCGTATCCATTTCGTCGGCATCGGCGGTGTGGGCATGTGCGGCATCGCCGAAGTGTTGTTGAACCTGGGCTATGACGTGTCCGGTTCCGACCTCAAGGCATCGCCTGTGACCGAGCGTCTCGAATCGTTTGGTGCCCAGATTTTCATCGGCCACCGCGCGGAAAACGCCTCGACTGCCGATGTGCTCGTGGTGTCCAGCGCTGTGAACACCTCCAACCCGGAAGTCGCGACTGCCCTCGAGCGTCGGATTCCGGTGGTGCCTCGTGCCGAGATGCTCGCCGAGCTGATGCGCTATCGCCACGGCATCGCTGTCGCCGGTACGCACGGCAAGACCACCACCACCAGCCTGATCGCTTCGGTGTTCGCGGCCGGTGGCCTGGACCCGACGTTTGTGATTGGCGGTCGCTTGAACGCTGCCGGTACCAACGCTCAGCTCGGCACCAGCCGTTACCTGATCGCTGAAGCCGACGAAAGCGACGCCAGTTTCCTGCACCTTCAGCCAATGGTCGCCGTCGTCACCAACATCGACGCCGATCACATGGCGACCTACGAAGGCGACTTCAACAAACTGAAGAAAACCTTCGTCGAATTCCTGCACAACCTGCCGTTCTACGGTCTGGCGGTGGTGTGCACCGACGATCCGGTGGTGCGCGACATTCTGCCGTCGGTCAAGCGTCCGGTCATGACCTATGGCTTCAACGAAGACGCGGACGTGCGTGCCATCAACGTGCGTCAGGACGGCATGCGCACGCATTTCACCGTGCTGCGCCGCGAGCGCGAGCCGCTGGACGTGTCGGTGAACATGCCGGGCAATCACAACGTGCTCAACTCGCTGGCCACGATCGCCATCGCGACCGACGAAGGCATCACTGACGAAGCGATCGTGCAAGGCCTGTCGGGCTTCCAGGGCGTGGGCCGTCGCTTCCAGGTATACGGCGAGCTGCCGGTCGAAGGCGGTAACGTCATGCTGGTCGACGACTACGGTCACCACCCGCGTGAAGTCGCCGCGGTCATCAACGCCGTGCGTGGCGGGTGGCCGGATCGTCGTCTGGTCATGGTCTATCAGCCACACCGCTACAGCCGTACCCGCGACCTGTACGACGATTTCGTGCAGGTGCTCAACGACGCCAATGTCCTGCTGTTGATGGAAGTCTATCCGGCGGGCGAAGAGCCGATTCCGGGTGCCGACAGCCGTCAGTTGGCACACAGCATTCGTCAGCGTGGGCAGCTCGACCCGATCTACATCGAGCGTGGTGTCGAGCTTGCTCCGCTGGTCAAGCCGTTGCTGCGTGCCGGCGACATTCTACTGTGTCAGGGCGCGGGTGATATCGGCGGTCTCGCACCGCAGCTGCTCAAGAGCCCGTTGTTCACGGGCGCCATCGTGGCCTCAACCGAAGGTAAGCTGAAATGACAGCCGCCGCGCAAATCTCCCTGATCTCGACCCTGGAGCCGAAAAGCTTCGGTCGAGTGGCCGTGCTCTTCGGTGGCAAGAGTGCGGAGCGGGAGGTTTCCCTGAAATCCGGCCGTGCGGTGCTTGAGGCACTGCTGAGCGCTGGCGTCGATGCATTTGGTATCGACGTGGGTGACGATTTCCTGCAGCGGTTGGTCAGCGAGAAGATAGATCGCGCGTTCATCGTGCTGCATGGCCGTGGCGGCGAAGACGGCACCATGCAGGGTCTGCTGGAATGCTTGAACATCCCGTACACCGGCAGCGGCGTGCTGGCTTCGGCATTGGCAATGGACAAGCTGCGCACCAAGCAGGTCTGGCAGAGTTTGGGTCTGCCAACTCCGCGTCACGCGGTGCTTGGCAGTGAATCGGATTGTATTTCGGCAGCGACGGAACTGGGCTTTCCTTTGATCGTCAAACCCGCACATGAAGGTTCCAGTATCGGTATGGCGAAGGTGACCAGCGTCGACGAATTGATCGCCGCATGGAGTGCCGCCAGTACCTACGATTCGCAAGTGTTGGTCGAACAATGGATTCAAGGTCCGGAGTTCACCATCGCTTCTCTGCGCGGGCAGGTATTGCCGCCCATCGGTCTGGGGACTCCCCACAGTTTTTACGATTACGACGCCAAGTACCTGGCTTCCGATACTCAGTACCGGATCCCGTGCGGCCTCGATGCAACCAAAGAACAGGAACTCAAGGCACTGACGGCTCGCGCTTGTGAAGCCGTTGGTATCGCCGGTTGGGCACGCACGGATGTGATGCAGGATGCCGATGGCAAGTTCTGGCTGCTGGAAGTCAACACCGTGCCCGGCATGACCGATCACAGTCTGGTGCCCATGGCCGCGAAAGCCGCCGGGCTCGATTTCAAACAGTTGGTGTTGGCGATTCTGGCCGACAGTGTCCAGGTGCGAGGGTAAATCATGCACGGCGCGACGCTACGTCATCAGCAATCTACTCCGGGCCGCAAGCCGGTGCCTCGCGGCGCCAGCCGGATGGTGGCTCGCGAGCCACTGTCGTCGCGTATGCCCAAGCCGAGTTTCGGTTTCCTGCGCAGCCTGATGTGGCCTGTGTTGCTGGTCGTGCTGGGCTTCGGCACGTACGAAGCCGCCCAGCGTCTGCTGCCATACGCCGACCGTCCGATCTCGCGGATCAACGTTCAGGGCGACCTGAGCTACATCAGCCAGCAGGCCGTTCAGCAGCGCATTGCGCCGTATGTGGCGACGAGCTTCTTCAACGTCGACCTGGCCGGCATGCGCACCGAGCTTGAGCAGATGCCGTGGATCGCCCACGCCGAGGTCCGCCGTGTCTGGCCGGATCAGGTGGTGATCCGACTGGAAGAACAATTACCGGTTGCGCGTTGGGGTGACCAAGCGCTGCTGAACAACCAGGGTCAGGCGTTCACACCGCGTGAACTGGCCAACTACGAACACCTTCCGCAGTTGTTCGGGCCTCAACGGGCTCAACAGCAGGTGATGCAGCAATACCAGGTGCTGAGTCAGATGTTGCGCCCGCTGGGGTTCTCCATCGCTCGCCTGGAATTGCGTGAGCGAGGCAGCTGGTTTCTGACCACCGGCGCAGGCAGCGCGGGCCCCGGCCTGGAGCTGTTGCTGGGACGAGGCAATCTGGTTGAGAAGATGCGCCGCTTTATCGCCATCTACGAAAAAACGCTTAAAGAACAGATCACGAACATTGCGCGAGTCGACCTGCGTTACAACAACGGCCTTGCCGTCGGTTGGCGTGAGCAGGCGTCAGCGCCAACGACGGACAAACCCGCCGTCGCGAAGAATTGATAAGAGGCAGGACCCATGGCAAACGTGCAAAGCGGCAAAATGATCGTCGGATTGGATATCGGCACCTCCAAGGTGGTGGCGCTGGTAGGCGAAGTCGCGGCTGATGGCACGCTGGAAATCGTCGGTATCGGCACCCACCCTTCACGCGGCCTGAAGAAGGGCGTGGTGGTGAACATCGAGTCCACCGTGCAGTCGATCCAGCGCGCGGTGGAAGAGGCGCAGCTGATGGCAGGCTGCCGCATTCACTCGGCGTTCGTCGGTGTCGCCGGTAATCACATTCGTAGCCTGAACTCCCACGGCATCGTGGCGATCCGTGACCGCGAAGTGAGCTCCGCTGACCTTGAGCGTGTACTCGACGCCGCTCAGGCCGTGGCGATTCCGGCTGACCAGCGCGTGCTGCACACCCTGCCGCAGGATTACGTCATCGATAACCAGGAAGGCGTTCGTGAGCCGCTGGGCATGTCGGGCGTGCGTCTGGAAGCCAAGGTCCACGTCGTGACCTGCGCCGTGAATGCGGCTCAGAATATCGAGAAATGCGTGCGTCGCTGCGGCCTGGAAGTTGACGACATCATTCTTGAACAACTGGCGTCGGCGTATTCGGTCCTGACCGATGACGAAAAAGAGCTGGGCGTCTGCCTGGTGGACATCGGCGGCGGCACCACCGACATCGCGATCTTTACCGAAGGCGCGATCCGCCACACGGCCGTGATCCCGATTGCCGGCGATCAGGTGACCAACGACATCGCCATGGCGTTGCGCACACCGACCCAGTACGCCGAAGAAATCAAGATCCGTTACGCCTGCGCCCTGGCCAAGCTGGCCGGTGCCGGTGAAACCATCAAAGTACCGAGCGTGGGCGACCGTCCACCTCGCGAGCTGTCGCGTCAGGCGCTGGCTGAAGTGGTCGAGCCTCGTTACGACGAGCTGTTCACCCTGATCCAGGCCGAACTGCGTCGCAGCGGCTACGAAGACCTGATCCCGGCCGGCATCGTGCTGACCGGTGGTACGTCGAAAATGGAAGGCGCAGTGGAACTGGCGGAAGAAATCTTCCACATGCCGGTCCGCCTGGGCGTTCCGCACAGTGTCAAAGGGCTCGCGGACGTCGTTCGCAACCCGATCTACTCCACCGGCGTCGGCCTGTTGCTGTACGGACTGCAAAAGCAGTCTGACGGCATCTCGCTGTCCGGCCTTTCCGGCTCCGGTAGCAGTTATAGCGATGAACCTAAAGCACCAGTGTTTGAGCGTCTCAAGCGCTGGGTTCAGGGGAATTTCTAAGATTCAAAAAGTGGTAGGCAGGCAACAGGCGACATAAAACTAGAGAACTGAAGGAGAGGGAACATGTTCGAGCTCGTAGACAACATCCCACAAAGCCCGGTAATTAAAGTTATCGGCGTTGGTGGTGGCGGCGGCAACGCAGTCAATCACATGGTCAAGAGCAACATTGAAGGTGTCGAGTTCATCTGCGCCAACACCGATGCTCAAGCACTGAAAAACATCGGTGCGCGTACCATCCTGCAATTGGGCACAGGCGTGACCAAAGGTCTTGGCGCGGGTGCCAACCCTGAAGTGGGCCGTCAGGCTGCGCTGGAAGATCGTGAGCGCATTGCGGAAGTGCTGCAGGGCACCAACATGGTCTTCATCACCACCGGCATGGGTGGCGGTACCGGTACCGGTGCTGCGCCGATCATCGCCGAAGTGGCCAAGGAAATGGGCATTCTGACCGTTGCGGTGGTCACCCGTCCGTTCCCGTTCGAAGGTCGCAAGCGCATGCAGATCGCCGATGAAGGCATCCGCGCGCTGTCGGAAAGCGTCGACTCGTTGATCACCATTCCCAACGAGAAACTGCTGACCATCCTGGGCAAAGACGCCAGCCTGCTGTCGGCTTTCGCCAAGGCTGACGATGTACTGGCCGGTGCCGTTCGCGGTATCTCCGACATCATCAAGCGTCCAGGCATGATCAACGTCGACTTCGCCGACGTGCGTACCGTGATGTCCGAAATGGGCATGGCGATGATGGGTACCGGTGCTGCAAGCGGTCCTAACCGTGCGCGTGAAGCCACTGAAGCTGCGATTCGCAACCCGCTGCTCGAAGACGTGAACCTGCAGGGTGCTCGCGGCATTCTGGTCAACATCACTGCCGGTCCTGACCTGTCTCTGGGTGAGTACTCGGACGTGGGTAGCATCATCGAAGCGTTCGCCTCCGAGCACGCCATGGTCAAGGTCGGTACCGTTATCGATCCGGACATGCGCGACGAGCTGCACGTAACCGTGGTTGCCACCGGCCTGGGCGCAAAAATCGAGAAGCCTGTGAAGGTCATCGACAACACCATGCAGACCGCTCAAGCCGCACCTGTGCAGCAGCAAGCCGTCCGTCAGGAACAGCCTTCGGTGAACTACCGCGATCTGGACCGTCCTACCGTGATGCGCAATCAGGCTCACGCAGGCGCGACAGCTGCGGCGAAAATGAATCCGCAAGACGATCTGGATTACCTGGACATTCCAGCTTTCCTGCGTCGTCAGGCTGATTGATGAGTTCTATCAGGGGTATAAGGGTGATTGGTGTTCAGCAAAGGCGAGGTCTGCTATCATCGCCAGCCTTTGTTGATACTAATTCGCGATATGCGCTGAAGCGGCCAATGCCATGATTAAACAACGCACCCTGAAGAATATTATCCGTGCCACAGGTATCGGCCTGCACTCGGGGGAAAAGGTTTACCTGACCCTCAAACCTGCACCTGTGAACGCTGGCATTGTGTTTTTCCGTACCGACCTCGAGCCGGTCGTCCAGATCAACGCGCACGCGTTGAATGTTGGCGACACCACGCTTTCCACAACGCTGTTCAATGGCGATGTGAAGGTCGATACGGTTGAACACTTGCTGTCGGCCATGGCTGGCCTTGGCATCGATAACGCCTACGTTGAACTCTCTGCCTCCGAAGTTCCAATCATGGACGGCAGCGCAGGTCCCTTCGTATTCCTGATTCAATCGGCTGGCCTGGAAGAACAGGACGCACCGAAGAAATTCATCCGGATTCTGAAAGAAGTCTGCGTTGAAGAAGACGGCAAGTTTGCGAAGTTCGTGCCGTTCGAAGGTTTCAAGGTGGGCTTCGAAATAGATTTCGACCACCCGTACCTGAAGAATCGCACGCAAACCGCATGTGTCGACTTTTCCAGCACCTCCTTCGTAAAAGAAGTGAGCCGTGCACGTACTTTCGGTTTCATGAAAGACATCGAGTATCTGCGCAAGCACAACCTTGCTCTGGGCGGCAGCGTTGAAAACGCAATCGTCGTGGACAAGGACGGTGTGCTGAACGAAGACGGCCTGCGTTACGAGGACGAATTCGTCAAGCACAAGATCCTGGATGCAATTGGTGACCTGTATCTGTTGGGCAACAGCCTGATCGGCGAGTATCAGGGCTTTAAGTCGGGACACGGTCTGAACAATCGTCTGCTGCGTGCTTTGATTGCACAAAGTGATGCTTATGAAGTCGTGACCTTCGAAGATGCCAGTACCGCACCGATCTCATACATGCGCCCTGTTGCGGCGGTGTAAAAACGTCTCTTCTTCTCGTTTCATATTTAAGGCCACCTTCGGGTGGCCTTTTTTATGGGGTCTGCTTTTTTGCGTTGAGAGGGTGTGAACTATCTGTTTTCGGCGATGGCTCTTAGAGGGGATCTGGCTAACGTCAGACCTGTTTCGCCTTTGGCGAGTTACTTGATAACCCCTCTCTTTGTTTCAAGAGGCAGCCAAGGGTTCAGGCTCCCGGTTTGGCCCTCCTGCGTCGGGTACCCGCACCCCGACGACGCTCCGTGGACCCGCACCCAAGTCGCGTTTTGTGGCGTTTGGAATATTGATGTAGAAGAGCAAAATCAACAGCAGAGGCGGAAGCTGGAATATCAGGCTGACGCAGTCCCTGTAGGAGCGCGCTTGATCGTTCCCACGCTCCGCGTGGTAACGCATCGATTGACGCTCCGCGTCGAGTTGGACGCAGAGCGTCTTGCCATGCATCCCCACGCAGAGCGTGGGAACGATCACAAACGATCACACAGAAATATCAGGCTGACGCAGTTCGTGTAGGAGCGCGCTTGCCCGCGATCTGCCGCGCAGCGGTAGCAAAACCAGGCAACTCGGTTGTACCTGACACACCGCATGCACTGGTTTTGCTGCCGGTCCCCGGCAGATCGCGGGACAAGCCACGCTCCTACAGTCAAGAATGCAGCGCAGAGGATTGATGCAACAATCAAGAAAGCGATGAGCGTTCGGTTGTACCTGACACACCGCATCCACCGGTTTTGCTGCCGGTTCCCGGCAGATCGTGGGACAAGCCACGCTCCTACAGTCAGGAATGCAGCGCAGAGGATTGATGCAACAATTAAGAAAGCGATGAGCGTTCGGTTGTACCTGACACACGGCATGCACCGGTTTTGCTGCCGGTTCCCGGCAGATCGCGGGCAAGCGCGCTCCTACAGGGTGGTATGCGGCAGGCAGATGCATGAACTAAGAAGGCGATGAGCGTTAGCTCCAGCCAGCGTTGATCTTGTCCGCGACAGTCCAGCCACCACAAATCGCGACTTGGGTGCAGGCCAAACGCAGACGACGCGCAGTGGGTCGAGCGGCATGGATGCCGCGAGAGCGCCGTCAGGGCATGGATGCCCGTTCGGCGCGGGCCCACGGAGCGTCGTCGGAATGCGGGTACCCGACGCAGGAGGGCCAAGCCAGGAGCAGGGCCTTTTTGGTTACTTTTTCGTGGTCCGACATTTCGGCTCTTGGAAAAAGTGACCCGCTGTAAGAGCGGAACCAATATCAGCACCACCCGAGATAACGGATATGCACCCAAAGCCGAGCGTGTCCGTCACGATTCCTTAGGCTTCCCATGCGCCGCCAACCGCTCCAGCGCCGCACGCAACTTAGGATCACTGATCCCCTCAGCCGTCGAACTGATCGACTCCGCCGCCGCGGTCGACAAATCCCTTGAATGACCAACGGCACCCCGATGCACCGTCGCAGGCTGTACCTTCAGTTGCAATCGCGTGAGATTCGCGAACTCTTTGAACGCCACCAACTGCCGCTGCAACCGCTTCTGCTGATACCGCAAACGCGTCGCCCAATGCCCGTCGGTGACAATCAACAAAAGAGTACCCTCACGCCACGAGGCCACATGGCAGTGCTCGCGCGCTGCGGGTTGCAGCTGGCTTTCCAGCAGACGCTGTAAATGCGCCAGTCGCTGGGCATGATTGAAAATGGCTTTAAGCGGCCTGGCTTCGCGCAAAAGAACAGCCGGTGAGCGAGCCGGTAAAGGACGAAATGCCACGAGAGATACCTTTTCTTACAAGCGCAAGATAGTATCAGAAAGCTCCCATCGGCCCGGCAAGCCTTGAAGTTTCACCCGTGCCAATCGCCGGTTCATGAAAAAACATTAATAAAACTTCTGCCCGCTACGGGTTGAAGTCCCAAGAAATGCCCCTATTGTACTTCTGCCCCGTAACATTGCTGTGCCAGCATCGTGGAATAACGCCACTTTCCTCACCACCATTTCCGGGTAGAATGCTCGTTCGCATGCGGCCATGAGGGCTGCACGGGCGACTCACGGGGCCGCCCTCCATCCCTATGTGTGGAAGATCCTGTCGATATGTTTGCACCTTTGTTAAAAAAACTTTTCGGAAGCAAAAACGAGCGCGAAGTGAAGCGCATGCTCAAGACGGTTCAGGTCGTCAACAGCTTCGAAGAGCAAATGGTGGCCCTTTCGGACGAGCAACTGCGTGCCAAAACCGAAGAGTTCAAGGCCCGCATAGCCAAAGGTGAGACCCTCGATCAGCTCCTGCCCGAAGCGTTCGCGGTCTGCCGTGAAGCGGGCAAGCGCATCATGGGGATGCGTCACTTCGACGTTCAGCTGATCGGCGGCATGACGCTGCACGAAGGCATGATCGCCGAGATGCGTACCGGTGAAGGTAAAACCCTGGTAGCGACCCTGGCGGTGTACCTCAACGCACTGTCCGGCAAAGGCGTGCACGTGGTCACCGTGAACGACTACCTGGCCCGTCGTGATGCCAACTGGATGCGTCCACTGTACGAATTCCTCGGCCTGACCGTCGGTGTTGTCACGCCATTCCAGCCGCCAGAAGAGAAGCGCGCTGCGTATGGCTCGGACATTACCTACGGCACCAACAACGAATTTGGTTTCGACTACCTGCGCGACAACATGGCGTTCAGCCTGGAAGACAAATTCCAGCGCGAGCTGAATTTCGCGGTGATCGACGAAGTGGACTCGATCCTCATCGACGAAGCCCGTACGCCGCTGATCATCTCCGGCCAGGCCGAAGACAGCTCCAAGCTCTACACCGAAATCAACAAGCTGATCCCTAAACTCAAGCAGCACATCGAGGAAGTGGAAGGCGTGGTCACCAAGCAAGGGCACTTCACCATTGACGAGAAATCGCGTCAGGTGGAGCTGAACGAGTCCGGTCACCAGTTCATCGAAGAAATGCTCACCGAAGTCGGCCTGCTGGCCGAAGGCGAGAGCCTGTACTCCGCGCATAACCTGGGCCTGCTGACCCACGTCTACGCCGGTCTGCGTGCGCACAAGCTGTTCCATCGCAACGTCGAGTACATCGTTCAGGACGGCCAGATCCTTCTGGTCGACGAACACACCGGCCGTACCATGCCGGGTCGTCGTCTGTCGGAAGGTCTGCACCAGGCGATCGAAGCCAAAGAGCACCTGAACATTCAGGCCGAGAGCCAGACCCTGGCTTCGACCACGTTCCAGAACTACTTCCGTCTGTACAACAAGCTGTCCGGCATGACCGGTACTGCAGACACCGAAGCGTTCGAATTCCACCAGATCTACGCACTGGCCGTGATGGTCATTCCGCCGAACAAGCCGTTGGCGCGCAAAGACTTCAACGACCTGGTGTACCTGACCGCCGAAGAGAAATACGCGGCAATCATCACCGACATCAAGGCCTGCCTGGCCGAGCAACGTCCGGTGCTGGTGGGTACTGCGACTATCGAAACTTCCGAGCACATGTCCAATCTGCTGCGCAAGGAAGGCATCGACCACAAGGTTCTGAACGCCAAATTCCACGAAAAAGAAGCCGAGATCATCGCGCAAGCCGGTCGTCCGGGTGCGCTGACCATCGCCACCAACATGGCCGGTCGTGGTACTGACATCCTGCTGGGCGGTAACTGGGAAGTCGAAGTGGCCAGCCTGGAAGATCCAACGCCAGAGCAGATCGCTCAGATCAAGGCCGACTGGCAGAAACGCCATCAGCAGGTGATCGAGGCGGGCGGCCTGCACGTGATCGCGTCCGAGCGTCACGAATCGCGCCGTATCGACAACCAGCTGCGCGGTCGCGCCGGTCGTCAGGGCGACACCGGTTCCAGCCGTTTCTACCTGTCGCTGGAAGACAGCCTGATGCGCATCTTTGCCTCTGACCGGGTGAAGAACTTTATGAAAGCGCTGGGCATGCAGTCCGGCGAGGCGATCGAGCACCGTATGGTGACCAACGCCATCGAGAAGGCGCAGCGCAAGGTTGAAGGCCGTAACTTCGACATTCGTAAGCAACTGCTCGAGTTCGACGACGTTTCCAACGAACAGCGTAAAGTGATCTACCACATGCGTAACAGCCTGCTGGCTGCGACCAACATTGGTGACACCATTGCCGAGTTCCGCGAAGAAGTCCTCGACGCCACCATCAGTGCGCACATTCCTCCACAGTCGCTGCCAGAGCAGTGGGACGTGGCAGGTCTGGAAGCAGCCCTGAACAGCGATTTCGGCGTGAAGCTGCCGATTCAGCAGTGGCTGGACGAAGACGATCACCTGCACGAAGAAAACCTGCGTCCAAAACTGTTGGAAGCCATCATGGCGGCTTACAACGAGAAAGAAGACCAGGCCAGCGCCGAAGCCCTGCGCACCTTCGAAAAGCAGATTCTGCTGCGCGTTCTGGACGATCTGTGGAAAGACCACCTGTCGACCATGGACCACCTGCGTCACGGTATTCACCTGCGCGGCTACGCTCAGAAGAACCCGAAGCAGGAATACAAGCGCGAGTCCTTCACCCTGTTCCAGGAACTGCTGGATTCGATCAAGCGCGACACCATCCGTGTGCTGTCACACGTACAGGTTCGTCGCGAAGATCCGGCGGAAGAAGAGGCGCGTCTGCGTCGCGAAGCCGAAGAGCTGGCTCAGCGCATGCAGTTCCAGCACGCGGAAGCACCGGGTCTGGATCATCCGGACGTGCTGGCCGAGGAGGGCGATGATGTTGCCGTCGCGGCGGCTGCCCTGTCTCCAGTCCGTAACGATCAGAAGCTGGGCCGCAACGAACTGTGCTGGTGTGGTTCGGGCAAGAAATTCAAACACTGTCACGGTCAGATCAACTAAGCCGGACACACTGGCCCGCTGCATCTGAACCGTTACACCGCGCCGCGACCGGCTTTGCCGTCGCGGCGTTTTTCAATTGATCGAGCCGTGCCGGTTGCCCCGCGCGGCGTGACATCTCTCAAGGAGCGCACTTCATGGCTGTTGGTCTTGGTCCTCTGCCGACTCTGCACCCGGTTCCGGGTTTTGAACTGGGTATCGCCTCTGCCGGCATCAAGCGTCCTGGGCGCAAGGATGTGGTCGTCATGCGCTGCGCCGAAGGCTCCAGCGTCGCGGGCGTTTTCACCCTGAACGCGTTCTGCGCGGCACCGGTGATTCTTTCCAAACAGCGCGTGCAAGGTACCGTGCGTTACCTGCTGACCAACACTGGCAACGCGAACGCAGGCACCGGTGAACCGGGTCTGGTCGCTGCAGAGCGCACCACGGCCAAGCTGGCCGAGATCACGGGCGTCGAGGCCAGCGCTGTGCTGCCGTTCTCCACGGGCGTGATCGGTGAGCCGCTGCCTGTGGAAAAGATCGAAGGCGCACTGCAAGCCGCGCTCGATGACCTGTCTGTGGATAACTGGGCGGCTGCGGCCACCGGCATCATGACCACCGACACCCTGCCAAAAGGCGCGAGCCGTCAGTTCCAGATCGATGGCGTGACCGTCACTGTCACCGGCATCAGCAAAGGCGCCGGCATGATTCGCCCCAACATGGCGACCATGCTGGGTTACATCGCCACTGACGCCAAGGTGTCCCAGAGCGTGCTGCAGGACCTGATTCGTGATGGCGCGAACAAGTCGTTCAACCGCATCACCATTGACGGCGACACCTCGACCAACGATTGCTGCATGCTGATCGCCACCGGCCAGGCCAACCTGCCGGAAGTGACCGAAGCCCGCGGCCCGCTGTTCGAGGCTTTGAAGAAAGCCGTGTTCGAGGTGTGCATGGATGTGGCGCAGGCCATCGTGCGTGACGGCGAAGGTGCGACCAAGTTCGTGACCGTCGAAGTCAACGGCGGCGGCAACCATCAGGAATGCCTGGATGTCGGCTACACCGTCGCTCACTCGCCGTTGATCAAGACTGCGCTGTTCGCCTCCGATCCGAACTGGGGTCGTATTCTGGCGGCTGTAGGCCGCGCCGGTGTGCCGGACCTCGACGTGAGCAAGATCGACGTGTACCTCAGCGGCGTCTGCATCGCCAGCAAAGGCGCGCGCGCGTCGACGTACACCGAAGCACAGGGCTCGGCGGTGATGGCTGAAGAAGAAATCACCATCCGTATCGAGCTGGGTCGCGGTGATTGCAGCGAGACGATCTGGACCACCGACCTGTCCCACGAATACGTGAAGATCAACGCGGAATACCGCACCTGATCATGATTTGATGGCAGTTGGCATCGAGCAAGAGTTGCAGACCCTTGCGCTAAATCTGTGGGAACGAATTCATTCGCGAGAGGCCAGGGCGGTCGACGTAAATCCATCGTCTGGAAACCCTCATCGCGAATGAATTCGCTACCGCAATGTTGAGACATCGTATGTTCAACGGAGCTAGACCATGAGCCTGCATCTGATCATCGGCGACAAACGCTATTCCTCCTGGTCCATGCGCCCGTGGCTGGTGCTGGAGATGATCGGTGCGCCCTTCACCGATCAGGTCATCCGCTTGAATCAGGCCGACACCGATCGGCTGATCCGAGAACACTCGCCCAGCGGCAAGGTCCCTGCACTCAAGAGCGAGCACGGCACCATCATCGACTCGCTGGCGATCTGCGAATACCTGGCCGAACTGTTCCCCAAGGCCGGCGTATGGCCAGCTGACACGGCGGCCCGGGCGCAGGCGCGTTCGGCGTGCGCACAGATGCACAGCGGCTTCATGGGGCTGCGTTCGAACCTGCCCATGGATCTGCGTCGTGACGAAGCGCTTGAAGTGATTCCCGTAGAGGCGCAAACCGACATCGACCGCGTCATCGCGCTGTGGGCCGAGTGCCGTTCGGCGTCGAAGGAAAGCGGGCCGTTCCTGTTTGGCAAGCCAGGCATCATCGATGCGTTCTTTGCACCGGTCGCCGTGCGCCTGCGCACGTATCGCGTCGAGTTGCCAGCCGACGCGGCCGCGTATGTCGAGACGATTTACCAATGGCCTGCATTCAAGCGCTGGCAGCAGGCAGGTTTAGAGGAAGGTTGAATGTGAAACGAGTCCATGTAGCCGCCGCGGTCATTCGTGGCACCGACGGCAAGATTCTCATTGCCCGACGCGCTGACAAACAGCATCAGGGCGGTTTGTGGGAGTTTCCCGGTGGCAAGGTCGAGCCGGACGAAACCGTCCAGGTAGCCTTGGCCCGTGAGCTGAAAGAAGAACTGGGCATCGCCGTCGTGGCGGCGCGCCCGCTGATCAAGATCAAACACGATTACCCGGACAAGCAAGTGTTGCTGGATGTCTGGGAAGTCTCCTCGTTCACCGGCGAGCCCCATGGCGCCGAAGGCCAGCCGCTGGCCTGGGTGTCGAACCGCGAGTTGACCAGCTATGAATTTCCAGCGGCGAATCAGCCAATCGTCGCGGCGGCGCGCCTGCCGGGCGAATACCTGATCACGCCGGACGCCCTCGAGACCCCGAAGTTGTTGCAGGGGATGCAGAAGGCGATTGCAGGCGGTATCAAGCTGATTCAATTGCGCGCCCCGAATGGCTATGACCCGAAGTACCGCGATGTGGCAGTGGACGCCGTCGGGCTCTGTGCAGGAAAGGCGCAACTGATGCTCAAAGGCCCGCTGGAGTGGCTGGGTGACTTTCCGGCCGCAGGTTGGCATCTGACAAGCAAGCAACTACGCAAATACGCCAGCAAGGGCCGTCCGTTCCCTGAAGAGCGCTGGCTGGCGGCCTCCTGCCATAACGCCGAAGAGTTGTCGCTGGCCGAACAGATGGGCGTGGATTTCGTCACGCTGTCCCCGATTCAGCCGACCCAGACGCATCCCGATGCGCAACCGCTGGGTTGGGAAAAAGCGCGCGAGTTGATCGAAGGCTTCAGCAAGCCGGTTTATCTGTTGGGCGGCGTTGGCCCGGCGGAGCGTCAGCAGGCGTGGGAGAGCGGCGCGCAAGGCGTGGCCGGGATCCGGGCGTTCTGGCCAGATAACTGACATCAACCACCTGTAGGAGCGTGGCTTGTCCCGCGATCGGGGGGGAACCCGCCGCAACCCCGGTAAACTCGGTCCGCCAGACACACTGCGTTTACCGGATGGCTGCCGGTTCCCGGCAGATCGCGGGACAAGCTACGCTCCTACAGTTTTTGTGATCACTCAGGCTTCTTCGCCGGCTCCCACAAAATCTCCGCCACACCTTGCCGCCGCGCAATGATGCGGGCCGCGACGAACAGCAAGTCCGACAACCGATTGATGTACGCCATGCCCACGCCGGCCAGTGGCTCGATGGCGTTGAGGTGCTGACAGCGTCGCTCGGCGCTGCGGGCCAGGCTGCGGCATACATGTGCCTGAGCGATCAGCGCCGAACCGCCCGGCAGGATGAAGTTCTCAAGGGGCCCGAGTTCTTCGTTCCAGAGATCAATCGCTGTTTCCAGCCGCTCGATTTCCGCCGCGTTCAACGCCTGGTAGGTCGGCATCGCCAGTTCGCCGCCCAGGTCGAACAACCGGTGCTGACAGGGCGCCAGTGCGTCGATGACTTCCTGCATCGCGGGCACCGCAGCCACTTGGTCGCGTAGTCCCGCCAGCAGCAAACCCAGTTGGCTGTTCAAGGTATCGACTTCGCCGATGGCCTCAACCCGAGGATGGTCTTTGGTCACGCGGCGACCATCCCCCAGCCCGGTTTCACCTTTGTCGCCGGTGCGCGTGTAAATCTTCGACAAGCGAAATCCCATGGTTTTACTCCCGGTCGTTCTGACCAATGATCTGTGGGGCGGGCACGTTCATCGGGTTGCCCGCCAATGGCAGGCGCAGCGTGAAGCAGGTGCCCTGGCCGAGGGTGGAGTGCACTTCCATCTGGCCTTTGTGGTTATTGGTGATGATGAAATACGAGACCGACAAGCCGAGGCCGGTGCCCTGACCGATCTCCTTGGTCGTGAAGAACGGCTCGAAGGTGCGTTTGCGCACGGCCTCGGACATCCCGACACCGTTGTCCTCTACCTGGATCTCAGCCCATGGCGGATTCAGGCGGGTACGCAGAATGATGCGCCCCGGCTCTTTTTCGTTTTCGCGTTGGTGAATGGCCTGTGCGGCATTTTTGAGCAGGTTGAGCAGGACCTGTTCCAGTTCGTTGGCGGTGCCCGGTACCGGGCCGAGTTTGGGGTCGAACTGGCGAATGATGTTCTGACCCTTGAAGTCGAACCCGATGGTCAGGTCGAAGTCGTTGCTGGCGATTTCCACGGCCTGGTCGATCAGTGCCGGCAGGTCGCAGGGCGCCATCTGCCGGTTGCTGCGCCGGCTGAAACTGAGCATGTGGCTGACGATTTTGGCCGCACGCGCGCCAGCCTGTTGAATGCCGTCCAGCAACTGCGGCACCTCGCGCGCGCTGAGGTATTGATTCACCGCGCTCAATTCCACGCCCTCTTGTTCGGCCTGTTCCTGGTTCTTTGGCAGGTCCGGCGACAGACGCCGACGAATGTTCTGCACGTTGTGCATGATCGCGCCCAGCGGGTTATTGATTTCGTGCGCCATGCCCGCCGCGAGTCCGCCGACCGACAGCATTTTTTCCGATTGCACCATCATGTCTTCCAGCGACAGGCGCTGCGTGATGTCGTCGATCCTGATCACCACGCCACGCCCGGCGCCGCCGGTCAGTGGATAAAACGTCAGCGCGTAATGCCGCGTGACTTCTCCCTTGACCCACGTCACCCGCTCGATCTTGGTCACCGTGTGGCGCTCGACGGTCTGCTTGATCTGCGGCAGGAACGACTTCATCGGCGGGAACGCGAGGAAAATCGGCTGGTTCAGCGCTTCGTCCAGCGGCGTGCCGGAAAGTGCGCCGGCTTCCTGGTTCCACTGCGTGACATACAGCTGTTCGTCCAGGGCAATCAGCGCGGAGGGCATGGAGTCGATGATGCTGTTGAGGTAGTTCTGAAAGCCCGTGAGTTTTTTCTCGATCTTGCTTCGTACCTGGACTTCCAGCTCCAGCTTGCGGTTGGTGTGGCGGGTTTCCTCCGCGAGCCCCTGCGCCTGATCGTAAGCCTCCTGAGACTCGTCGCGCGCACGCTTGAGTTGCTGCTCGCGGGCTTCCATTCGCGACAGCATGGTGTTGAAGGCTTCAGCCAGCGAGCCGATTTCGTCGCGGTTGCCGGTGCCCGCGCGCAACGCGTAGTTCTCTTCGCGGGTGACCCTGCGCGAAAGCTGTTCCAGCTGATAGATCGGCTCGGTGATGAACCGCCGGATCTGCCGCGCGACGCCCGCCCACAGCAGCACGCTAAAGATCAGAATGCCAAGACTGGCAGTCAGCGTGCCGGTATAGAAAGCGGTCGGCAGTTCGCTGCTGGCGACCAGCAACAGATGGCCCGGCGCCTGACCCGGTTTCGGGATTGGAATGACCTGGGTGTTGCGAAACTCGGTGATGCGCCAGCTTTCGAGATTGCGGTAATGGTCCGGCAGGCGCAGTTTGTCACCTTGCTGAACCTGGGCGAGGCGGTTGCCGTTTGTGTCATACACGGCGGCGGCGCGCAACGGGGTGTAATTTTTCAACTCCTTGAGCAGCGCCTGGGCGTTGTACGGCGACGACAACGCCTGGTCTGACAGGCCGGGGTTGCTGATCAGTCGGCCGATGGTCTGCAACGCCTGCGGCGCCATGGCTTCCTGGGAAATGTAATAGGCGGCGCTGATGAACGTCAGGTTGGCGACCAGCAGAACGGTGGTCAACAGGACCAGCAGGGCGGCCAACAGCTTTTGGCCGACCGGCAGGTTTTCGAGGCGCTGGCGCAATGGCATTGGCAAAGTCACTGGCGAATGAGGAACAGGCAGGTTAGCGCTGTTCGGGGCCTGCGCAAACCCGAACCTTTGAAATGGTCTGGCGCAAGCCCGGTAGCCGTCCGGTCTCCGGGGCTAGTTGCTCGGCAGGCCTCGGGCTTGCAGATGAGCAATCAACTGTTCGCGTATCCGGTTCAAGTAGGGCGCATGGCAGCCGTGCTGTCGGGCGGAGGTGCAAACGTGCCCGAGCAAATAGCTGATTTCCGTTCGGCGACCCTGCGCGACGTCCTGGTACATCGAGGAGTAGTTGGCTGCCGTGGCCTGGATGACCCGGGTGACCTCGGCGTGCAACCCGACGGCAGCCTCTGGCTGGCCGCAGGTTTGCAGCACCTCAACCAGTTCGTCGCACAATGCGTCGACTTCTTCGCGATGCAGCAGCAGGTCGCCGTTGCGGCAGTCGTGCAACACCGTCAACGGATTGATTGCGCAGTTCAGCGCGAGCTTGCGCCACAGCCGGTCGAGGATGTTCGACGACCATTGGTGTGGTATGCCTGCAAGGCTCAGTTCATTGAGCCAGACGGGTGCGGCACCGTTCTGCGCATCGCCGAGCCAATTGAAGCCGTTTCCGGCGAACACCACACTGAAGTCTTCATCCCGAAACGCACCTTCCGTGCTGGAAACGAACAGGCACCGCGTCTGAGGGACAAGCGCGGCAACGGCGTCCTGGCTACCGAGGCCGTTTTGCAGCAGCAGAAGCTCTGCACCGGGTCTCAGGCGCGGCGCGATGCTCGCCACGGCGCGCTCGGCATCGTAGGCCTTGCAGGCCACCAGCAGGCGTTGAATGGGCTCATCGTCGTCGACGGTCTGTGCCGCGATGTCGAGCGTCAGGCGCTGGCCATGCTCACTGAGCGTCAGTCCGCCTTTGCTTGCGTAAGCACCAAGGCGGGTCGCATCACGCAAAATCAGCCGCACCGGCAGCCCCGCGCGAACCAGTCGTGTCGCCCACAAACTGCCAAGGCTACCAGCGCCGAGGATGTGCCAGAGGGTCGTATTCAAGAGACGTTGCGCCGCAGGTCGGTGAGCGTGAGCAACAAGGAAAACAAAATCGACACCGCAGGCTCACATGAATGGGGGAAAAGTCTCGTTATAATGACCGAGCTTTCATACCGTCAAGTCAGGCGTGCTCCATTTCCATGTCGAGCCGCGCCGTATCAATTGGAGAATCTACATGCCCTCGTTCGACGTAGTGTCCGAACTGGATAAACACGAAGTCACGAATGCCGTCGACAACGCGATCAAGGAGCTGGACCGCCGCTACGATCTCAAAGGCAAAGGCAGCTTCGAGTTCACGGAAAAAGACCTGCTGATCAAGATGACCGCCGAAGAAGGCTTTCAGCTCGAAGCGATGATCGAGATCCTTAAGCTGGCGTTGGTCAAGCGCAAGATCGACGTGCAATGCCTTGAACTGAAGGATCCCTTCGCGTCCGGCAAGGTCATGAAGCAGGAAGCCACGCTCAAGGAAGGGATCGACAAGGAGCTGGCCAAGAAGATTGTCGCGCATATCAAAGAAGCCAAGCTCAAGGTCCAGGCTGCCATCCAGGGCGAGCAAGTGCGCGTGACCGGCAAGAAGCGTGACGACCTGCAGGAAGCCATCGCGGCCCTGCGCGCCAAAGAGTTCGGCATGCCGCTGCAATTCAACAACTTCCGCGACTGATCGCCTTCCTGATTTGCCTCTGCGTGGGAACCCGATGGGTTTGTGCGCGTCCGAGTGCAGGTCCCTCGGAAACGGCGGCGCTTTGAACCGCGGTCGTTTCCGTCTTCCGTTTTCGCGACCGCGAGGAGAAATGAATGGATTTGGATTTGAACGGCCAGGTGGATCACCTGGTCAAGGCTTCCCAGGCCTGGCTTCCCATGGTCATGCAGTACGGCAGCAAAGTCCTGTTGGCACTCGTGGTGTTGCTGGTGGGCTGGTGGCTGATCAACAAGCTGACCACCAAGGTGGTCGCGCTGTTGGCTTACCGTCACGTTGACCTCGCGCTGCAAGGCTTCATCAGCAGCCTGGCCAATATCATTCTGAAGATCTTGCTGATCGTCAGCGTCGCCTCGATGATCGGCGTCGAAACCACATCGTTCGTCGCCGCCATCGGTGCGGCCGGCCTGGCCATCGGTCTGGCGTTGCAGGGTAGCCTGGCGAATTTCGCCGGTGGCGTGCTGATTCTGCTGTTCCGCCCGTTTCGCATCGGTGACTGGATCGAAGCGCAAGGCGTGGCGGGCACCGTGGACAGTATTCAGATCTTCCACACGATCATCCGCACCGGCGACAACAAGACAGTGATCCTGCCCAACGGCAATCTGTCCAACGGCATCATCACCAACACCAACCGTCAGCCGACCCGCAAGATCACCTTCGACGTGGGCATCGATTACGACGCGGACCTAAAGCAGGCGCTTCAAGTGTTGATGGACATGGCCGACGATCCGCGAGTGCTGCAGGACCCTGCGCCACAGGCCGTGGTCGCGGCATTGGGCGACAGCTCGATCACCGTGTCGTTGCGGGTCTGGACCAAAACCGGAGACTTCGGTGAGGTTTCAAACCGCTTCAATGCGGAGATCCGCGATCGCTTGCGCGCCGCCGACATCGACATCCCGTTCCCGCAACGCGTGGTGCGTGTGGTGCAGGAACAGCAGGAAGCCGTGACACAGCGCTGATCAAGGCTGTTGAAACGAAAAAGCCCCGGCTCGTGAGAGTCCGGGGCTTTTTGTTGGGTGCCGGCACATCATGGATCACTGTAGGAGCGAATATCAGGGCTGTTCGCTCACCTGCGTTTCAACGGGCTTCTGGTCCTCGTCGCGCTTTTCCTTGCGTGCCTCCTGCACCCAGTGGATGGCGATCATGAACAGGGTCGGTACGCCCATCAGCGCGGTCGCCAGGAAGAAGTTGTGGTAACCGAGCTTCTCCACCATCACCCCTGAATACCCGCCGATCAAGCGCGGCAACAGCAGCATGATCGAGCTCAGCAGCGCGTACTGCGTGGCCGAGAACTTGAGGTTGGTCAGGCTCGACAGGTAGGCCACGAATGCCGACGTCGCAAGGCCGGAGCTGAAGTTGTCCAGCGAGATCGTGACGATCAGCATCTTCAGGTTCGGGCCCATGTCGGCCAGCATCAGGAACAGCAGGTTGGTGGCCGCCGACGTCGCGCCACCAATGAACAGGATGGGCAGGATGCCAAAGCGGACAATGGCCAGTCCGCCGAACGCAGCACCGGCCAGTGTCATCACCAGACCGAAGATCTTGCTCACACTGGCGATCTGATCCTTGGTGAAGCCCTGATCGATGTAGAACACGTTGGCCATCACACCCATCACGGTGTCGGACATGCGATAGGTCGCGATCAGCCCCAACAGAAGAAAGGCCTGCCAGCGATACCGCAGGATGAAGTCGTTGACCGGCGTCAGGACAGGTGCCAGCCCCCGACGGCCCATGGACGACAGGCAAGCGGCGGTCAGCAGCGTGTAGAGGATCGCGCGCAAGAAGGCACGGTCTTCCATCAGCAGGCTTTTCCAGGTGGTGCCTTCGAACAGCACGCTGGCGAAATCGGTGTTGTACAACTGAGTGAACATCGCTGGCACCGACACCAGCAGGATGATCAACACGAACACTGACGCAAGCTGATGCACGAAACCGTAACGCGCCGCCGACAATTGCGTGCGCAACGGTACGGCGGGTTCGCGCATGATCAATGTGGTGATCAGCGCGGGTAGCATCAACAAGCCGAACAACACGTAAGTGCCGGTCCAGGCCGAGTGTTTATAAGCGAAGCCCGTAGAGCCGAAGCCTTCGGCGAAATACAGCGCGCCGGCGGTGGCGAGCAGGGCGGCAACGCGGTAGCCCGCCATGTAGCTGGCGGCGAGCGTGGCTTGCTGGCTGTCGGAAGCGATCTCCAGGCGGTACGCATCGATGGCGATGTCCTGCGTGGCGGACGAAAAGGCCACTAGCACGGCAATTGCGATCAGCCATGACAGATGCTGTTGCGGGTCGCAGAAACCCATGCCGATCAGCCCCAGTGTCACCAGCGTCTGTGAGAGCACCAGCCAGGAACGCCGCCGTCCCAGTTTGCCGAGCAGCGGCAGTCGCCATTGATCGAGCAGCGGTGACCATACCCATTTGAAGGCATAGGCGAGGCCAATCAGGCTGGCATAGCCGATGGTTTCCCGAGCGACACCGGCTTCACGCAGCCAGACCGAGAGGGTGGAGAACACCAACATATAAGGCATGCCCGCAGCGAAGCCGAGCAACAACAGCACTAACGTGGAGGGGCTGGCATATGCGGCGAGCGCGGCGCGCCAGGTTTTGCGGGGCATGGGCTGGAGTCTGCCTCAGTTTACGTAAACAAAGCGCGCACTCTAACCGTTGTGCTCTGTCGGACGCCAGCCATGACGTGTCATATCCACACGATTGTTACGGATGGTCACCCCTTCGGCGCGCAATCGCGCCCTTTGTTCTTCACCCGACACGGTTCCTGCCGCCAGGCTCAGCTTTCCGCCCGCGCCCAGCACCCGATGCCAGGGCAGGGTGCTGCCGTCGGGTAACTGACTCAAGGTTCTGCCCACGAAGCGTGCCGCTCGTCCTAAACCTGCCAGTTCTGCCAATTGACCATAACTGACCACTTTGCCTTCAGGCACTTGGTGCAATGTCAGGTAAAGCGCCGTGCGCCGGGCCTCTGAGGGCGATTGGCCAGCAGGATCATGTATCGGTGCAGAGTGTTCGATCACGGATTCGTTCCTGATTGTAGGACCAACGGGAATTTTCGATAAGGAACTAGGGAAATTTCCTACGGTCATTGATACCTGTGCTGGCGGTCCTTCGATTGCCTTGACGTTGTCCGCAAGGATAATGCCCGATTCTCCGCGAACCAGAGCCCTGTCGTTCCCTATGTTGTCCAGAACCTTGTTGTGCCTTGCCATTACCAGTGCTTCCACTCCCTTGCTCGCCGACACCGTCTGGTTGAAGAACGGTGACAAGCTGACCGGGACCATCAAGGTCTTCGACGGTGGGAAATTACTGCTCAATACCAAATATGCAGGCGATATTCCTTTGGACTGGAAGGAAGTCAAGACGCTGGAAAGCGATCAGCACCTGCTGGTCAAGCAAGACGCCTACACCGGCGAGATCTCCAAGTCGCTGCATGCCGCCGACGATGGCAAGGTCACGCTGGCCAACGGCGACGCGCCGAAGACCGTCGACCTGGCGAGCATCCAGCAGATCATGAAGCCCAAGCCGGTCGTCACCGATCTGGTCTGGAAGGGTAACGTTGACGCGGCGCTGGACTTCCAGCGGGCCGACAAAGACACCGACGATTACAACATCGCGTTCAAGACCTCCGCGACTCATGGCAGATGGCGTCACAATGCCGAAGGTGAGTACAACCGCGAGACGCAGGACGAAGACACCACCATCGACAACTGGAAGGCCGAGTACTCCATTGATCGGTTTATCACCGACAAGTGGTTCTGGGACGGTCGGTTTACCTACAAGCACGACAACGTCGAAGACCTGCGTCGTCAGCGCACGGTCGGTACCGGTCCGGGCTATCAGTTCTGGGACGACGAGTTGGGTGCATTCAAGGTCGGGACACTGCTTAACCGCACTGACTTCGAATATTCCAACGGCGAGAAAGACAACTTCTATTCGGTTTCCGGCACCTGGGACTACAACCGCTACCTGATCGGCAAGAAAGTAGAGTTCTTCACCAACGGCGAACTGGGCAAGCCTATCAGCGGCGTGGCGGACTACAGCCTGGATACGGAGATCGGTCTGCGTTACAAAGTCACCGAGTGGGCGTCGCTCAACCTCAAGGCCGAGAAAAACGTCATCAGTGGCTCTGACGACGGCGATCTGGACAAGACCCGATACACCGCTGGTTTCGGCGTGGCCTGGTAAAGCGCTTTCTTTATAGTGGGCCCGCAAGGTCGATTTTCAGTCGGCTTGCGGTATCAGATCCTGTAGGAGCGAGCTTTCTCGCGATGCGTCATGGCTTTCGAAGCATGTTCGCCGGATGTACTGGCCGCTTCGTGAGCAAGCTCACTCCCACAGCGCTCGCGACTGATCCTCAGAATTTTTACGCGATCTCTCCGCAAAATCGTCACGCCTCGCCAATCTGGCACCTCGCAACGATTACGATTATCTTGGAGCCTCAACTCCAGCACGCTGCTGCGTACCTTTATATAGTCGTCGATTCACTTCAGGAGCCACACCATGAGCGCCAACGCCAACCGGCAAGCCCGAGCATTGCTGCTCAAGGAGTATCGCGGTGTGCTGTCGACCCACTCCAAGTCGATGCCGGGGTTTCCTTTCGGCTCCGTGGTGCCGTATTGCCTGGACGATCAAGGGCGGCCGCTGATCCTGATCAGCCGCATCGCCCAGCACACTCATAACCTGCAGCGCGACCCAAAGTGCTCGATGCTGGTGGGCGAGCGCGATGCCGAGGATGTCCAGGCGGTGGGGCGCGTCACGGTCATGGCCGAGGCGCAAAAGGTCACGGATGGGGCGGCCGTCGAAGCCGCAGCACAGCGTTATTACCGCTACTTCCCTGAGTCGGAGAGCTATCACAGCGCTCACGATTTTGATTTCTGGGTACTCGCGCCGGTGCGGTACCGATACATCGGCGGTTTTGGCGCGATTCACTGGCTCGACGACGTCGCCCTGGCCAATCCGTTTGCGGGCGCCGCAGAAACCAGCATGGTCGAGCACATGAACGACGACCACGCCAAGGCCATTGCTCACTATGTCGAGCTGGCCGGCCTGCCGCAGACCGAACCTGCCACATTGGTCGGCATCGACAGCGAAGGCATGCACCTGCGCGTGGGGCAGGGGCTGTACTGGCTGGCGTTTCCGGAACCTTGTAATACGCCGACACAAGTCCGCCAGGCCCTGGTTCAGCTGGCTCACGCAGAAAAATGGCCGACCGCTGAAGCCGCCGAGGCTTGAATTTACAACCTTGCGACATCACCTAGTGTCTACTGGAAGACTCCTTCCGTTGAGGAACTGATTTGATGCGCGCTTTTTTACTGCTTTTATTGCTTTTTCCAGTGATCGAGCTGTTCGTGCTGGTGAAAGTCGGAATGTCCATCGGCTTCCTGGCGACGTTCCTGCTGGTTGTCGCAGGCTCCATGCTTGGCGTTTTCGTGGTCCGTGTCGCCGGTCTTGCGACGGCCATGAGCGCCCGTGAGAGTCTGGCGCGAGGCGAATTGCCCGCTCAGCAGATGATGGATGGACTGATGATGACCGTCGGTGGCGGCCTGCTGGTGCTGCCGGGTTTCATCAGCGACGTTTTGGGCCTGATCTGCCTGATGCCGTTTACCCGCCGCCTGCTGGTGAACAAGGTACGCCAGCGCGCCGAGGCTTCGGCGACCCGCCAGCGTGCGTTCGCGGACGACTTGCGTTCTGCAGGATCGAGTCCGGGCGCCGGCCGTCCCGCTTCACGTCAGCCTGAAGTGATCGAAGGCGAAGTGATCGAGGGCGAGTTCGAGCCGCTCGACAAAAAGTGATTCCACGGCTTGATCCACACGGCACCTTCGGGTGCCGTGTTCGCTTCCATGACCTCGATTCCCTTAAAAAATTTCTTCGGTGAGCCTTGTAATCAGCTTGCCCGCCCTTATGTATGGGTCACCGCAAGGTTTCTGGCGCATTTCGTCAGACCGTATTCTGCGGTTCGCTCGCGAACCGTAACCGGCAAGCCCGGATGTTTTAACCCGCCGGTGCCAACACCGGGCGTTCAAAAACCATAATTAGGAGATCGACAATGAAGCTTCGTCCTCTGCATGACCGCGTCGTAATCCGTCGCAGCGAAGAAGAAACCAAAACTGCTGGCGGTATCGTGCTGCCTGGTTCGGCTGCTGAGAAACCAAACCGTGGCGAAATCATCGCTGTCGGTGCCGGTCGCATCCTGGACAACGGTGAAGTACGTGCGCTGGCCGTGAAAGTGGGTGACAAAGTGGTGTTCGGCCCTTACTCCGGCAGCAACACTGTGAAAGTTGACGGCGAAGACCTGCTGGTGATGAGCGAGAACGAAATTCTCGCGGTCGTCGAAGGCTGAGTTGATACCCCGTATTTTCCCGTTACTACAAAGTATTTAAGGAATATCGATCATGGCTGCTAAAGAAGTTAAGTTCGGCGACGTTGGCCGTAAAAAAATGCTCGCCGGTGTGAACGTCCTGGCTGACGCAGTAAAAGCGACCCTGGGCCCGAAAGGCCGTAACGTCATCATCGAGAAAAGCTTCGGCGCTCCGCTGATCACCAAAGACGGTGTATCGGTTGCCAAAGAAATCGAACTGAAAGACCGTTTCGAAAACATGGGCGCGCAGCTGGTCAAAGACGTTGCCTCCCGTGCGAACGACGATGCTGGTGACGGTACCACCACTGCTACCGTTCTGGCTCAAGCCATCGTCAACGAAGGCCTGAAAGCCGTCGCTGCCGGCATGAACCCGATGGACCTCAAGCGCGGCATCGACAAGGCGACCATCGCCATCGTTGCTCAGCTGAAGTTGCTGTCCAAGCCTTGCACCGACACCAAGGCAATCGCCCAGGTCGGTACTATCTCGGCCAACTCCGACAATTCCATCGGCGACATCATTGCCGAAGCCATGGAAAAAGTGACCAAAGACGGCGTTATCACCGTTGAAGAAGGTTCGGGTCTGGAAAACGAACTGTCGGTTGTAGAAGGCATGCAGTTCGACCGTGGCTACCTGTCCCCGTACTTCATCAACAAGCCGGACACCATGGTTGCCGAGCTGGACAGCCCGCTGCTGCTGCTGGTTGACAAGAAGATCTCCAACATCCGCGAAATGCTGCCAGTCCTGGAAGCCGTTGCCAAAGCCGGCCGTCCTCTGCTGATCGTTGCCGAAGACGTTGAAGGCGAAGCCCTGGCGACTCTGGTTGTGAACAACATGCGCGGTATCGTCAAAGTCGCTGCCGTCAAGGCACCAGGCTTCGGCGATCGTCGCAAGGCCATGCTGCAGGACATCGCTGTCCTGACCGGCGGTACCGTTATCTCCGAAGAGATCGGTCTGAGCCTGGAAAGCACTACCCTGGAGCACCTGGGTAACGCCAAGCGCGTCGTGCTGAACAAAGAAAACACCACCATCATCGACGGTGCTGGCGTTAAAGCTGACATCGACGGTCGTATCGCTCAGATCCGTCAGCAAATCGGTGACACTTCGTCGGACTACGACAAAGAGAAACTGCAAGAGCGTCTGGCCAAGCTGTCCGGCGGCGTTGCTGTGATCAAGGTCGGTGCCGGTTCCGAAGTTGAAATGAAAGAGAAGAAAGCCCGCGTTGAAGACGCCCTGCACGCTACCCGTGCAGCCGTTGAAGAAGGCGTGGTACCTGGCGGTGGCGTGGCACTGGTTCGCTCGCTGCAAGCTATCTCCGAACTGAAAGGCGACAACGCCGATCAGGACGTCGGTATCGCTCTGCTGCGTCGTGCTGTTGAAGCGCCTCTGCGTCAGATCGTTGCCAACTCCGGCGACGAGCCAAGCGTTGTGGTCGACAAGGTCAAGCAGGGTTCGGGTAACTTCGGTTACAACGCTGCGACCGGCGAGTACGGCGACATGATCGAAATGGGTATTCTGGACCCGGCTAAAGTGACCCGTTCTGCTCTGCAGGCGGCGTCCTCCATTGCCAGTCTGATGATCACCACCGAAGCGATGATCGCTGATGTGGCAGAAGACAAGCCAGCTGGTGGTGGTATGCCAGACATGGGCGGCATGGGTGGCATGGGCGGCATGATGTAAGTCGGCCCTACCCGCTTTTAGCTGTAAGAAAAACCCCGCTTCGGCGGGGTTTTTTTATGGACGCTGTTTGGGGGTTGGTGGCTTTGGGGTGGGGTGTATATCTGTTATCTGCGGCGGCGCGGATGATGGTTCCGCTCTTACAGCGGGTCACTTTTCTTTCGGGAAAAGTAACCAAAACCATTTGCTCCTGGATTGGCCTCGACTTCGTCGAGGTACCTTCACTCCGGCGACGCTCCGTGGCCCGCGCCGAACGGACATCCATGTCCTGACGGCGCTCTCGCGGCATCCCTGCCGCTTGGCCCACTCCGCGCCACCTGCGTTCAGCCTGCACCCAAGTCGCGTTTTGCGGTGTCTGGAAGTTCGCGGTATGAAGATCAAAAGCGAGAGCAGGAGCAGCTTGCTGCTCTGCCTCTGCCTCTGCCGAAGGCGTAGGAGCGTGGCTCGTCCCGCGATCTACCGCGCAGCGGTAGCAAAATCAGGCGACTCGGTTGTACCAGATACACCGCATGCACTGGGTTTGCTGCCGGTGCCCGGCAGATCGCGGGACAAGCCACGCTCCTACTCTCAGAAGTGGAGCGAGGGAGATGGATGCACGAATCAAAAAGCGAAGAGCGTTAGCTCCAGACCAGAAACAGAAACGTAAGGTTGATGCAGTTCCTGTAGGAGCATGGCTCGTCCCGCGATCTACCGCGCAGCGGTAGCAAAATCAGGCGACTCGGTTGTGCCAGATACGCCGCATGCACTGGATTTGCTGCCGGTGCCCGGCAGATCGCGGGACAAGCCACGCTCCTACTCTCAGCAGTGGAGTTCGGGAGATGGATGCACGAATCAAAAAGCGAAGAGCGTTAGCTCCAGACCAGAAACAGAAACGTAAGGTTGATGCAGTTCCTGTAGGAGTGTGGCTGAACTGGCCTAATGATCTCGGACACCTCTTAAGGGCGATATGATTCGCCTATTCAGGAGGTTCCATGCAAGAACGAAAGACCTATACCCGCGAGTTCAAGCAACGTGCTGCAAGCATGGTTCTTGACGATAACTGTTCGGTTCCCGATGTCTGCGCATCAATGGACGTCGGTCCTACGGCTCTGCGCCGCTGGGTTGATCAGGTTCGTAAAGAACGCCAAAAAGGACAGCCCGTTGCAGGCACCAAGGCGATCAGCGATGAGCAGCGAGAACTCCAGCAGTTACGCGCCAAGATCAAACGCCTTGAGACCGAGGCCGAAATCTTAAAAAAGGCTACCGCTCTCTTAATGTCGGATCCCGATCGTTTTTCCTGATCGAGGAGCTGAGAGAGTCAGGCTCGTATCCGACCTGCCAGCTTTGTGACGCGCTGGGCGTTTCTCGCAGCGCGTTCTATGACTGGCTTCATCGTCGTTCAGCGCCGGATGCCAAGCGTGACGTGCTCCGGGCAAAGGTCGTGCAATTGCATGCTGAAAGCAGAGAAAGTGCGGGGGCGAGAATGATTTCTCAGTGTTTGAAGGCCCAGCAGCTCAGGGTTGGAAGGTATCTGGCTGGAAAACTCATGGCAGAGGCAAACCTGACCAGCAGGCAGCGCCGTCGCCACCCGTATCGCTCCAGAGGGGTTGAGGCATTTGTGGCCAAGAATCTGCTTGAACGTAATTTTCAGCCAGCAGCCATCAATCAGGTCTGGTGCGGCGACGTTACCAGTCTGATGGTCGGGAAACGTTGGTACCACTTGGCCGTGGTCATCGACCTGTTCGCCCGACGAGTCGTTGGGTGGGCATTTTCTCTGATCAATGACGCCAACCTGGTCACCAAAGCGCTCAGGATGGCGGTAGAAGTACGAGGCAGGCATGCAGGTCTGATGTTTCATTCGGATCAAGGCTGCCAGTACCAGCCAACGCTTCCAGGCTGGACTGCTTGAGCATGGCATCACCCAAAGCATGAGCCGCAGAGGCCAGTGCTGGGACAATGCGCCGACGGAGCGATTCTTTGGCACGCTCAAATCAGAATGGGTACCCGCCAAGGGCTATACAGAGATCGAAGAAGCCAGACGGGACATGACCAGCTTCTTTATGCGATACAACCGAACCAGGCTCCACAGCTACAACAACTACCTGTCGCCAATAGCCATGGAGCAGCAGGCAGCTTGATTACCGTAACCGGTGTCCGGGATTACTTGACCAGAACAGACTCGTCCCGCGATCTACCGCGCAGCGGTAGCAAAATCAGGCGACTCGGTTGTACCAGATACACCGCATGCTCTGGATTTGCTGCCGGTGCCCGGCAGATCGCGGGACAAGCCACGCTCCTACTCTCAGAAGTGGGGCGAGGGAGATGGATGCACGAATCAAAAAGCGAAGAGCGTTAGCTCCAGACCAGAAACAGAAACGTAAGGTTGATGCAGTTCCTGTAGGAGCGCGCTTGCCCGCGATCTACCGCGTAGCGGTAGCAAAACAAGGCGACTCGATTCTGCCTGACACCCTGCATGCACAGGTCTTGCTGCCGGTTCCCGGCAGATCGCGGGCAAGCGCGCTCCTACAGTTAATGGCGCAGTCCAGATAAGGGTGAAGTGCGGGAGAGTGTTGCACGGATCAAAATGCGAAGAGCGTTAGCTCCAGCCAGCGTTGCTCTTGTACGCGACAGGGCAGACACCGCCAAACGCGACTTGGGTGCAGGCTGAACGCAGGTGGCGTGGAGTGGGCCGAGCGGCATGGATGCCGCGAGAGCCGCCCCCGGCCATGGATGGCCGATGGCGGCGGGCCCACGGAGCGTCGCCGGAGAGAGGGTACGACGACGAAGGAGTCGCCAAACCAGGAGCTAGGACCCTTGGTTGCTTGGGGGCTTATCAAGTAACCCGCCGAAGGCGGAACAGTTCGGACGTTAGGACGAACCAAAAAACGCAGCACCACCGCAACTACCGGATATCCACACAAATCCCACAGCGGCATCAGCAAACAAAGCGCTAGCCCGAAACCGGCTCACCCCCCAACACCTTCTCCTTCTTACCCACCGGCCGGTAGAGCACAGCGTAATAAGCTCCCAGACAGATCAGCCAACAGAACACCGCCGTCCAGATGTTGTGCGAGAAAAAGTGCGCGCCCTGCAGCATTCGCCCTACCGAGAACACGGTCCCGAGGCCAAACGCGAAGATCAGGCCCGCTTTGGCCAGGCGCGGCTTGCGATCACGAAACACAAAGAACAGCGCAAACAACGTAAAACCGGTCGCCGCATGACCGCCTGGCCAGCAACGACCCGGCTTGTCCGTCTGAGGACGCGGGCTCAGCAGCTCGCTGTACTGCTCCTGGCCGCCAAACTCCGTCAGGCTCCATGGGCATTGCACCGCCGTGACGGCTTTCATCGGCGTTACGAAACTTGTCGACAGGGCCATCGACAGCACCAGACAACCTAATTCACGTTTCCAGGGTTTGAGCTTTCCTATAAAAAAAGAAGCGACAAAGCCGGCGAACGACAGCACACCCAGCGCAATGACCACCTGTTTCGCCCGGTCGTGCAACACGTTTTCCAGAAAATAACTGTGCTTGCCGATGAATCCGCCAGCGGACGGGTCATAGGCCAGCTTGGCGATGTCCATGTCCAGCGACGTCAGTTCCAATAACAGCAAGACAAGGGCGGTCACCGCTGGAATGCCGAGATATACCCACAGGTTGATCGGGCGTGAAGCGGGCCGTGCGAAGACTTCAGACATGGTGAATCCCGTGTTGTGGCGAGGAGGGGCTCGCAAGGTAGACCGAGAGCATTCGGCAGTGTGGGTTGAAGGCTGTCGGCGGTCTGTGAACCGGGAGTGAAAAAAACGTTATGCACGGCGAAGCTGGCCCTCTGGCGCGCTTGGCCGTAAGCTGCCGCCAACTCTGACCTGAATGAGTCCGCAACACGGGACCGCGCCAGGTCATGCCGACATCCGTATAGGGAGACATGCGCCCATGAGAATTCTGCTGGTTGAAGACAACCGCGATATCCTGGCGAACCTGGCCGACTACCTGGGTTTGAAGGGCTACACCGTCGATTGCGCCCAGGACGGGCTTTCCGGTCTGCATCTGGCCGCAACCGAACATTACGACTTGATCGTGCTCGACATCATGCTGCCGGGCATCGATGGCTACACGCTGTGCAAACGTCTGCGTGAGGATGCCCGTCGCGATACACCCGTGATCATGCTGACCGCCCGTGACCAGCTCGATGACCGTCTGCAGGGTTTCCGCTCGGGTGCTGACGACTACCTGCTCAAGCCGTTCGCGTTGTCGGAACTGGCTGCGCGGATAGAAGCGGTGTTGCGTCGTGCGCAGGGCGGCGGTCGCCGGACCTTGCAGGTGGCCGAGCTGATTTACGACCTGGACACCCTGGAGGTGACCCGCGAGGGTCGTCTGCTCAAACTCAACCCGGTGGGTCTGAAGCTGCTGGCCGTGTTGATGCAGAAAAGCCCACATGTGCTGCGCCGTGAAGTGCTGGAAGAAGCGCTGTGGGGCGATGACTGTCCGGACAGCGACAGTCTGCGCAGCCACGTTCACCAGTTGCGTCAGGTGATCGACAAGCCATTCGCCAAGCCTCTGCTGCAAACCGTGCACGGTGTCGGGTATCGCCTGGCCGAGGGCCGCGATGGAGTTTAAGCAGAGCCTTGCGCAGCGGATCATCATTGCCTTTGCATTGATGAGTGCGCTGGTTGCGGGGTCGTTTGCCATGGGTATCGTCGCGACGGTGCACCTGGTTGAAGAAAAGCTGATTTCTGCCGGGTTAGGCGGTGACCTGACGCGCCTGCTGCTCATGGACAGTGTCGAGGACTGGAGCCATCGCCCGGAGCCGGACCAACTGTTCTATTTCAGCGGCGGACCTGGCGATTTTGATTTGCCCAAGGACCTTCGCCATCTGGAGCCGGGGTTTCACGAGGTGTTTCGTGGCCCGCTGTCGTATCACGCCATGGTGGAAGTGGTCGACGGCCGTCATTACGTGCTGTTGCAGGATCAAAGCGATTTCGAAGAGCGTGAGCGCGTACTGTTTGCCGTCGTGCTGATCGGTTTCGTGCTGGCGCTGGCGTTGGCGGTTTTCCTGGGGTGGGTGCTTGCACGCCGCGTGATGGCGCCGGTGGTTCGGCTGGCGCGTCAGGTGCGTCATCGGGATCAATTGCTCGGGCTCGCACCGCCGCTTGCGCCGGATTACGCCGCCGACGAAGTGGGTGAGCTGGCCGTGGCGTTCGACGCAACCCTGGGTCGCTTGCGCGACGCCCTGACCCGAGAGCGCATGTTCACCAGCGACGTGAGCCATGAGTTGCGAACACCGTTGATGGTGTTGGCCAGCTCCTGCGAACTGTTGCTGGAGAACCCGGCGCTTGATCAGCGCGCCCGCGCACAGGTCGAACGGGTAGGGCGGGCGTGTGAAGAGATGCGCGACCTGGTGCAGACTTTCCTCATGCTGGCGCGCACTCAACGGGACGATGCGGGCATGAATCCGCAACTGTCGTTGCAAGCGGCGGCACAACAGCTTTTGACGCTTTGGCGCGAGCCCATCGAAGCCAAAGGTCTGTTGCTGGAATATCACCCTGACAACGCGTCTCAAACCACCTATAACGCGACCTTTTTGTACGCCGTGATGGGCAACCTGTTGCGCAACGCCCTTCACTACACCGATCGAGGGTTTATCCGCCTCACGCTGCTGCCACAGGGCTTCACCGTTGAAGACTCGGGTGTCGGCATACCCGAAGAAAAGCGGGAGGCAATGTTCCAGCCATTCGTTCGGGGTAACGAGCAACGGGGTGAAGGCCTGGGGCTGGGCCTGTCGCTGGTGCAACGCATTTGCGAGAACCAGGGCTGGACGGTGACCCTCGACACGATGGAGCCAAATGGCTGCCGGTTCACGGTAGAACTCAGGAAAGTGGCCGGCTGATCTCCCTGACCCTTGAATGTGCGGTTTGTACAGAGAGTGTAAATGTTGCTGCGATCATGCTGATCATGGCCCTATGCTAGCCCTATCTTCTGGAAAAACCTCGTAACATTTGCGGCGACCAAAGGACGTTTTTTTCACAATTACATGACCTGACAGTCACGTAAATCCGCCTAGTTTTCGTCGTATCACCCTTAGGAGATACGGCCATGAGCAAACGGATCGAGCTGGATTTCTCGCGTAAATATAACGACGAGCACGCAAAAAAATATTTACGCAAGCACAAGGACGGATTGGCAAGACGGTTGTCTGATCGTCGCGACAAACAACTGGCCAGACGCGCGTTGGCATTGGCGGGTGAGCCCGGACTGGTACTCGATCTTCCATGCGGTGCGGGTCGTTTCTGGCCATTGTTGGCGGAAAAGGCCAATCGCGTGATCATCGGTGCCGACAATTCGGCGTCCATGGTCAAGACGGCTTGCGAGTCACAGCCCGCTGAGGTGGTCAAACGGGTACAACCCTTGCAGACTTCTGCGTTTGCTATCGATATGCCGGACAATGCAGTCGACAGCATCTTTTGCATGCGACTCCTGCACCACGTTGGAAACGCTCAGGACAGAGCGGTGTTGCTGAAGGAGTTTCACCGTGTGACCCGTGACAGCGTGATCATATCGCTCTGGGTCGACGGCAACTTCAAGGCATGGAAGCGCAAACGTGCGGAGCGTAACCGTCAGCAAGAGGGTTACCAGAACCGCTTTGTGTTACCGGTGGCAACAGTAGAAGCCGAATTTGAACAGGCAGGATTTCGCATCCAGGAGCGACTGGACTTCCTGCCGTTGTACGCCATGTGGCGTGTGTATCTATTACGTAAGAGGTAACAGGATGGCCGTGGATTTTGCAGCAGAGTCGAGCGTTCCCGCCAAGGACCGTTTTGCCTATTTCTGGAACACTCGTGGTGAGTGGGTTGAAGAGCCCAACGTACGCCGCGGAGGGGAAAGTGGCGTACAGCGCGTCGTGTCGGAGAACGGTCGTCTGCTGTATGTGAAGCGCCAGACAGGACACATCTACCGCAGCTGGCTGCATCCGTTCGGTCGTCCGACGGTTCTGCGCGAGCGTGATGCGCTGGAAGGCTTGCGCCAACTCAACGTTAACGTTCCCCGCATGGTCTTCTGCGGCGCAGAGCGTGACGAGAACAACGAGTGGCGTGCGCTGCTGGTTACCGCCTCGCTGGACGGCTACGACGAGTTCGAAAACTGGCTCAAAGCGGGCGGCCGCGAGCAGTACGGTGAAGCGGTTTACGAGCAGATGCTCAAGGAACTGGCTGAAAACCTGGCCCGTATGCACAAGGGCCGCTGGCAGCACAGCTGCATCTACATCAAACACGTTTTTGTGCGTGTGGTGGGTGAGGGCGCAAACGCCAAACCTGAAGTCGCCTTGCTGGACCTAGAGAAGTGCCGCCAGCGTCTGACCGCTTATGGCGCGGCTCAGCACGACATGAAACAACTGCGTCGCCATTCGTCGTTCCAGCCAGCAGACTGGAAGAAGCTCGTCTACTTTTACGAGACGGCGTTTGGCAGCCCCATCAAAGGTTTAGGTCGATGAAGTTAGAACTGGCGCGAGGTTTGTTTTTGGTCGGGGCGTTGGGTGTTGCATCCATTGCCATGGCAGCCTGGGAGCAACCCAGGCCACAGATTCTGAGCGCAGTCCACGGCGAAGGGCATTGCCCTTTGCCACGGGTGGCAAAGGTAGAGCTGCCGGCGCGACCCGATCATGATCTGTTGTTGTTGATGTTCGGTCTGGCACAGGGATCGGGGCCACAGCACTGATGCAACCACCTGACTGAAGGCCCCGTTTATCGGGGCCTTTTCATTGGCGTTAAGCGCTGTTGTCAGGGATCGGCATCAAAGTGGTGTCTTCGAGCCAACCTTCGAAGCCAGCAACGTATAAACACACGGCAACACAAACAACGTAAACAACGTCCCCACCGACATCCCCGTCGCGATCACCAGACCGATGTCGAAGCGGCTGACTGCCCCGGCGCCGGTTGCCAGAATCAGCGGCACCATGCCGAACACCATTGCGGCAGTGGTCATGAGGACCGGGCGCAGGCGAATCGCGGCCGCTTCCTCCACAGCCTCTCGAACGCCGAGGCCCTTGTCGCGTCGCAGCTGGTTCGCGAATTCGACGATCAGGATCCCGTGCTTGCTGATCAGACCGATCAACGTCACCAGGCCCACTTGGGTATAAATATTCAGCGTGGATACGCCGAGGAACAGCGGGACCAGGGCGCCGCAGATCGACAAAGGCACGGTCACCAGAATCACCAGCGGATCGCGAAAGCTTTCGAACTGAGCCGCCAACACCAGAAAGATAATGGCCAGTGCAAGGCCGAACGTTACCCACAAGGCGTTGCCTTCCTGCACGTACTGACGGGAAGCGCCTGCATAATCGTAGGCAAAACCGGCGGGTGCTTCTTCCTCGGCGATTTGCCGCACTGTATCGATGGCTTCGCCCATGCTGACCAGCGGAAAGCCCGAGATAATGGCGGAGTTGAGTTGCTGGAACTGATTGAGCTGGCGCGGTCTGGCACGGTCACTGACGGTGATCAGCGTCGACAGTGGAAGCATGGTGCCCTCGCTGTTTTTCACGTAATAGTTCGACAGCCACTCGGGGTTGTCGCGGTAAGCCCGTTCCACTTGTGCGATGACCTTGTAACTACGCCCATCGATGGTGAACCGGTTGATCTCCGCTTCGCCCAGCAAGGTCGCCAGACTCCCGCCCAGGTCCTGCATCGAAACGCCCATCTGCGCCGCCTTGGCGCGGTCGATATCCACCACGACTTCCGGCTTGTCGAACGCCAGGTCCACATCCAGGAACGCGAACTTGCCGGACTCCGTCGCGCGCTTCTTGATCCGGTCGACGACCTCAAGCAGGGCTGGATAATCGTTCGGTGTATTGATCACGAACTGAAAGGGCAGACCCTCACCGGTTCCCGGCAACGACGGCAGGTTGAAGCCGAAAATCTGCAGGCCAGTGATGTCTGCGAGCTTGGCCTGTACCTCGGGTAACAGCTCCATCTGAGTGCGCTTGCGCTCGTCCCATGGCTTAAGCAGGAAGCCGCCGACACCGCTTTGTACGCCGTTGAAACCATTGATCTGGAAGGACGAGTAGTACTCCGGGAACGCCTTGAAAATGGAGATGAACTGGTCGGTGTACTTGTTCATGTAATCAAGGTTGGTCGGCTGTGGCGACGTGGCGATCATGAAAATGATGCCTTGGTCTTCATCGGGCGCGAGTTGCGACTGGCTGAATTTCAGGAACACCGGAATCAGGCACAGCACCAGCACGGCGAAGACGATGACCACGGGACGGCTGTTCAATGTGCCGTGCAGTAGACGCTGATAGCGCACTTTCAAGCCGTCGAAAATCTGGTCTAGCTTGTGCGCCAGGCCGCTGGGGTTCTCGTCATGGCGCAGGAGAACGGCGCACATCATCGGCGAGAGGGTCAGGGCGACGATGCCGGAAATCACCACGGCGCCCGCCAGCGTCAACGCAAATTCCTTGAACAGCGCGCCCGTCAGGCCCTGGAGGAAACCAATGGGCGCATAAACGGCGGCCAGGGTCACGGTCATCGACACCACCGGCATCGCGATCTCCCGTGCGCCCTCCAGCGCGGCGTTCAGCGGCGTTTTGCCCTCTTCGATATGCCGATGGATGTTTTCCACCACGACAATCGCGTCGTCCACCACAAGGCCGATTGCCAAGACCATGGCCAGCAACGTCAGCAGGTTGATCGAGTAGCCCATCACTTGCATGAAGAACAGCACGCCGATCATCGATAACGGAATGGTGATCACCGGTATCAGAACCGAGCGCAGCGCACCCAGAAACAGGAACACCACGACGATGACGATCAACACCGCCTCGATCAGCGTTTTCACCACTTCATGGATGGAAGCCTGGATGAACAGGGTGGCGTCGTAGGCGATGGACACTTTCAGGCTGGGCGGCAATTGGCTTTCAAGTTCCGGCATGATTCGCCGGACTTCTTTGATCACGTCCAGAGGGTTGGAGCTTGGCGTGCCCTTGATGCCGATGTACACCGAGGGCGTGCCATCGAACGAGCTGACGGTGTCGTAGTTTTCAGCGCCCATTTCGACGCGCGCCACATCACCGAGCAAGACTCGACTGTCACCGACGGTTTTCAGCGGAATGGCGGCGAACGTCTCCGGGGATTTCAGATCGGTGGTGGCGTTGACGCTGGTCACCACGTATTCACCTTTGACCTCGCCAGCGGCGGACAAAAAGTTGTACTTGCGCACGGCGTCCGTCACATCGGTGGCTGTCAGCCCAAAGCCTGCAAGCTTGACCGGGTCCAGCCACAAACGCATGGCGAACACCTGGTTGCCGAGAATCTCGGCTTCGGCCATGCCGGGCAGCGTGGCCAGCTTTGGCTGAATGACGCGGGACAGGTAATCGGTGATCTGCGGATTGTTCAGTTCCGAGCTGTAGAAACTGATGTACATGAGCGCCGAGGCATCGGCCGCTTCCTTGCTGAGCACTGGGTCTTCAGCGTCCTGAGGCAGCTTGTTTTTGACTTCGTTGGCCTTGGCCAGCAGCTCGGTGTAGAGGCGGTCGGTGTTGGCGCCGATGCGCGCGTAGATCGAGATCACCGAGAAGTTCTGCCGACTGACCGAGGTCATGTAGTCGATGCCTTCGGCGCTGGCCAGACTTTGCTGCAGCGGTTGGGTGATGTAGCCCTGGATGGTTTCGGCGTTGGCGCCGGGGTACGCCGTGGTCACCGTGATCAGGGCGTTTTCCATCTGCGGGTATTGGCGGATGGTCAGTTTGCTGAACGCCTGAAAGCCCAGCAGCACAATCAGCAGGCTGATCACGCTGGCGAGGACAGGGCGGCGGATGAACGGGTCTGTGAATGCCATGAACGTTCCTTTGAAAGCTCCTTCGAGCCGTCAGCTGTGATCAGTCAACCTTGGGTTGGCTGTTCTGCTCTGCGGGCGCAGCCTGATCGGCGCTGATGGCGACATGAGTGCCGTTGTCCAGCTTGAGCTGGCCGCCGGTCACCACTTGCTCGCCTGCTTTCAATCCCTTGCTGATGATCACCAGCCCTCCACGGCGCTCGCCGGTGGTCACGAAACGTCGTTCGACGGCCAGTTGCGGTTCACCCTTGTCGTTTTTTTCCGGCTGACCGTCAGTGCCGTTCTTCGGCACGACGACATACACCGAGTTGCCGTACAGCGTGTAGGTAATGGTGCTTTCCGGCACCACCAGTTGCTGTGCATCCTGCCCGAGGATGACCTGCAGATTGGCGAACATGCCGGGCAGCAACTTGCTGTCGGGGTTGGGCAGCGTGGCGCGCACGAGCACGTTACGCGTGGCATCTTCGACCTTGGGGTTAATGGCGCTGATGCTGGCAGTGAACACAGCGTCAGGATAAGCCGTGACGCTGACCTGCACCTGCTGACCGAGGGCCAGTTTTGGCAGCACCTGTTCCGGCACGAAGAAGTCGGCGTAGAGGCTGGTCAGGTCTTGAAGGGTGGCGATGACCGTACCGCTGGCGAGGTAATCGCCCACATCCACCTGACGAATGCCGATGGTGCCGCTGAAGGGCGCGAGAATGCGTTTCTTGGCCAGCGAGGCATTCAGTTGCGCGACACTGGCCGCCGCTTTTTTCTGCGTGGCGGCGAGTTTGTCGAAATCGCCTCTGGAAATGGAACCATCGCCCACCAGTTTGCTGCCGCGAGCGAAGTCCAGTTGCGCCAGACCCAAATCAGCCTCGGCGGTGCCGAGCAGACCCTTCTCCACATCGCTGTCGAGTTGCACGAGCGGCTGGCCGACCTTGACCTTCTGGCCGGATTCGAACTGCAAGGCCTTGACCGTGCCGGAGATTTCCAGCGCCAGGTCCACGCCCTGCAAAGCCTTGAGCGTGCCAATGGCGGGCAGGCGACTTTGCCAGGCGCGTTCTTGCACCACTGCGACCGCGACATTGATCGGCGGCTTGGGGGCGGTGAATTGCTGGATCTGCTTGTAGATCGAAAATGCCTTGTACCCGCCCAGGGCCAGCACCACGATGACGACAACACCCAACATGATCAACATGCGGCGACGCAACATATTCCACTTCCTTGGAAAACAGATGAATCAGGCGACTTTGATGCCCTCAAGTCAACCCGAAAAACTCACACCAGATGCAAATGGTTGTCCCACAATCCCGCCGGCAACGCCAGTGGCTGGGCGACCAGTGCGCTCTGGCGGCAATCGTAAAAGCGGCATCGGCCCTGGCCTGAGGTGACGACAAAGCCATCGGCGACGGCGCCGACACCCGCGCAATCAGGCAGCGGGGCATCCAGGCGGACGGCGCCGCTGTCCAGGTCCCAGATAAAGAAACAATTGCCGCGCGGTGCTGTTAAGGCGACCAGCCGTAACTCGCTGTGGATGGCCACGCTCGCGGTGTAGTGCGCCATCGCTTGCAACTGTTGCTCGGCCACCGGAAAGGCCTGAAACGGCTGCCCCGGCCGTTTGATCGCCAGCAGCTCGGCAGACTCATGGGACGGCCCCATGAACTGTTGACCGGTAACGAGGGTGCCGTCAGTGGCAATCGCCATGTGGCGCACGCTGTTCATCGATTGGGACAAGATTTCCTTGCTCAACAGTGTGCCGTCCCGTTGCATCAGGACCAGGCTCGGTTCCATGGCATTCAGGTTCATGTCGACCCGGCTTTCGGCCTCGGTACGAATACCGCCGTTGGCGACCGCCAGCGTCTCGCCGTCAGGCATCCAGGAGACCTGATGCGGCCCTATGCCGTGGGTGGGGATCTCACCGCTGTGCTCCAGGCGATCCCCGATGAACCGGTAGACGCCGAGCAGTCCACGTCCCGGATCGGTGGTGTCGTTTTCGGTGGCGTACAGCCATTCGCCGTCTTTGTGAATGACTGCATGGCCGTAGAAATGCCGATTCGGCTTCGAGGTGATGGTCTGCAACAGACGACCGTCGCGCAGGTCGATCAGGTAACTCTCGGTGCCCGGCCTGCGGGCGACGAACAACGCGATCGGCCGTTGCGGATGATTGATGATGTCGTGGCAACGCTGGGCCACCGGTGTAGCGAAGACCTGAGTGCCGTCCACGCGATACCCCACGGCGTAGTGCTTGCCATCGCTGTCATCTCGGGCAGACAGCAGCAGCGGGCTTTCGCCTTTCTTTTTGAACAGCGTCCATCCACCCAAGGTACAGGCGCTGAGAACAAGGCTGCCGAGAGCCAGAGCCTGACGTCGCAACATATCAGTCACCATCATTGGCATTGAAGCCAAGCTGAATGCCCAGTGCTTTGGCGAGTTCGCCTTCGTGCAGGCGATGCACCTTGTTGAGGCTGTCGTAGAACGCGTTCAACTGCTGACGGCCTTGCTCGGTGGCCAACAGCTCGACCAGTGGCGGTTTGAGCGCCGCCAGTTGCTTCTGGCTGTCAGCGTAGGCAGCGTCGATCTTGTCAGCCAGCGGCTTTTGCTCCGCAGGCAACAGGCCACGCAGGCCCTTGTTGTCCACGCCCGACCAGACTGTTTCGGCGCTGGCGAGACCGGCTTGCAGACTGCTCAGCGACGCCTTGCTGCGCCACGATTCGGCCTGGAAAGGTTGCGGCAGGCCCTTGGTCTGGCGACCCAGCGGTGTGCCGAGTTTTTTCTTCAGGCTATCCAGCGCGGTGACCTGCACGCGCAACAGTTCAGCGATGGCCTCGTGGGAGTCGGCGTAGCGCGGGTTCGGAAACTTGCTCAGTTGCGCGAGCATGCCGTCGGTGCTGTTCCAGCCGTCCAGAATCTCTTGCGCGAGGGTTTTCTGGCGTTCTCCGATCGCGACCAGGAGCGGGCAGTAGCGCGCTTTCTGATCAGTGCTCGCCATGTCGATTTCGGCATCGAACAGGATGTATTCATACGCCGACAATCCCTGAACGACGACGCTGGATTTCGCCAGTGCATCGGCGCTGATCTGAGGCTGAGCGGTCACCAGTTGCTCGACCTGACGGCCCACCAGGTTCTTCTTGTCCGGCCAGAACTGTATCTGCCATGAGCGGTTGCCTTCGGCCAGCGGCCCGATCAGCAGCGGCTGCAGTTCGGCCCAGGCTTTCTGTGCATGGAGGAAGTCGGCCCGCGCGGTGTCCAGGTCGCTCTTGCCCTGACAGAACGCCAGCGCACTGACCGCCAGTTGCCGGTCAGCGTCGACCCAGCGGCTGTAAGTTGGCAGTATCACTTGCTTGGCGATGGCGGCAGACGTCACGGCCTGCGGGTCTGCGGGCGCGCAAGCACCCAGCGCGAGCGCTGCGAGGCTGGTGAGCAACAGCTTGGGACGGAACATGTCCGGCTCCTTATCTTTCGGATAATACGTTTAAAGGGAATTCAGGAACGCCAGAAGCGCTGCCCGCTGTTGTGCATCGAACGCCAGCACCTGACGCTGCGCGGGCAATGCTTCGCCGCCGTGCCACAGTACGGCTTCCATGAGGTTGCGGGCGCGGCCATCGTGCAGAAACCGGGTATGGCCACTGACGGTCTGAGTCAGTCCGATGCCCCACAACGGCGGGGTTCGCCATTGCTGCCCGTTGGCCTGGAATTCGGTGAGGTTGTCGGCGAGGCCTTCGCCCATGTCGTGCAGCAACAGGTCGGTGTAAGGGCGGATTACCTGGTTGGCGAGCTCCGGCTCTGCAGCGTTGGCCGCGGTCGTGAACTGCGGCGTGTGGCACTGCTGGCAACCGGCCTTGAAAAACAGGTTCTTGCCGGCCAGGACTTGCGAACCGGCCACGTCACGGCGCGCGGGCACGCCCAGGTTGCGGGTGTAGAACGTGATCAGCCGCAGAATGTTGTCACTGACTTCCGGCTCGCCATCGGGGCCCTGGCCATTGGGCGCGTCAAGGCAGGCCGTCTGCGACGGTGTGCAGTCATCCACGGTCTTGAGGCTCGAGGTCAGCCCCATGTCGCCCGCGAGGGCATGGGCATTTTGCTGCTCGATACTGGGCTGCGAGGCTTTCCAGCCAAACCGACCGAGAACGGTTTTCTGCTGTGCGTCGTCCCAGACCCAGTTGGGCGTGCCGGTGATGCCGGTGCCTTTGCTGTCATCAGGATTCGCGTTTGCCAGAATCGCTGCTTCTGGAATGGCCTCCAGCAGACCCAGGCCGATCATGGGCGGCGCGATGCGGGCCGAGGCGCGGGTCTGCGGGTGCATTGCCCCGTAACCGAGCTGGGTGATCTGCAGGGTAGGGCGACGCAGATGCGCGGGCGTACCGTCACGGAAATGCACGGTCATGGCGTCGTATTCCACGCGCACGTTGCCTTCGGGTGTGACGCCGGGAATCGCCATGTCCTGCAGCTGTGTGCCATAGACCGGCTCGGGCGTCAGCCCCAGACGCTTGATGTGCTCTGCGTAAGCAGGCTCATCGGGAATCGACAGGCGCACGAGCATTGACACAGCGTTGTCGGCGCCCGGCTCGGGCGGGTGTCCGCGGCCGTCCTTGATATGGCAGTTCTGGCAGGCGTTGGTGTTGAACAGGGGGCCCAGGCCGTCTCGCGCGGTGGTGGTCGAGGGCGCGATGACCCAGGGGTTGCGGAAAAAGCTGTTGCCGACGCTGAAGTCCAGCCGCCGGGTCGGTGACAGGTTGGCGGACGGAAGGGAAAACGCCGTGCGGTCTTTTTTGTGGACGGTGGTCGCGCCGCCGGATTGCGCCTCGCCTGGCTCGGCAGCGGTGAAACGCGGGGCGTCATCGCACCCGCCAATGGCCGAAGCCATCAGCAGGAAGAGCCAGAGACGGAACCGCGCAGTCATACACATCCTGCAAAGGGGTGGAAATCGGGGCGAGCAAGCTTACCAGCCCCGTTCTTGAGGAATAAGAGGGATTTGCGTTTGTAAGCCTCTCTCGAAACGTGTTGTAACCAATTTGCCGCCACCCCGGAGATTTGGCGGCAAATGGTCAATCAGAGTCCGGAGATTTGCAGTGCAGGGTTCTCCACCAGCAGTTGCATGAGTCGCCGCTCGCCTTCTATCACCTTGAACGAGCGGTAATCGCCAATGCTGTCGAGCTGCCGCTCGCGCTCACGAATGGCGAGTTCCTTAGCTCTCTCGTAGCCGTAGTGTTCGACCCTGAACGACTTGGTCACGCTGCTGCCATTTCGCAGCGTCGTGCGCGCCACCCAATAGGCAATGCCGGTGTAGCAGCGGTAATGCACGCCGGGATAACCGCTGGTGTTGGTTGAGATGATGCGTTGACGGATGTCTCGGCTGAGCTTGGGCAGGTGTTCGAGCAGCAATTGGTCGCGGCAGACGTCTGCCGCTTTGCGAGCGGCTTCGCGTCCGCCGTAGCGAGAGAATGAGAACAGTCTGTTGAAGGTTCTTCCATCACGGTAGATCGTCACTTTCCAGGCACGAGGCCCCTTGATGCCGACCAACAAATGGATGCCATAGTCATTGGCTTTGAGCTTGCTGACGCGGCGCCTTTTATTGTTTCTCTTGGGCACTTTCTGTCTCCTCCTGGATAGGGTGGGGTCAAGGAAGTGCGCATGATCGACGGCGAATAAAGCGCGTTCAATCCGACACAGAGCGAACAGGAAACGCCCTACATAACTTACGGATCGGTCTTCAGAAGCCCTGTATTTACAGGGGGTTTGACGGTTTTTTTGAGGTCAAAAAAAGGCCGACCCGCTGACGGGTCGGCCTTCTTTGACGATCATCGACGCGCGCTTTGGCGAGTGCCTGGCAGGCTTAGATCAGGATCGTCGGAGCACCAACGGCGCCAATCAGAATTCGTGATCGGCGTTGTCCGGGTTCAGGTCGGTGATGCCCAGCTTGCCGGCGGCTTGTTCGATGGCGCCGGTCTGCTTGACCAGTGCCGCGATGGCGTCACGAACGACCTGATTGCCCGCGGTGTTGCCCGCTGCGATCAACTGGTCGAAGTGTTCACCCTTGTTGGCATGATCGACGATCGCTTGCAGTTTTGCCTGGGTGGCGTCCAGGTCGGCGCGCACGGTGCTGTCGGTCGCGGCGTCGGCCTTGGCGACCAGCGAGGACAGGCTTGGACCGCTGACCTTGGTGCCGTCTACGCGGGTGTATTCACCCAGATAAACGTTGCGGATGCCCAGGCCGTTGTAGAAGTGCGAGTTGTGGGTGTTGTCGCTGAAGCAGTCGTGTTCGTCCTCGCTGGAGTTGGCCTCCAGCGCCACCTTCATGCGCTCGCCCGCCAGCTCGCCCAGGGACAGGCTGCCCATGCCGAACAGCATTTTGCGCAGGCCGCTTTCAGCCGGCTCTGCTTCCAGCGTGGCGCGGTAGTTGTCGGCAACGCCCGGTTTCCAGTTATTGACCATCTCTTCCAGGTCGCTGACCAGCAGGTCGGTGGCGGCTTTCAGGTACGCACGACGACGATCATTGTGACCGCCGGTGCCGCCTTTGCCTTCGACGTAGTCGCTGGCAGGGCGTTCGCCTGCGCCCGGGCCGTTGCCGTGCAGGTCCTGGCCCCAGAGCAGGAATTCGATCGCGTGGTAACCGGTGGCGACGTTGGCTTCGGACCCGCCCAGCTCGTTCAGGCTGGCCAGCTTTTCAGGCGTGATTTCGGTGACGTCGACCTTGTCTTCACCGACCTGTACCGATTTGTTGGCGATGATGTTCGCGGTCGCGCCTGGGTTGCCCAGTGCATGCTGGTAATCCTTGGCCACGTAATCGATCAGGCCTTCGTCCAGCGGCCAGGCGTTCACCTGACCTTCCCAGTCGTCGATGATGGTGTTGCCGAAGCGGAACACTTCGCTCTGCATGTACGGCACACGGGCCGCAACCCAGGCATCGCGCGCGGCTTTCAAGTTCTGATCGTTCGGGTTGGCGAGGAAGGTGTCGACAGCGGTCCGCAAGGTCTTGGCGGTGGATTCGGCGTCGCTGAACACGGCGAAGACGATGTTCGCGTAATTCGCGACCACGGCCTTGGTGGCAGCATCGCTGGTCTGGGCCGGCGCGGCGGCTGGCGCTGCTGCAGGAGCCGGCGCGGCTGCGGCAGGCGTCGGGGAGGGCGCGGCGGCAGCGGGCTTGTCCTTGCCTTGGTCACAACCGGCCAGAGAGATAGCGATGGCCAGCAGACTTGCGGTTGCCAGGGGCATACGAATCATGACGGAATCCTGCGTCGGAAAGAGTGTGTAAACGGTGGCGAGCGCCAGAAAAAGCTGCGACATAATGCGAAAGATTTGCATTCTGTGTAAAGGCAAAACGCCGCGACGCGGGAGGAGGAGGTATTTCAAGCTGTTACAAGGCGTTTCAGGGCCTGCCGGGCGTGACGCTCAGCAGGAACGCCCTGGATCGCGACCGTTTCTGGTCAGGTGCATTGGTACTTGATGGCCCGACGCGTTCGCGGGCAAGTGCGTTCCTACAAAAGCGTGGCGGTGCCTATAAAACCCCCACATGCGTCCGCTGCGCTTGCTTCAGATAGGACAGCAGCTCCCGCGCCGGCAGTGGCTTGCTGTAGAAGTAGCCCTGACCTTCGTGGCAGCCCTCGGAGATGATGTACGCCTCTTGCTCCGTGGTTTCCACGCCCTCGGCGATGACCTGCATGCCCAGGCTTTTGCCGAGCTGGATGATGGCGCGCACGATGGTGGCGTCGTCATCGTCGTCGATCAGGTCCTGCACGAAGCTCTTGTCGATCTTGATCTTGTCCAGCGGCAGGCTTTTCAGATAGCTCAGGGACGAATACCCGGTCCCGAAGTCGTCGATGGCAATCAGCGCGCCCGAACGACGCAGGCTGAGCAGGTGCTGGGCGGCGGTGCTGATGTCTTCCATCAGACCGGTTTCGGTGACCTCAAGCTCAAGACTGCGCGGCGGCAGCCGGTAGATCTGCAGCAGGTTGTTGACCACCCGAGGCAGCTCGGAGTGGTGCAGTTGCACGGTGGACAGGTTCACCGCCATGCGCAGCTCGCTGAAGCCCTGATCGTGCCACTCGCGCAACTGTTTGCACGCCTGGTCCAGGACCCACTCGCCGATGGCAATGATGGTGCCGTTCTGTTCGGCCAACGGAATGAATTGATCGGGCGGGACGAAACCGTGCTCAGGGTGAATCCAGCGAATCAGAGCCTCGACGCCGACGACGCGATGGTCGCGATAGCTGATCTGAGGCTGGTAGACCAGATGGAACTGGTTGCGCACCAAGGCTTCGCGCAAGTCTTTTTCAAGCTCACGGCGACGGCGCATCTCGCTGTCGACGCTGGCGATGTAGAACTGGTAGCGATTGCGCGAGCGCGTCTTCGCCAGGGTCATGGTCTGCTCGGCTTTTTGCAGCAGCTTTTCAGTGCTATCGCCATCCTCGGGGAACAGCGTGATGCCGATGGTCGCGCGCAGACGGATTTCCTGCTGATCGACGGCGAACGGCGCTTCCAGATCATCGAGGATGTTCTGTGCCAGCTCCGCTGCTTCGTACGGTTGTTCGATGTCCGCCTGCACCAGCGCGAATTGGTCGCCACCCAAGCGCGCGAGTGCGCCCAGACGGCCGCTGTGTCCACGCAGACGGTCGGCCAGCGCCAACAGCAGTTGGTCGCCCGCCTGATAACTGAATTGTTCGTTGATGCCCTTGAAGTCATCGAGGCCGACGCACAGCACGGCAACCCGATGTTGCACGCGTCCGGCATCGATCAGGATCTTGTCCAGTTGCTGTTGCAGCTGTTGGCGATTAGGCAGCCCGGTCAGAAAGTCATATTGGGCCATGCGCAGCAGGCTGGATTCCGCCTCGTGACGCAGGTGAGTGTTGCGCTCAATGGAGGCCAGCAGTTCGTTGGCGGTGTTGACCCAGAGCCCCAACTCGTTCTTCTCGTGACCTTTGAGCAGTGGCAACTGGTGTTCGCTGGGCCGGTCGGGATTGATGCTCGTCAGGTGTTCGATGATGCGCGACAGCGGTTTGGTGAGCAGCCAGTGATAGACCAGATACAACACCAACCCCATCGCCAGAGCGCGCAGCACGCCGGAAATGAAGATGATCATCGAATTGACGAGAAAGCCCTCGCCATAGGTCGCGGTGTCGAGGGTGATGCGCAGATCGCCGTAATATTCGCTGTATGGGCTGCGGCCGACCAACTGCGTGGTGAAGCTGCGTTCCTGGCCGAGAATCGGGTCGGTCAGCCAACGCGTCGGCGAGGGTTTTAGGTCACGGGTCTTTTCTGCAAGCAGGGTCTCATTGGGATGGCCAATAGATGCCATGCGTACGGCCTTGTCCTGAAACAGGCCCTCGATGACCTGCATGCCCATTTCCCGGTCCAGGCTATAAACAGCCTGTGTCGACGGGTCACGGAACATGTCGAGAATCCGCTCGGCGTCAGTGGCGACGGCCTGCCGGGTCTTGTAGGCGTCGTAGACAATCTGTGCGCAGCTGAGCACAACGCCCACGACGAGCGCTGAAAGCAACACCACACGCAGCAGCTTCACCGACAAGCTGTTCTTGAGTTCCAGCTTCAAATGGGCATTCCTTCATCCATGCTGATAGCGGGTGACTGTATGCAAGCATTGGCAATGCAGGCCATGGGGTCAAGGTTTCGATACACACCTGACCTGTTTCATTCAGATAACGATCCACATGCAGGCAAGTAAGGCTATCGGTACTGTGTCGGTAAACAGGGCGCGGAACTTGAGCCTCTTTTCATCGATTCGGACGAAACTGATATTAGTCCGCTATCGCTTTCTGACAATACATAAAGGATGAACAGAAGGCGAAAAAAAACCCGGCAATGCCGGGTTTTTCTCTAAACCGCGCTTAGATGCGGTAATCAGGCGGTGAAGGCTTTGCCTTCGAACTGCTCAGCAACGAACTTCCAGTTCACCAGGTTCCAGAACGCCTCGACGTATTTTGGACGCAGGTTGCGGTAGTCGATGTAGTAAGCGTGTTCCCAGACGTCGCAGGTCAGCAGCGGGGTGTCGCCGCTGGTCAGCGGGTTGCCGGCGCCGATGGTGCTGGCCAGCGCCAGGGAGCCGTCAGCTTTCTTCACCAGCCAGCCCCAGCCGGAGCCGAAGGTGCCGATGGAGGTCTTGCTGAACTCTTCCTTGAACTTGTCGAAGGAACCGAACGCAGCGTTGATGGCATCAGCCAGTGCGCCGGTCGGTTGGCCGCCGGCGTTTGGCGCCAGGCAGTTCCAGTAGAAAGTGTGGTTCCAGACCTGGGCTGCGTTGTTGAAGATACCGCCCGAGGAAGACTTGACGATTTCTTCCAGGGTCTTGCCTTCGAACTCGGTGCCTGGCACCAGGTTGTTCAGGTTCACGACGTAGGTGTTGTGGTGCTTGTCGTGGTGGTATTCCAGAGTTTCCTTGGAGATGTGCGGTGCCAGAGCATCATGAGCGTACGGCAGCGGAGGCAATTCGAAAGCCATGGTAATTCTCCTAATCAGGTCAGTTGCGGTTTGCGCAAGGCCGATCACGGGCGGCCAGACAGAACATACGCCGGAGAGTCTTTTACTCTTTGCGGCGCAGGGTTTTGGATCATAGCACCGGGTCCGGCCCATAACCACGCAACAACTGTGTGGGATAGAGGTTCCAGAGCGTTGCGCGGGAAATGATGGATATTTTTGATGAGTCGCCGCGCCTGTAAATAATCAGGCGGTTCGGATCAACTGCATCGCGACACTGAACATCATTGCGGCGACCATCAGATCCAGCAGGCGCCATGTCGCCGGTCGTGCGAGCCACGGCGCGAGCCAGGCTGCGCCGATCGCCAGCGTCGAGAACCACAGCAATGACGCACTGGCGGCACCGGCCACGTAGGCGCCCGGTTCTGTCTGCTGCGCTCCGAGGGAGCCGATCAACAGAACCGTGTCGAGATAAACGTGCGGGTTGAGGAGGGTGACTGCCAATGCCGTCAGCAACACGGCGCGGCGCGAACGCTGACCGTCGGCGTCGCCCTGTTGCAGGCTTTGCGGTGACAGGGCGCGGCGCAGGGCTTTGCTGCCGTACCACAGCAGAAACACCACGCCGCCCCAGCGCGCGACGGCCAGCAATGTCGGGTTGTGCGCCAGCACATTCGCCAGTCCGAACACGCCGGCGGCGACCAGGATCGCATCGCACACAATGCACAACAGCGCGACCGACAGGTGATGCTCGCGACGCAGGCTTTGCGCCAGGACGTAGGCATTCTGGGTGCCAATGGCCATGATCAGGCCGAACGCAACCAACAGGCCGTTGAGGTAGCTCTGCCACATGAGGTATCGCTCCGTGAAGTGAATCAGTGGGCGCTGGTGGCCAGTTCGCGCAGTACCGTCATGGCTTTGTGCGCGTCATCTTTTCCCACGAACAAATGATCGTGATAGAAGCCCGCGATCACATTGCAGCTGATGCCTGCTTTTCCCAACGCGCTGGCAAACGCTGCGGTCAGCCCCACGGCCTCCAATGACGAGTGCACGGTCAAGGTGATCCATGCCATGACGTAGCCGCAGGCGAGGCCCAGTGATTCGGCCTGCTGTCGTTCAACAATAACGGTCAGCCCCTCCTGCTCGCGGAAGCTGCCTATGACCTGCGCGCTCTGGAGATCGCTTCCGTCGGGCACGCTGGCGAACACATATTCACCGTCGTTCAGTTGTGGGCTCATGCTGCGCAGCAGCACGTTGAGGGAAGTCTCACCGGACATCGGATGTTCTCGTCGCAAGCAGGTTTGTGTGGCGAGTGTCGGGCAATGAGCGGTATAAGAAAAACCAATAATGCTCATCGCTCATTAGGAAAAGTGATGTTTGACTACAAGTTGCTTTCGGCGCTGGCGGCGGTCATTGAGCAGGCGGGTTTCGAACGGGCGGCCCAGGTTCTGGGCCTGTCGCAGTCCGCCGTCTCACAGCGGATCAAGTTACTGGAGGCACGGATCGGTCAGCCAGTGCTGGTAAGGGCGACGCCGCCCAGCCCCACTGACATTGGTCGGCGCCTGCTGAACCACGTTCAACAGGTTCGGTTGCTGGAGCGAGACCTGCAAAGCGTGGTCCCGGCGCTTGACGAAGGTGGCGTTCCGGAACGTCTGCGCATTGCCTTGAACGCCGACAGCCTGGCCACCTGGTGGGCGCTGGCGGTGGGGGATTTTTGTGCCGAACACCGGTTGCTGACCGATCTGGTGGTGGAGGATCAGGACGTTGGCCTCAAGCGCATGCGTGCCGGTGAAGTGGCGGCCTGCCTGTGTGGCAGCGAACGCCCGGTGGCGGGGGCGCGCAGTTTGCTGCTGGGCGCCATGCGCTATCGTGCGTTGGCCAGCCCGGCCTTTATCGCGCGGCATTTTCCGAATGGCGTCACGGCTCAGGCGCTGGCACGTTCACCGGCGATGGTCTTCGGGCCGGATGACTTTCTTCAGCATCGCTACCTGGCCTCGCTGGGTGTCGAGGGCGGCTTCGAGCATCATCTGTGCCCGTCGTCCGAAGGTTTCATTCGCATGACGGAATCCGGAATGGGCTGGGGCCTGGTGCCTGAATTGCAGGTGCGAGAGCAACTGGCGAGCGGCAAACTCGTGGAATTGTTGAGCGATCGCTGCATCGATGTGCCCTTGTACTGGCATCATTGGCGCAATGGCGGGCAGTTGTTGACGCAGTTGACTGATCATCTGGCGAAGAAAGCCGGTCAATGGTTGGTGCCGCTGGCAGCGCCGTGAGCGTCAGTGCAGACGCTGAGGTTTCTTGGTTGGTTGCAAGACCTGTGGGAGCGAATTCATTCGCGATAGGGCTGATCAGCCTGCGAAGATATGTCGTTCGCAAAACCGCATTGCGAATGAATTCGCTCCCACAGAGATCACTGACGCCAGAGATTCCTGCGCCGTGCAGGAACCGGCCTCGCGAGCCTATGTTGTGCATATTTATTTTGAACGGAGCGGTAAATGAAGATTCTGGTCACCGGCGCGAGCGGCTTCATCGGCGGACGCTTTGCGCGTTTTGCCCTGGAGCAGGGATTGAGCGTCCGGGTCAACGGCCGTCGAGCAGAGGGCGTTGAGCATCTGGTGCGGCGCGGCGCCGAATTCATTCAAGGCGACTTGAGTGATCCAGAGCTGGTGCACGCCCTGTGCGACGACGTCGAGGCGGTCGTCCATTGCGCGGGGGCTGTCGGCACCTGGGGACGCCGTCAGGACTTCCATGAGGGCAACGTTCAGGTCACTGAAAACGTCGTTGAAGCCTGTCTCAAGCAACATGTCCGCCGGCTGGTGCACTTGTCCTCGCCATCGATCTATTTCGATGGGCAGTCGCACCTGAATATTCGTGAAGAACAGATTCCCAAGCGCTTCCACAATCACTATGCCGCGACCAAGTACCTGGCCGAGCAAAAGGTGTTTGGCGCCACGGAGTTCGGGCTTGAAGTCATTGCGTTGCGTCCTCGCTTCGTCACCGGCGCGGGAGACACCAGCATCTTCCCGAGGCTGATGCAGATGCAGCGCAAGAAACGCCTGTCGATCATCGGCAATGGCTTGAATAAGGTCGATTTCACCAGCATTCAGAACCTGAACGAGGCGATCCTCAGCAGTTTGCTGGCGACGGGGGCGGCACTGGGCAAGGCCTACAACATCAGCAATGGCACGCCGATTCCCCTCTGGGACGTGGTCAATTACGTCCTGCGTCAGATGCAGTTGCCGCCTGTCACGCGCTATCGCTCGTACGGGCTGGCCTACAGCGCGGCGGCGATCAACGAAGCGGCCTGCCTGCTCTGGCCCGGCCGACCTGAACCTACGCTGTCTAGAGTGGGGATGCAGGTCATGAACCGAGATTTCACGCTTGATATCAGCCGCGCCCAGTATTATCTGGATTACCAGCCCAACGTCAGCGTCTGGACCGCGCTGGATGAGTTCTGTGGCTGGTGGAAGGCGCAGCACGGCCAGGCCGTTTAAAACGGCCGGCGATTCATAGGGTCCTACGTGTCGCGGTTATACTGCCGCCATTCAGATTCAGCGGTCTTCAAAGGGAAACACATGCGCAAAGATCCGTATGACGACATCGATGATGTGCCGAGCCTCAGCGCCAAAGATGACGACGATGACTTCATCCCGACCGCCGGTGCCCGTGAGCGCACCACGGTGTATTCGCGGACCACACCGGTGGTCAAGGTCAAAGCCCCGGGCACGGGCGCTTTGTGGGCCTTGATCGGGGCGCTGTTCATCGCGTTCTGTGGTTTGGGCTGGTGGAGTTTTCAGCAGGTTTCATTAATGGAACAGCAACTTGTCGCCACCCAGGAAAGCTTTGCGCGCATCAGCGAGGAAGCGGCGGGGCGCCTGCAGGACATTTCCGGCAAGGTCGTCGCCACTGAATCCGTTGCCAACAGTGGCGGTGAAGCGCTGAAGGCGCAGATCAAGCAGTTGCAGGATCAACTCGCTGACCAAAACAAGCAGCAGCAAGGCGTTGCGGGGTTGCAGGGCGGCCTGGACAAGCGCCTGGAGCAGATTGCCGCTCAAGCGACGCAGCAGCAGGCGACCAATCAGCAGTTGCAGGATCAGTTGAAGACGGTCGCGACCGAGCTGGGTGCGTTGAAGGCGGCGATGCCTGACAGCAAGTCGTCGCAGTCGCAGCAGGATCGTCTGGATTCTGAACTCAAGAGCCTGAGTGCCGATGTGGCGAATTTGAAGAAGAGTAATAACAGTCAGGCGATCGAGCGTCTGGAGCAGGACATGATTGTGCTCAAGAGCGAGCAGGACAATCGTCCGGCGCAGGCGGCTTCTTCGGGCGCGAGCACGGCGGAATTCGATGCGTTTCGCGGGCAGATGACGCGCAGTCTCAATACCTTGCAGAGTCAGATTCAGACGTTGTCGCAGCAGATTAACGCGCGGGGTCAGTAGGCGCTCTGAGCAAAGCGCAGGAGCTGCCGGGGTGGCGCTCCACTTTGTCCCGCGATCTGCCGGGAACCGGCAGCAGGACCCGTGCATACGGTTTATCTGTGATCGTCCCCACGCTTCGCGTGGGAATGCAGGGCCAAGACGCTCTGCGTCCAAGTGGACGCGGAGCGTCAGTCGCTGCGTTACCACGCGGAGCGTAGGAACGATCATTCAATCCAGATACGCTGATTACAGCGTTGGATAATCGATATACCCCACAGCCCCTTTCCCATAAAACGTTTCAGGGTGCGGCTCGTTCAGCGGAGCATCCTTGGCCAGGCGTGCAGGCAGATCGGGGTTGGCAATGAACGGCACACCGAAGGCCACCGCATCCGCTTTGCCGCTCGCCAGCCACTCATTGGCGCTCTGTTTGGTGAATTTCTCGTTGGCGATGAACGCCCCACCAAACGCCTCTTTCAAACGTGGGCTCAGGCTGTCGTCCAGCTCGCGCTCACGGGCGCAGATGAACGCGATGCCGCGTTTGCCCAGTTCCTGCGCGACGTAGGTGAAGGTCTCAGCCAGGTTGTCGTCGCCCATGTCGTGGGAGTCGGCGCGAGGTGCCAGGTGCACGCCGACACGGCCTGCGCCCCAGACTTCGATGGCGGCGTCGGTCACTTCCAGCAGCAAGCGCGCGCGGTTTTCCAGCGAGCCGCCGTAGCGGTCGGTGCGCGTGTTGGTGCTGCTTTGCAGGAACTGATCGAGCAGGTAACCGTTGGCGCCGTGGATTTCCACGCCATCGAACCCGGCGGCCTTGGCGTTCTCGGCACCGACGCGGTAGGCGTCGATGATGTCGTCGATTTCAGCCAGTTCCAGCGCACGAGGCGTCACGTAGTCAGACAGCGGGCGCACCAGGCTCACGTGGCCTTTTGGTTGAATCGCGCTCGGTGCGACGGGCGTCTCGCCGTTCAGGTAGATGGGGTGCGACACACGGCCGACGTGCCACAGTTGCAACACCATTTTGCTGCCCGCGGCGTGAACGGCCTTGGTGATGTTGCTCCAGCCGCGAACCTGATCGTTGGACCAGATACCGGGCGTGTCCGGGTAGCCGACGCCCATCGGCGTGACCGACGTTGCTTCGCTGATGATCAGGCCGGCTGTGGCGCGCTGCACGTAGTACTCGGCCATCATCGCGTTCGGTACGCGGCCTTCGTCGGCGCGGCAACGGGTGAGCGGCGCCATGACGATCCGGTTGGCCAGCTCCAGCTCGCCCATCTTGATCGGGTCAAAAATTGTGCTCATCGGGGATATCCTCAATGCGTTGGGTAGTGGGTGAATCCGCAGTTTTGAAGCGTTGAAATCAGTTCGTCGCAGCGGCCAGTTCGCCGTCGCCGCGCTGACGGAAATTGATCAGGGTCACAATCAGCGCCAGGATCGCCAGGCCACCGGCGGCGAGGGGCACGCTGGTCAGGCCGTAGCCGTGGGCGATGACGCTGCCGCCGACCCATGCGCCCAACGCGTTGCCGACGTTGAAGGCACCGATGTTCAGGGTCGACACCAGGTTCGGTGCGTCCTTGCCGAAGGTCACTACGTTAATCTGCAAGGCAGGCACAGCGGCGAAACAGGCGGTGGCCCAGAGGAAGAGGGTGATTTCAGCCGGGATCAGCGCAACGCTGGTCCAGGTCAGGACAGTGGACGTCACGGCCATGGCAATGAATACGCCGATCAGCGTGGCGGCCAAGCGGCGATCCGCCAGCTTGCCGCCGATGATGTTGCCGGCGGTCAGGCCCAGCCCGATCAGCATCAAGGTCCAGGTCACGCCCAGCGGCGATACGCCGGTGATCTCCCCCAACAACGGCGCGACGTAGGTGAACAGCGCGAACACCGAAGCGGCAAACAGTGCGGTCATGCTCAGCGACAGCCAGATCCCGGCACCTTTGAGCGCACCGAGTTCAGCCCGCATGTCGAGTTTCTCTTCGTCGCGCTTGGCCGGCAGGAAACGGATCAGGCCGATGAAGGCAATGACGCCGATCACGGTGACCGCGAAGAAAGTCGAGCGCCAGCCCGCCTGTTGTCCGAGCGCGGTGCCCAGGGGCACGCCGAGGACGTTGGCAAGGGTCAGGCCGGTGAACATCAGCGCGACGGCCGATGCTCGGCGGTTGGCCGGAACCAGGCCGGCTGCGACGACCGAGCCGATGCCGAAGAACGCACCGTGGCACAGCGCAGTGATCACGCGGGCGAACATCAAAATGTTGTAATCGGCCGCGACGGCGCAGAGCAGGTTGCCGATGATGAAGATCCCCATCAGCGTGACCAGCGCCGCTTTGCGCGGGAGTTTGGCGGTGGCCATGGCCATGAACGGTGCGCCGATGGCAACGCCCAGGGCGTAGCCGGTCACCAGCCAGCCGGCGCCCGGGATGCTGACGCCCAGGTCAGCGGCGACGTCGGGCAGCAAGCCCATGATGACGAACTCGGTCGTCCCGATGGCGAAGGCGCTCAGGGCCAGAATAAGTAGCGAAAGGGGCACGGTGCGTCTCCTGAAAAATCGGTGTTTGAGAGCGGTCAGCTCAAAGCTGCTGAGTCAGCTCCTGCAAAAACGCCTGAATGGCGTCTTCGTTACGTTTGAAGAAATGCCACTGGCCGTATTTCTTGCTGGTGATCAGGCCAGCGCGTTGCAGAGTGGCCAGGTGAGCGGAAACGGTCGATTGCGACAGCCCCGCGCGTTGGTCGATCTGACCGGCACACACGCCGTTTTCAAGCGAGTGATCCTGATCGGGGAAACAGGCATAAGGGTCCTTGAGCCAGACCAGAATCTGACGGCGAACCGGGTGAGCCAGGGCTTTTATTATTTCGTCGAGGTCGATAGGCATGTCGTTCTCAATCTGCGTGTAGCGTTATATCGCGATGGGGCGAACTTTATATTGGTAAATCGCGATATACAAATATAAAAGAGTTCTAAGCATAGAGTGAATGGGTATATCGGATTATAACGATATGAGCCCCTGACTTAAATGGTTTAGGCTTCGTGCAGCCATTCCGATCACGCGATGCTCCTGTGGGAGTGAGCTTGCTCACGAACGGTGAATGTTATGCGCCATAGAATGTGGCGGATGTACGGTCCTCTTCGTGAGCAGGCTCACTCCCACAGGGGCCGTGTCGTTTATTGCAAAGGTGCATGTCTTCATGAACTACCTCGCACACCTCCATCTGGGCGGTCAGACGCCTTCTCAGTTGCTGGGCAGCCTGTATGGCGATTTCGTCAAAGGCTTGCTGCCGGGTCGCTTTCCCCAGGACATCGAGCAGGCGATCCGTCTGCATCGGCGCATCGATGCATTTACCGACGCCCACCCCGTGACCAAACGGGCGATGGGACGATTTCCGGCCGAGCGCCGTCGCTATGTCGGCATCGTGCTGGACGTGTTCTTCGATCATTGTCTGGCGCGGGACTGGTCGCAGTATTCGGACGTGCCGCTGGACACGTTCACCGACCAGGTTTATCGCGTGCTGGCGAACGAGCCTGAACTGCCGGAGCGTCTGGCGATGATCGCGCCGCGCATGGCGGCCCATGACTGGCTGGGGTCGTACCGTGATTTCGAGGTGGTGGGCGATGCGTTGGCCGGGATTGCCCGACGCCTGTCACGCCCCGAGGGACTGGCCGGCGCCATGCAGGAACTGCAGGCGCTTTATCAGCCGTTAAGCGAGGATTTCAGCGAGTTTTACCCGCAACTTCAGGCGTTCGCTCAGGCCGCCCTGGCGGTGGATGGTCGAGCCTCGGCAGGCTGAGCCACCTCGCCAAACAGTGCAGTCTGCACCGCAGTCTGTGCTTCGAACGCCAATGCCGCGCGCTCTTTTCCCTGAGACGCGATCGGCTCCAGCAACTGGATGTGCACATCGCTTACTTCGTTGGCGAACAAGCGGCGCAGGTGGGAAAGCAGATCGTCATCGCCAATGAACGGCGCGATGTGATCGGGCTTGCCGTCGCGCACATACCGGATGGCAACCGGTTGCACAGGGGTTCCGGTTTCAATGGCGCTGGACAGCAGGCGGCCGTGGAACGTCCGCAAGCGAGTGCCGTCCGTGGTGGTGCCTTCAGGGAAGATCACCAGCGAATGATGACCTTGCAAGTGCTGGCCCATTTGCTTCTGAATCAGCTTGCTGTCACCCGAACCGCGACGAATGAACAGCGTGCCGGCCTTCAGCGCCAACCAGCCAGCCACCGGCCAGGTGCGCACTTCAGCCTTGGACAGAAACGACAGCGGGGCGAGCATGCCCAGTAGGGGAATGTCGGTCCATGACACATGGTTGCTGACCCACAAGGCGGGCTGAGCCGGCAATGTGCCGCTGACCGTGACGCGAAACGGCAGTGCGGCCGTCAGGCAAGCCATGAACCAGCTCGTCCAGCGCTGACGACGGGCCATGGTGTTGCCGACGCGCAGACGTTCCATCAGGGCGAACGCGCCCGCAATGGTCAGGCCCAGGCCGATGACCCACAGCACGCGGATGACTCGCGCATGACTGCGCAGCGAGCTCATCACACCGCTGCCTTGAAGTGACGGGCGTAGCGCGGGCACAGCTCGTCGCGTTTGAGCAGGATGAACACGTCGGCGACCTGGAAATCTTCATCCCAGCACGGCTCGCCGCAGATCTTGGCGCCCAGACGCATGTAGGCCTTGAGCAGCGGGGGCATTTCGCAGATCACGTTGTTCGGAATATCGAGCGTCGGCAGCGGGTTCTTCGGCTCGGCGCGCAAATGTTCGGTGCTCAGGTAGCGTTCACGCAGACGCTGCATGATGGCGTGAGCCTGGATGCCGCCGTCCTGCATTGGAATGCTGGCGCAGCCCATCAGGTAGCTGTAACCGCCTTCGTTGAGGACTTCGGCCAGCTCGCTCCACAGCACGGCAATGGTCCCGCCGTTGCGGTAGGCCGGGTCGACGCAGGTACGGCCCAGCTCCAGGATTGGACCCTGCAGATGGCCCAGGCCATGAAGGCTGAATTCTTCTTCGCTGTAGAAACGGCCCAGTGTGTTGGCCGCCTTGTGGTCCAGCAGGCGAGTGGTGGCGACCAGCCGACCGCTGTTGAGGTCACGCACGCCGATGTGCATGCAGTGAACGTCGTAATCGTCGATGTCCAGACCCAGCTCGGCACCTTTGAGTTTGGCGTTGAATTCGCCGCTGAACACGCTGAAACGCAAAGCCTGTGCTTCTTGCAGGGCGTGAGGTCCTACCAGGCGCTCGGCCTGCAGGCGGCGGTCTACGCTGGTGTCTCGAATACTGGCGATCTGAGTCATAGGGCGTCTCCGTGGGCCAGCCTTGGTCCAGGCCGGTCGACTGAATGATTCGAAGCATTGCTGTACGAATGCAGGCTAGGGAGGGCCGATGTCACCACCATTAAGCTTTGGTGATGGTTGCGTGACAGGCGGGGCGGCAGGTGGGAGACGCCGATACCATTACTGGGGGAGCTAATTCATTCGCGAAAGTTGTTCAGGCGACGGGGCTACTTTGACCCTGCTGGCCAATTGCGAATGAATTCGCTCCCACAGAAGATTTTCGTCCGGCTGATGGTGTGCGGTGTTTGAACGGCCTCAGAGAGGGTTTCCCCGTGCTGTCATCATTGACTGCCAGGATTGTCGGTATCCGTGCGTGAGGTCCGTTCATGAGCCGTTTGCTGTTAACGCTTTTAGTTTTATCGATGGCCTGTTCGGCAGTTGCCGACACCTGGCCTGACGCGCAGTGGTCGGTTCGACCTCTCGCTTCAAGTGCAGCGTTAAAGGACCTGGAAACCTACGCCTTCCCGCCTCGCGATGAGCAGACCCGCAACGGCATACGCACCGATGCGCTGTTGATCGTTCGCAACGGCGAAGTGGTCTACGAACGCTATGGCGGCGTGACCCGTGCCGAGACGCCGCACCTCACCTGGTCGGTCAGCAAAAGCATTCTTGCAACGGTACTGGGCGTGGCCTTTACAGAAGGGCGCTTCAAGCTGGCTGACCCGGTCGCACGTTACTACCCACCGTTCAGCGCGCATCCGGACATCAGGATTCAGGACCTGCTGCACTGGGCGTCGGGTCTGGACTGGCAAGAGGATTACGAATACGCGCCACTCAACTCCTCGGTCGTCGCCATGCTCTACACCCGAGGCCGGAGCGACATGGCGCGCTTTACCGCCGAACACCACGTCGCAAGCGCGCCCGGCACGGCGTATCGCTATTCCAGTGGCGACAGCACCGTATTGGCCGCCGCGCTACGAGGCATGGTGGGCGCCACGGCCTACGCCGATTACCCGTGGACGGCTTTGTTCGACCCGCTGGGCATCAAGAGCGCGGTCTGGGAAACGGACAGCACCGGCACCTTTGTCGGCTCCTCCTACGCCTACATGACCGCGCGGGATCTGGCCCGTATCGGTTTGCTCATGCAGCGTGGCGGCCGTTGGCAGGATCACCGCTTGCTGGCGCAGGCTTGGGTCGATTTCAACCTCACCCCGTTCAGTTCCCAAACGGCCACCACCGAAGCGCCAGGGGGGCAGTGGTGGCTTAACCGGGCAGCGGATAACACACCTGGTCCCTGGCCTGACGCGCCGCCCGATACCTTCGCCGGCCTGGGTCATTGGGGACAGGCGTTGTATGTGATCCCGAGCGCGGGGCTGGTCATCGTGCGTTACGCCGATGACCGGGACGGGACCTACGATCACAACCAGTTGCTCAAGTGGGCGTTGAAAGCCGTGGCCGTGGAGCGTGCCCAATGACGGCCAGGAAGGGGTTCATTCGGCGACGCCCGTTCAGCGCGGTGGCGATCCTGATGGTGGTATTTCTACTCGCCGTGGTCTGGGTCTGGCGTGTCCCGTTGCAGGCGTTTCCGAGCATCATCAGTGCTTACACCGCCAAGGAATATTGTTCCTGCCGCTATGTGATGAACAACCCGGTCGACTACTGTCAGGGCTACGTGAAGCAGTGGCTGCCGAGCACATTGACGGAAAGCCTGGCCGACAAGCGAGTCACCGCCACCGGGATGGGCCGTGAAAACAGCGCTCAATGGCAAGGCCAGCGTCAGGGCTGTCGATTGTTGCCTCCCGTGCCGTGAGGGCGAACGTACCCATTTGCCAGTGGTCTGACAGCCGGATAAGGTTGCCTCATTCGCGCCTCTGGAGTTCTCATGCCCACTCTCACCCGCCTGCTGCTGGCCTCGCTCGCCGTGATGGCGCTGCCTGCTCAGGCGAACTGGTATCTGGATAACGAGTCCTCGCGACTGTCGTTCATTTCCACGAAAAACGCCGACATTTCCGAAGTCCATCGCTTCCTCAACCTGCACGGCAAGGTCGATCCCAAGGGCGTGGCCGAGCTGGAAGTCGAGCTGGAATCGGTCAACACCGGCATTCCGTTGCGCGATGAGCGCTTGCGCAGGCAGCTGTTCGACATCAAGCAATTCCCCGAAGCCCGCATCACGGCTCAACTGGACATGCGTCCGATCAATGCGCTGGCACCCGGCGCGCAGCTGGAGTTACGGCTGCCGTTGAACGTGCAAATGCACGGCCAGTCGCAGAGCTACAGCGCCCAACTGCTGGCAACGCGACTCGACGACAAACGTTTTCAAGTGGTGACGCTGGAACCCCTGGTGTTGCACGCCGAGGATTTCGGATTGCTGTCGGGGCTCGAAGGATTGCGCAAAGTCGCTGATCTCTCGGCCATCGGGTTTTCGGTGCCGGTCGGCGCTGTACTGATCTTCACGGCGCGTTGATCATGAGAGGCGCGATTTTTCCGTGGCGTGACGACAACCAGTTCAACCTTCTGATCGACGGCCCGGCGTTTTTCCCGCGCATGATCGCCGCGATCGACGGGGCGCAGCAGCAGGTCGAACTCGAACTGTATCTGGTGGAGGCGGGCGCGTGTGCAGAGGCCGTTGTGCAAGCGCTGGTCAATGCCGCGCAACGTGGTGTGATCGTGCGTTGCCTGTTCGACGACTTCGGTTCTCTGGCCTTTACCTTGAGCCTGCGTACGCGTTTGACCGAGGCGGGTGTGATTCTGCGGTTTTACAACCGCGTGCACTGGCGTCGCGGCATACGCAATTTCTACCGTGATCATCGCAAGCTGTTGCTGATCGACAAGGCGCTGGCGGTGGTGGGCGGAACGGGCGTGACAGACGAATTCTGGCGACCGGATCAGGACGCCAGCGAATGGCACGAAGTGATGGTCGAGATTCGCGGTCCGCTGGTGCTCGACTGGCAAGCGCTGTTCGACCGTCAGTTCCACGCCAACCCCAGACGCCGCGCATGGCGACCCGCGGAAAACTTCGGGTTGCCGCGTTTGCCGAAAGCGCCGGTCAGCGGCAGTGGATTCGGGCGAGTGGCCTATGCCGACTCACGCCAGCACCGCGACATCCTGCAGTCGCTGATCCGCTCCCTGAACACCAGCAGGACACGCATCTGGCTGGCGACGCCGTATTTCCTGCCGACCTGGAAAGTCCGCCGCGCATTGCGTCGTGCGGCGTCCCGGGGTGTCGATGTGCGCCTGCTGCTCACCGGCCCGCGCACCGACCACCCGTCCGTGCGCTACGCCGGCCACCGGTATTACCCGCGTCTGCTCCGAGCCGGAGTGAAAATCTTCGAATACCAGCCGTGTTTCCTGCACTTGAAAATGGTGCTGGTGGACGACTGGGTAAGCGTAGGTTCCTGTAACTTCGACCACTGGAACCTGCGCTTCAATCTGGAGGCCAATCTTGAAGCCATCGACCCCGGACTGACCCTGGCCGTGACCCAGAGCTTCGAGCGGGATTTTCGGGTCAGCAGCGAAGTGAGCCTGGCGGACTGGAAATCCCGTCCCCTGTGGCGCCGTGTCAAACAGCGCCTGTGGGGATGGGTGGATCGGCTGGTGGTCAATGCGTTGGATCGGCGGGGGTAAGCCCCGTTTAGATTCAAGCGACTGCCTTGGTTTTCTGAAGACGGCGTCTGAAAAAACCAGTGGTCGGCCTTGAGGATGTGCTGGCTGCCGTCGTGTCTGACTCAGCAGCACTGACCCGGGTAAACGATCCCTTGGGTTCGACGCTGATAACGAAGTCGATTTTGCCTGCGTTGGGTTCTCGCCGGACGGCCGTCGCTTTCAAATCGAAGTCATCAAGAATGCGCTGTGTGGTCTTCCCGTTAGGGGTTTGAGAAAAAAACACCTCCAGCATTTCCGCTGACTCGTTCTCCAGCCCCTCGGTTTTGCTGAGCGTGGTCTCGTTGATGACCTTGAATCGTCGTATGGTTGAGGGCAGGTGCCCGAAAAAGTGATTGGCCTTGGCCACCGCCTTGTACTGATGGCGGGCTACATCGTTGGCAAATATTTTTCCTGAATCCGAGTATTTGAAATTGTGCATGAAGGTCCATTCATGCTTTTCGAATCTATTCCAGTATTTGCTCGGCTTTTCCAGCGTCGAGAGTTTTGGATCGGTCTTGATCATCGACTTCAAAACAATCTTGTGCGTGAAGTTTTCGTTGATCAGTCTGTTTCGTTCTTCAGCCCCTTCTTCGGTCGTGGCCAACGTTCGCTCCAGATCTTCCACGACGTAGGAAAAGGTCTCCTGACTTTTTTGGGGAGGAGCTGTCAGCTTCGGCTGTGTATTGTGTCCGTCATCGGCAACCGGATCGAGAGGCGTGGGTGCCCGCCCGTCGTGATCGGTCAGGGACAACGGATTGTTTCTGACCATGCGATACAGGTTCGGCCCATCGGCATTCCTGTCCGGGTCCGGGTTGATCCAACGCATCAACCAGGGGGCGTAATACCTGAACCCGTAGTCATAAAGCCCCGAGGCGTCACGCTCCTTGCCTGAGTAACGCACGGTCTTGTACTTCGCTTGCACCGCACTGCGCGCTGCCCACCAGGCCGTGCCACCGAACGGGTAATACCCTTCCTGGCTGATCAGCTCGCCCTGATGATCCAGTTCCAGTGCGCTGGATCCCAAGTGGTCCTGAAGGGTGTAACGCACTTGATCGTTGTCGATGCCATTGGGTTTGCCGGCCTCCCAATGCAGGATTCTGACGCGGCTGCGTCCGGCCTGAACCGAGGCGACATTCAACCGCTCGCCATCAGGCTCGTTGCGAATCTCAAGACCCGGCAGGTAACGCACTTCAGCGTTGAGTGTTCGAGCGTTCGTTTGTGCCCGACGAAGCTTGCGGCAGCGTTGTCCGTAGCCATCGTAAACGTACACCTCGTCGTCGTGAGCGCCGTCTGCGCGCTGCACGGCCGTGACCTGACGAAGCTGATTGCGCGCGTCCCACAGCAGGGGCTGTCCCCGTACGAGCTCCTGAAGATTGCCATTGGCATCGAACCCGCGTTCGAGAGGGTTATCGACTTCGCCCTCGGGCAGGCTACGGTTGCTGTCGGATGCCACGAGCATCGTGCGGGTAAACGAGTGATCGCCGACATGCCGCATCTGGCGCAGATTGGCGCCCGCGTCATAGGAGTAGGTCTGGGTATAGTTTGTCAGTTGAGTGGGATCGGGCAGCAGCGGCTGCTCGTCGGGTAAAGCAGGCCCGTGACTGAAACCGGTTTTGACCTCACGACCCGTAGCTTCCACCAACTGGTACAGGCTGTCGTAGCGGTACAGATTGGCCGGGTCGGCCTTTGTATTTCTGGCGGCGGAAGGGGCGGCTGACAGGTCTTCAAGCCGGACGATATTGCTCACCGGATCATGTTCATACGTCAGGTTTTGTAAGACGATGCCCTCGGCTGTGCGGGCGCTGATGCCGATGAGTCGCCCAGTCTGCAGCTCGTAGGTATTTTCTGTGCGCACGCCGTTACCCAGACGCTCGCTGATGACTTGGCCAAACGGGTTGTACTGAATATCGCTGACCAGTGTTTGAGCGGTGGAGCTCCCCACCAACTCGATAGCGGTTTCCTTGAGCGAGCCGTCGACGTTGTAGCGATGAACCTGCCGGTTTCCCGCTGCGTCGATCTGGCTGATGGGCATTGCCATGGCATCGAAGAGGGTTGTGGTGGTATGACCCTCTCCAGCTTCCAGCAACTGATCGCGTGATGCGGATTCAAGCGGCCAGTCTGGCGAAATTTGCGTGTCTTGCAGAAAGCGCCGGTTTGCGATCAGTACCCCGCCTGTCACGCCAAAAGCCAGGGCTTGCGAGGTCCCCGCCGGATCGTCATGGCGAATCAGTCGGCCACGCTGACCGGACGGCGCAGCGGCACCGCCGTACGTCAGTCGCTCAACCACAGTAGCCTCTGCATCTGGAGCCTTCTCAGTGATTGAAACCGGTCGCAGCAGCGCGTCACACTCGGTCAGACTGAAGTGTCCTCGCCCGTCCCGGTTCTCCTGAATCTGCTTGTCAGCGCCCGTAAGGCTTAACGTCCAACCCGCATCCACGCTGTCCGCCAGCAGAGTATGTCCCGAGAGCGAGGGAATAACTGTGTTGTTTGCGCGAGATCCTGCCGCCCACAACCGCGGATCCCAATCAGCCACGGCTCGCCCCGCCACGTCCCAGGTACGTCGGGCCACGCGTTCTTCTGCGGGGATATCCTGATCGGAGCGGCAATAAGCAACCTCGCGGATCAACAATGCCCGAGGGTCGATCACCAGCAAGCGGGGAGTGTGGGTGTGCAGGCTCATGGCTGACGTCCTTGTCTGGGCAATGCTTTAAGCGTAGGGGCGCCCACTGCTGTTGCGACGTTGACTGATCAACGGTCTGGCGGCTACCCATATGTCCGGTAAGCGAATCAGCCGTGCGCCGTAGTACTAGGCTGTTACCCATGTTGCCGATTCAGGTCCGATACTGATCGGTATCACAACGCACCACTCATCGATGAGGACCGAAAATGGCTGCCAAGAAAATTCTCATGCTGGTCGGCGATTACGTCGAAGACTACGAAGTGATGGTGCCCTTCCAGGCGCTGCAGATGGTCGGGCACACCGTGCATGCTGTCTGCCCGGGCAAAAAGAAGGGCGATGTGATTCGCACGGCCATTCATGATTTCGAAGGTGATCAGACCTACAGCGAAAAGCGCGGCCATAATTTCGGCCTGAATTTCGATTTCGACAGCGTGAAGTCCGCCGACTACGACGCCTTGTTGGTGCCCGGTGGCCGCTCACCTGAGTACCTGCGCCTCAACGAGAGGGTGCTGGAACTGGTGCGCGAATTCGGTCGCGATGACAAGCCGATTGCCGCTGTCTGCCACGGTCCGCAACTGTTGGCTGAAACCGGCGTGCTCAAGGGCAAATCGGTGAGCGCCTACCCCGCCTGTGCGCCCGAGGTTCGGTTGGCAGGCGGCGAGTACGTCGAGATCGGCATGGACGAAGCGCACACCGATGGCAAACTGGTCACCGGTCCTGCATGGCCCGCGCATCCGGCCTGGTTGGCGGCGTTCCTCAAGGTCCTCGGCACGCAGATCATTCTTTGAAACGGAGGGACGTCGCATGTGCGAACTTTACGTAAAGGCCGACCCCATTCTGTACGAATCCCGCTCACGCTCACTGCGCATTTGCGGCGTCGTCACGACCCTGCGCCTGGAAAACCAGTTCTGGGACATCCTCGCCGAAATCGCGGGTCACGACGGCATCACCACCAACCAACTGATCAGCAAACTGTACGAAGAGGTCATGGATTACCGGGGCGAAGTGATCAATTTCGCCTCGTTCCTGCGGGTCAGTTGTATGCGTTATTTAAGCCAGCACCGAGCCTTTGCGCCGCCCTTGAGTCTGGTGCGGGGCGGTGGTGCGTTGGCGGAAGCGTCGCCTCTGAGTGGTTGAACGCTTCCGACCTCGCACGGGCTACATGCTACGCCCCACCGATTTTGGCCGTGTAGCGAAAATGCACGATGATGTCGGTAATTGACTCGATCATTTCCTTCTGTGATTGCGGGTTTCGAAACGACAGCGTCCAGCGTGAAATGACCCCTGTGCCCTCAAACGGTAAATAACGTTCGTCGTCGAAGTTGAAAACGAACAGGCCGTCATCATCGACGCCGGTGCAAATTGCTATTTGCTGACTGGCACGCATGTTCTCTTTCAACACCCCGCCGATCTGAACTGCGTTGTAGGTCTGGGTAAGCGTTGCACGAATGTCCTGATAAGGTCCAAGAACTACAGGCAGAGAAACACTGATACGTTTGATGCGCCTGAATGTGTGCCCCGGGTAGTCGGCATCGAGCATGGCCTGCGTAATCTCAAACGCTGCAATGCCCTCGTCTAGCAAGCGGGCCCTCACCGTCTCCCAGTCTTGATTGAGGGTTGGCTCTTCAGTGGTGGACACCGGCAACTGGCGGACCGATACCGTTTTGACAATCTCAAGCCTGCGTTCGTATCGGGTCAGATAAGCTGCGTCCATGCGTAGCAGGTTCAATTTCAGTGTTTCCCCGGCCGTCAAGCCTTTGTAATCATCCTTCCATGCATTGGGTTGAATGAAGCTCGTTGCGTAATCGCCGATCTCGTACTGCCAGCAGGCTTGCGCACTCATACACAATGAGAGCGTTGCGTCATACGCCTGGTAGTACAGCATCGAAAACTGGCCGCTGAGCCATTGATAAAGCTGGGCGTTTGTGAAGCGCTGATTCTTCAGGAAGGTAGACATCTTCTCAGCTTGAGTTTTGGCCAGTTTGGCCTGTTCCAGCTGAATGACGGTCACCTTGATCTGGGCTTCGTGAACGGCCAGTTGCGTGTTGAGCAGATCGCACTCCAGGCTGGCTTGGTCACGTGCATGCTCCCATTCCTGCAAGCGACGGTCATAGGTTGCGGACCGATCCAGGGCATCGCCGATGCCATGGGATTCCGCAGCAACCATCTGGGACATGATTGCCACAACTTCCGGGATTCCCTCCAACCGATGTCCCCCGGCTTCAGCACCGGCAGCTACCCCACAGGCCATGCCTCCGGTTGCTCCCGCGTGAAATCCCACATGATTGGGTATGACCTTCAGTGCCGCAGCGGCACTGGCTGACATTCCAGCGACACCGTCTGCTAGTCGTCCTGCCATATGCATTGCAGCAGCTGATACTTCTTTGGGAATGACATTCTCATCCGCAAGATCGGTATAAAAAGTCACGCGATCCTGAGCGATGGCCAAACTGGCTTGCAGCGCCTTTTTAGCCTCCTTCTCTACGCGTTGCGTTTCCTCTTGTAGATCAATAGCGAACTGGCTGAACTCCCATACCTGAGCCTGCTGAAGCTCTTGGTAGTCGGCCTGATCCTTGCGATCAATCATCGATAACAACGTAGACGCAAACTGGATGAGGGTTTCCACTGCCGCATTCGCTCGGGCCGACAGTACCGTGTACCGAAAATGTGGAACCTCCTGTGCCAACAAGCTGCCAGCCGCCCCATCGTTCGCGCCGCTGGCATAAGCGGTCAACATCGCTCGCGGATCAAGCGGCGTTGCGAACAACGACAAGGAGAGAGGTTTACCGTCGATGGTGAAGTTATGCCGTAGGTTATAAAGCCTGGAGTCAAGCGTATTCCAGTGTTTGATCAGCTCGGCATTGAATGGAGGCAAAAAGTAGTCGTTATCGAGTTCGTTCAGCGTTGGGTCGCGACCGAACGTGCTCAAGCGCAAGGAAGGCAGAGACCCTTTCGTTGGCAGCGCAGGCGCGGTTCCCTCGTCTTGAAGACGAAGCTCGAACGCACGGAGGCCGCTACTCTTTGAAGCTGCTACGTCGCTCAGCTTTGCAGGTACCCATCGGCTGATGATCTGGCCGTCAGGCCGAGGACCGAGAAGGTCCAGAACGCGGACATACCACAACTTGGCCTCGTTAAGGCTGTCAGGAGTCAATTGCCGATATGATGCGTCCCCGCGATCAATCAGGTTTTTGATGTAGTGAAAGTAGACAGCTTTCTGGTACCGAACCGGATGACTTGCAGCGATGCCATCGGGATCAATAGGGCTGCGCATAAAATAATCTGGATCTGATGATTCAACGAGGGGCCTTACATTCCAGTAAGCTGGAGCGCCTGTCTCGCTGTTGGCTTTCCGTGCCGGATCGAATACAAAGCCAAGCCAGAACGATGACTCACTCAGCTGTCTTTCCAGATTGAGACGATGGGCAATCAGGAAGGGGACGTGCAGGAACAGCTCCCAGAAATACAAGCCATTTGCACCGTTGAAATCCATATAGCTGGCGGCGGCCTCGGCGCTAAGTGCGGGTTCAGGCAGGTGTTGCGTACCCCAGGACAACAACGCCTCAAGCGCTATATTCGCTTTGTTGATCAACTCTCTGGCAAACAACGTATTCATCCGGATAGGACTGCGATCCGAGTTGCCACTGTCGCTACTTGCAATGGTAGAGCCGGAGAAATCGATGAACTCTGCGGTTCCAAGTTCCGGATCTGTTCGCCGTCCTATTTTAGGGGCCTTGAGTGGGGAGCTAGATTCGCCGGTTGCGTATTCTAATTCAAGCTTTTCAAGCTTCAGCGCAAGGTGTTCCTCCATGCCTGCCGCGTCTGTGCAGATCACGCCATGGGCGATGTAGAAAACTCTGCGGTTGTCCGGATTTAGCGTCACGAAAGGAGTGGAAATCTCCAGAGTTTCTTTGTTGAAGCGTAAAGCTGCATTCAGCGGGCTAGGACCTACTATTTGTTCTTCCTCGGAAGACTCTTTAAGTGGGTTAAGGAAGCCAACTGGGTTGGCCATGTTGAGTGGGAGAAGTATGGCTTGGCTATACACCTCGTCGCCTTGTTTAGAAGCTCTATATAGCCCGACGTCGATTGGGTTAGTAAACCAATCCGACTCACTTCGTTCAGTGATAGCAGCGCTCTTAAGTGTTAAGAGTGATTCGCGACTAATCATGTTGCCGGAAATATCGGTGCTGTTCTGTGGAATCACTAAAGGCTTTAGGTCTGGCGTCTTTATCTCGATACTCCATAGTTGCCCGGAATAATATAAGCTCATGGAAAAAGTCCAATCTTTATCATAGGCTTTTATGGTTGATCCTACGCCTAACTTTTCCCAGTTATGGGTTGGGTAAGGGGATTTGATTGACATGAGTTCTTCCATAGGGGTCAGGTTAATAATGTTCAATCTCTCCACCAAAACCTCGATATCATAAGAGTCACTGGGTATCTTGTTTTCGATGTAGGTGGTGAAGTTTACTGCTGACCCTGCTGCGTCAATCTGAGCGAGCGGCGGTGATATTTCTTTTTGTAAGTTTCCGTAATTCCACTCAGGTGGGGTTAGCGTTTCCAAATGCTTAAGTTGTATATGCATGTCAGAAAGAAATTGGAAACGGTCTGGGTTGTTCAACCCGAATGTCCACATCAATTTCCTGACTCGAAGTTCGCTGGGTTCTGAATCGGTGGGGGAGTAAATGTTGGGCGCGCTTCCGGCGGAGGGGAAACACGTCTGAATATTGAAGTTTTTGTCAATAAGTCGAGTGTGCAGCAGCGCATAGGTGGTTAGTTCCCCAGTCGGCTCGTCTGCTCCCCTACTCGCACCCAGATACATTGCGATAAATAAGGACTCCGGAGAGTTTGAAATGTCGTAACTGGCAACGGTGTTCAGGTCTTTGTCCACCCTCGCTGTTTTTCCGCCATCTAATTCGATACGGTTAGGCGTGATAATGTCCATGTAAGTTTGTGGCACACTCCAGGAGTTGTCGTACTTTTTATAGGATATGTTGAACATGAGTTTGACATTGAGGCCGCGAATAATCGTTGAGCTTTCGGGGGCTGTAGGCGGTACGGGATAGGGAGGCTCCCCGGCAGGCAGGGAATAATTCACTGTAATTTCTTCGGTGGTGTAGATCAGGTCAACCCAGGTGATAAAGAGTCGATTATTAAAGAAAACGGGGCGAATGGTGCGCTCAAGCGTCGATGTCGAAACGCCGATGTCTGCTTTTTGCCAGTCCGACCAGGCACCTGGCGTCGGGTAGTCAAACTTTGGACCTTCAGTGCCGGAAACATAAGCACGTTCGTTCATGTCAACGACCCGCCAGTAATACTGTTTTTCTGCGGGTGACTTGCCAATGAAATAGTATTTTCCCTCGGAGAATTTATCGCTGTCGATATAGCCATTCAATACGGTGAGGTTGGCAACCTCTTCAAAATTGGACAAGTATGCGCACACTGCGCTCTGAACACTGTCCAGCGTGATCTTGTTTTGGTTTATATCATTTTCGAGTCGTGTGAAATACACCGACTTCGCTAACCTTAAATCGGGCGAAATGTAAATTTCAGGATACAGTGCCAACTGCTGGTTAGCTGCCCAAATAGGATATTGGCTGCTGCGGTCACGCCATTCTGTGAACTGCGCCTCATCGGGTCGCAGCTGTTCGTATCCTGGCTCCATTCCCATGAGGGTGGCATTTATATATTGCTGCAGGCTCGCAATCGCCGATGCAACAGGACTCGACTGGACCTCATGGGCAACCTGATTGTCCAGCAATAGATACTCATACAGATCATTCGCAGTTTTGATTCGAGAATGAAGGCCTGATTCTATGATAGGGCGGTGATTAGGAATGACTTCGCTAAGGTAGTACCCCACCAATGCATCTCGGTAGGATTCGATTAGCTGACTCTCGATTGAAAGCGTCATATTTTTCTCCTGAACTCAATAGACTGAACGTAACGATGTGCTTAGAGCGTAGAGCCAATGGAGGCGCTACCGACTTTCTCCCAGTCAGCCTCTGAGCTGTCCGGTGTCAGACTGGTTGCCAACAAAAGTGTCGTCACAGAAAGTCCGGTTGCAACAGTCATTTGTTTGAGTCTTATCAGCCAGTGTATCTCTGATACACAGCTTGCTACGCTTCCGCTGAGTAAATTGGATGCCTGGAGGATGTCCGCTGAAGAGAGGTCCAGCAGGGAAGACAGTCGTTCTGCGCACTGTGCAGGATGAGCATCGCTGGGCGAATCAATGTTTGCGAATTCAAGATACTCAATCATCTTTTTTTCTGGCTGATTGACGTATTGCACCCATTGGGTATAACTGGTAAATAAGTAGATACTTGCCAACGAGACCGGTAAAGGTGCTGCCAGGTTAGGATCAAGCCATTGTGGATGCTGAGCCAGTTTAAGAAAAGCCAGTTGGCTGATGCCGGTGGCTTTTTTTAATTCGCAAAGTTTATATAAGTGTTTTAGCATGTTTTTGAAACTTTCGACTTCACCGGTGGCCGCTGCCAGTAGCGCCTCAGGGGAAGACTGTATATACAGCAGTAAATCATTTGCCGTCTGCGGGGATAAGCCAATGTCTGACAATACGCCGCCGACCTTTTCGTTTTGAAGGCGGAGATAAAAAGTCACCGTCGAAGAAATCAGATTCAACGTGTTGGATAACCCTGGGTATACTTCCCACGGCACGCCGTCAATTTTTGCATCCGTCAATCCCTGCAGTTTTTGGCGAACGGTCACCAGCACGTCTTCGGTCGCAAAGATAAAGCCTGCATCGTTTAATAGCGTTGAAAACACCAGTTCATACCAACGGTTATCAATACCAGCGCCCACTGTTAGTGCTGGGATGTCCATGTGCGTCAAACCTTCTGATACGCTGTCAGAGAGCGATGTAGCTTCGATTTTAAGGTTGTCGACCCATGCGCTAGTCACGATGTCCACCAAGGGAGCAGTGCTGTGATTAATAAGGTCGTCTAACGCTTTCACGCTCCATTGAACATCTTTAAACCACGTTACCGCCCAATCGCATTGCATCAACAGATCAAATAGATCGGGTGTGGTTCTGGGCGTTGTGTTACGTATTGTCCCGTTTTTTAGGATGTCGGTGTAGGTCACCCCTCCCAGCATGTTAACCAGCAGGTAAAGGTCCTCCAAAGACAGATTAAACAATCGGGCAATACGGCTCTGACGGTACAATTTTGTTATAAACGCCTGACTCATTCTTGGCGGCGTTTCCAGAGACTCCTCGACCAAGCTTAAGAAAAAACCTGTGTTTGCGTCTAACTTCAGTCCATTGGCCAGCGTAGAGGCTGTTTGCGTGTCCAAGGGCAGTGTCAACGTACGATTGTCCAGGGTGAGTGTACGGTCGAAGATGTTAGCCTTATTGAATGTCTCATCAAACAGTGAAAGTTTACCGCCCACAGAGAAGATCGCAACGCGGTCAATGATGCCGGCAAACTCCCCGGGCGAAATCTTGTAACGTTTTGCCAAATGTTTGAATACGCCGATCGTGCGCAATGTATTGGTCGAAAATTTGCTCTGTCCGGTGACAGCTTCTATTCTGGGCGTTGAAATAAGTAACGTGTCTAAATCTGCCCAAGGAATCTTCAACCACCGCTGGAGTCTGATGAAGCGCTGCAGTCTGTCAAATGTTTTATATGTGGTTTTGTCGATACTGGCGCTGTCCCCTGTACCCGTTAATGCCAGTTCGTCTCCACCGTTAGCGACGTTGACATAGGCAGCTCCGTACTGCGCGGCGTGGCGTGTACCCGCAATAGCAGTCGCGTGTGTTGAGGGAACAGGCGTTTGCGATCTGGTGGCGAGCAGTGATTCAAGCTCCACCGCTGTGACACCGGTTTTACGCATGAATTCATTCACAGAGTTAAGAGGGTTGTTCTCGTTGTATTCGCTTGAGTAGTACTCCCGGAACCGATCTTCAAGGACAGCGGTATCGGTTTCAGGTGCAGGCCAATCGAGGAGAGTCAGGATCTGGATCTGTTCAGGGCTTAAGTCTGTCAGCATGAGTTGCGCATTAGATGAAGACAGTGCAGCCTCTGAAGAGGGCAAGTTAACGTTCCCGAATGCCACGCTTCCGGGGTCGCCAAAGATTGGCAGTTGTCGGCTTACCGTGTGGCGGAGTTCTCCAAGACTTAATGTTCTTTTTGACAGGGCAAGGTATACCTGATGGTGGTAGAAGTTATAAGGAAACAGGAATGGGTGTTTTTTTTGCGCGATGAGCTCGTAAATGGTTTTGCCTGCGTTAGTATTGCCATCGCTGTCTGTATATCGCCTGATTCCTTCCTCTAGAACTTTGTTTACAATTTCCAGCATCGGTACCGCTTTAAAGGTACTCACTTGGTCGATGGTCAAATTCTTTAAATCCGGACGTCTGGTGTCAATCACCACACGTTTTGCATCGGCGGTGCTGCTTTCGAGCTTTTCTGTTGCAAATCTGTAAAGCGATATTAGATAAGCCGCAGGAGAGTCCATGGCCTCCACGGCACCCACATTGCAAAATGTACTCCAGTTCTCCTGAAACAGGTTTTGAAAACTGGGGCCGATCTCAACAAGTGAACGTATGCCACTTCCGTTCGGTGAGTGTGCGTGACGCTCAGAAGAAACAAGTTCGTTACGATAAAGGCGCGCAATTTGCGTGGCGTAACACTGAGCGTTCTCGTAAGCAAGGTTCGCATTCACGCCTGTTAGTTTACGCATTTCACGAACAAAGGACCGCTTTGAGAGGCGCAGTATGTCGAAAACCGAACGGCAATTTATTTGTTCTAGCGCGTTCAGAAAACGGGTGCTATCAATGTGCTCACTTGCCGTTGAGGTTTTTTTCACAAGATTGGACAGTAACGAGCGAGAATATTCATCCATGATCAGGTCCCTCCGTGGGTCATGATTTCAGAATTGTATTCGCCGTTGGTTTTGTCGAGCTTGAATACGGTTTGTCTGGTGTTGGCTGGTTAAGACTTCATGGATTTCAACAGGTTAGCGCTGGTTCTTCGCTTAGATTTAATAGCGATAATCATTATTTCTTTTTTTATGTAAGCTTTGGAGGTACTGAGTTTAGGGTTTATATGGATCTGAAGTGATATTCATCGCTATTTGTTCTAATGACGGGGCCCTTGCCTCCTAGGCTTAAATTACCTCTCAAGAGTTAAATCGATCTGGCGATGTTGTTGCATTAAAAAATGGTTGTTTGAGGTAGGGGAGTAAATTTGCAGGGAGCAAATGCCATGGCTGATCAAGAGCAAACCGTCGGTATCGCCGCCCCGTCGCTGCCCAAAGGTGGTGGCGCGATCCAAAGCATTGGTAAAGGCTGGGGCGCTGTCGGTGCGACGGGGGCGGCGTCGTTGGAGATCCCGTTGCCCATCACTGCCGGTCGCGGGTATGCGCCGCCGTTGACGCTCAACTATGCCAGTTCCGTGGGCAACGGGCTGTTCGGGCCTGGCTGGAACCTGAACCTGGGCTGTGTGGCGAGGCGAGCCACAAAAGGGGTGCCGCTGTACAACGACGATGACGTGATTCTTGGGCCGGACGGAGAAATGTGGTTGCCGGAGCGCGACGGCAACGGCGCGGTCAAGGAAACGACGATCAGCCACTACAACGATCTGGCGCTGGATGCGGCTTATCAGGTGATTCGTTACTTCGCCAGCATCGAGGGGGCGTTCCAGCGTATCGAACATTGGCGCAGTGTCGACGATCCGCCGGGCTTCTGGCTGGTGCATGGCGCCGACGGCACGCTGGCGCTGTATGGGCGCAACCCGGGTTCGCGCAGCACCGACACGGCAGATTCAAACCGGGTGGCTGAGTGGTTGCTTGAAGAAACCATGAATGCGCAGGGTGAACACATTCTGTATGAGTACAAGGCCGAAGACCTTGAGGGCTTGAATCCACAGACCGACCCCGGCCCGAAACGTAACTTCATGGCGCAGTGTTACCTGTGGCGCGTGCGCTATGGCAATGCCTCGGCGCACCCGCATCTGTATCTGTGGCAGCCCGGGCAGATCGGCGACCTGCAATGGCATTTCGATCTGTTGTTCGACTACGGCGAGCGCAGCGACGCGCGAGACAGCCTCCAGTATGGCGAGGACACCCCATGGGAAGGACGCGCCGATTATCACTCATCATTCGCTTACGGTTTTGAGCTGGGCAATCTGCGTTTCGTCCACTACGTCATCATGTTCCATCACTTTCCTGACGAGCTGGGCCCCGACCCGGTGCTGATCAGCGCGTTGAAGCTCAACTATGACGACTTCCGGCAGTGCTACAAGGTACTGACGTCCGTGGAGCACCTGAGCTGGTCCATCTACGGCTCGCGGCCTATCGATCGCCGACCTCGGGTGACCTTCAGCTATGAGGATTTCGATCCTCAATTGGGCGGCTTCACGGCATTCGACAAGATGCCCGGGCTGAATGACGAACAGCGTTACCAACTGGTGGATCTGTACGGTGAAGGCCTGGCGGGCGTGCTGTATCGAGAAGATAAAGGCTGGCTGTATCGCGAGCCGGTACGCGATGTCGATTCACAAGACCCAGACGCCGTGGCCTATGGTCCCTGGCACGTCGTGCCCAGCATCCCGACGATCGATTCGCGAACGGGTGTGCATCAGTCCCTCGCCGACATGACCGGTAACGGGCGCCTCGACTGGGTCGTCGCGCAACCGGGAATGGCGGGATTCTTCACCCTCGCGCCGGACCGGACATGGTCGGGGTTTGCGCCGTTTTCTGCGTTTCCGGCCGAGTTCTTTCATCCTCAAGGGCAGTTGGCCGATCTGGTCGGTGACGGGCTTTCAGACCTTGCCCTGATCGGTCCGCGCAGTGTGCGTTTGTATGCCAGCCGACGCGCCAAAGGGTTCGCACCGCCCGCCGATGTCAATCACGATGAAGAGAACGACTTCCTGCCGCTGCTGAGTAACAGCCCTGCGGAGCTGGTGGCGTTTTGCGACATTCTCGGCTCTGGGCAGCAACATCTGGTGCGTATTCGGCATAACGAGGTCCGGTTCTGGCCGAACATGGGCCGGGGGCATTTTGGAAAGGGACAGGAGTTCGCGACGCTCGGTTTCGCTTACGAAGACTTCGACGCCGGGCGTATTCGGCTGGCTGACATGGACGGGTCTGGTGCCGTCGATATGGTGTATCTGCAGCCTGACGGCTTCACGTTGTTCATGAACACATCGGGCAATGCCTTCGCAGAACCCGTCCAGATCCCGTGGCCAGCCGGTGTTCGCTACGATCGCTTCAGCCAGGTCAGCATGGCCGACCTGCAAGGGCTTGGGTGCTCTAGTCTGGTGTTGACCATTCCCCACATGACGCCTGCGCACTGGCGTTTCGACTGTCCGCCGATCAAGCCGTATCTTCTGCAAGAGACGAATAACAGCATGGGCGCGTCAGGCAGCGTGACGTACCGCAGTTCGGCGCAGGAATGGCTGGATGAAAAGCAGGAGCGGGTGGCAGCAGGTCTGCCTGTCGAGTCCGGCGTACCCTTTGCGTTGCACCTGGTCAGCCGACAAACCCAGCTCGATGAGGTGACGGGTAATCAGCTGACTCAGTCGTTCTCGTACCGTCAGGGCTACTACGATGGCCTTCACAGAGTGTTTCGTGGCTTCGGGTTGATCCTGCAACGCGACAGTGAGGTGGGATCGGGCGACGCGAGCGCAGGTTTTACGGCGCCGATCCTGAGTAAAACCTGGTATCACACGGGACGTTATCCGCACAAAGCCCCTTATGGTTTCAACGAGAGTGACGAAGTGGCCGTCGTGCTGGGCCCCGATGTGTTGACCTCCTACGCCGACGGCCAGGATCAGGTCATTGAGCCGCCTGTGGCCGCCGATTTGCGAGAAATGGCCCGAGCGCTCGCAGGTTCCGTGCTGCGGGTTGAGGTGTTTGGTTATGAGGGCGTTGCGCCGTCGACATTGCCTTACACCGTGCAGTCTTCGCGTTATCTGGTACGCCAGCTTGAAGCGGTCGGCCCTTTTCAGCGCTACGCTCGCATGCTGCCATTGGCGCTGGAGTCCATCAGTCACCAGTATGAGGGGCAGGCCGATGATCCGATGTGCCAGCGTGCAGTCAATCTCGCGTGGGATCAGTACGGTGTGTTGACCCACGGGGTTACCGTGAACTACGCGCGGCGCAAGCTGCCGGGTGATGACTCTCCCTTTACCGATGAGCATCAACAGACGTGGTGGCGGGCGTCCCATGACGAGGCTCAGCAGCGCTATTACCTGAGCGAAAGCAGAACAGAGGCGATTCACCTGGATGAAGCACAAAGCTGGCGATTGGGGCTGCCGTATTTGACGCGGGCCAACGCGATGATGACCGAGGCCTCGCAGGTGAACGCCGAAGATCTTGGCTACGAGGCTTTTAAAGACCCTGATGGCTGGTTTGCGTCATTGCCGCGAACTCTGGTGGCGCTGTCGAAGCAACGCTACGTCGAGTGCCCCGATGGTCAGGCAACGTTCCAGGCGCTGGCGGATGCGGTGGAGATCGCTGAGCTGGATGCCCATGCGTTGACCGCCTACAGCAAAGTGCCCATCTTTCAGGGACCGGAAGGTGAAGAGGCGCTGGCCAGCAAGTTGGTAGAGGTCGGTTATTCACGTATGGCCAGTGCTCTGCCAGAGGATCCGTCGGTTGTGTTGTGGTCGGTCAGGCGCGGTTTCAATACGTATGCGGGGCCTGAGCATTTCTACCGTGTCGACGCGTTCAGACCGACCGCCAGCCATGGGCCGAGCACCGTCACCTACGACCCCTACAGCCTGTTGATAACGGCAGTGACGGCGCCGGACGGTTGTATCACCTCGGCGGAGTTCAGTTATTACAACCTGCTGCCCTCTAAGGTTATTGACCCTAATGAGAACACTCAGGAGGCGATGTATGACGCTTTCGGCGTTCTCAGAATGACCAGCTTTTATGGCACAGAACTCGGCAACGCAGTCGGCTTTGATCCTCTGGAGGGCGCGACATTGTTATCCCTCAAGCCCTCTGAGGCGATAACGGCGGAGCACAAGACCGATTACGCCACGGCTTACTATTACGATGTTTTTAGCTGGATGCGGGACAAGGTGCCCGTGCACGGGATCACCCTGCAGTGGGACCGTTATCCTGATGATCCCGAACGGCAGCAGCGAATGACGCTGACCTCCCTCGATGGTTTTGGACGAGCCCTGCAAACCCGGCAAAGAGTGGAGAGCGGCAAGGCCTACCACGTGGTCAATGGGCAGCTGCAATACACCAATGGTGCATTGGTGGAGGTTGACGCCGACGATCGATGGCGCGTCAGCGAGCGCGTCGAGTACAACAACAAGGGCTTGGCTGTCCGCGTGTATCGCCCCTATTTCACGGACACCCATGAATATGTCGACGACCGTTCGGTGCGTGAACACTGGTACCACGACAAGCAATTCTACGACCCGCTGGGTCGCCCGACCGAGACCTGGACAGCCAAGGGCTGGTTGCGCCGCACCACCTATCAGACCTGGTACACCATCAGCGAGGACGAGAACGATACCGCTGAGGAAGTGAACGCCGGACGAGCGGCGGCAGGCCTGCCTTTGCTGGACGATGGTTCGCAGGCCGGGAAGCGCAAAAAGAACCGGCTCGGGTTTTAGGCAAGGGCCGGTTCCTAGAGGACACGTGGCAATAAAAAGCCCGGCACGAGGGCCGGGCTTTTCATGACCGTCGAAGCGCTTACTGCACTTCCACCGCCAGACTTTCACTGATCTTCTTCTGCCAGATCGCAGGACCGGTGATGTGTACCGACTCGCCGTTGCTGTCCACTGCGACAGTGACCGGCATGTCTTTGACTTCGAACTCGTAGATCGCTTCCATACCCAGTTCAGGGAATGCCAGGACCTGCGATTTCTTGATCGCCTGGGCGACGAGGTAAGCCGCACCGCCGACGGCCATCAGGTAAACGGCTTTGTTGTCCTTGATCGCGTCAATGGCGGTCGGGCCGCGCTCGGATTTGCCGATCATGCCCAGCAGGCCGGTTTGTTCGAGGATCTGACGGGTGAACTTGTCCATCCGCGTGGCGGTGGTCGGGCCAGCAGGGCCGACGACTTCATCACCGACCGGATCGACCGGACCGACGTAATAGATGAAGCGACCTTTCAGATCGACCGGCAGGGTTTCGCCCTTGTTCAGCATTTCGACCATGCGCTTGTGCGCCGCATCGCGGCCGGTCAGCATTTTGCCGTTGAGCAGGACGGTTTCGCCCGGCTTCCAGCTCTGCACGTCTTCCGGCGTCAGGGTGTCGAGGTTGACGCGGCGAGCCGATGGGCCGGCTTCCCAGACGATTTCCGGGTAAGCGTCCAGCGGTGGCGCTTCCAGCGAGGCGGGGCCGGAACCGTCGAGCACGAAGTGCGCGTGACGGGTGGCGGCGCAGTTAGGGATCATGCAGACCGGCAGCGAAGCGGCGTGGGTCGGGTAATCCATGATCTTGACGTCGAGCACGGTGGTCAGACCGCCCAGGCCCTGAGCGCCGATGCCCAGCTGGTTGACCTTCTCGAACAGCTCCAGACGCATTTCTTCCAGACGGTTCGACGGGCCGCGGGCCTTGAGCTCGTGGATGTCGATGGATTCCATCAGGACTTCCTTGGCCATGACGGCGGCTTTCTCGGCGGTGCCGCCGATGCCGATACCCAGCATGCCCGGTGGGCACCAGCCCGCGCCCATGGTCGGAACGGTTTTCAGTACCCAGTCAACGATCGAGTCGGACGGGTTGAGCATCGCCATCTTCGATTTGTTTTCCGAACCGCCGCCTTTGGCCGCCACGTCCACTTCCACGGTGTTACCCGGAACGATGGAGTAGTGGATGACCGCCGGGGTGTTGTCCTTGGTGTTTTTACGAGCGCCCGCCGGGTCGGCGAGGATCGAGGCACGCAGGACGTTTTCCGGCAGGTTGTAGGCGCGACGCACGCCCTCGTTGATCATGTCGTCCAGGCTCATGGTGGCGCCATCCCAGCGCACGTCCATGCCCACGCGTACGAATACGGTCACGATGCCGGTGTCCTGGCAGATCGGACGGTGGCCAGTGGCACACATGCGCGAGTTGATCAGGATCTGGGCCATGGAGTCGCGCGCGGCAGGCGATTCTTCGCGCAGGTAGGCCTCATGCATGGCCTGAATGAAATCGACGGGGTGGTAATAGGAGATGAACTGCAGGGCGTCGGCAACGCTCTGAATCAGGTCATCCTGCTTGATCACGGTCATGGGGCGTTCTCCTCTATCAGGCGGGAACATTATGTAGGGCGGTTTGCACGGGATGCTCTGGGCAATCGTGCAAACGGCCTTTGGCTCGGCTAACGCTCAGGCGCAGCGGCAGGAAAAGGCGCCGCAGTATACCGCTTGGTCACCGGCGCGACACCCTGCCGCAGGCTAAACCTTAGTCTTGAGGGGGTGTGGCGCCGAACGGCTAAGGTTCGCGAGCCTCTTCATACCGCAGTCATGCTGCCGTCAGGGTGAAAGATCGTGGCCTGTGCATCTCGCAGGGTAGTCTTCCAGGCTTTGAGCGGATTACCCGTCGCACGCAGGCGCTCAAAATACGGAACGGCCTCCTTGGGGATATTCGCCGCGTTGGCTGGACTCTGCAGATTGGCGAAGCCTTTCACAAAAACTTTATGGGTAAACCCCTGAACCGGACGGCCCAGTTCCTTGGCGATCTCCAGCGCCGCACCGTTTTTTCCGCTCCAGCACGAGAGCAATACGAAGGTCTCATCGGCGCCGACCCCGAGCGCTTCGAGCCGGGGCGCGATGACGTCCCGTGCGATGTCGGCGGCACGGGCTACGTGGCCGTCCGGACCCATGAGCAATGCGCGCTTGGGATCACCGTGGGTGAGAAGGGCGACCCGATTGGTGCCGTGATAGGTGTCAATGAAACCCACGTCCACACCTCTGGAGGTGTGCTGGGCCAGCAATTCACCGTTGCCCAGACGACCAGGCTTGGGCGGCGTCCAGCCTTGCTTGATGTCCATCGCCCGCTGTCGGGCTCCGGCGTGTTTCAGGCCGGCCAGTTTCAGGCCTATCCCGGCGCCAGACAGGCCGGTCATCAGAGAAATGCCGCCCAGAATGCCTGACGCGGTACGGTCATGCCCGGTCGCCTCAAGTACCGTGCTCGCGGCCCCGGTGGCCAGCGAGACGATATCCAGCGCCACGGCGGCAAGCGTCGCGATCTGGCCGGTGGTCAGCAGGCCTGTCCCGGAACTGATCAACACACCCGCTGCGGGCAAGGCCGCTTGCAGACCGGGAATCAACGCCACCGCCGCCAGCGCAAGGCCCGCGCCGGCGAGGGCGTAGTTCACCCAACTGTGGCCATCCGGATCGATGCGATTGACCGGATCTCCGGCACACCACGCGTAGGGATTGATCCCGCCCTGGCCGAACGGGCTGTCGGTGTCAGGGGCCAGAAAGCACATCAGCACCGGATCGTAAGGTCGATTCCCTCCCGGGATGTAAAGGCCCGACAAGGGTTCGCGCTGCTCGCCGGCGTAGCCGAACGCTGCGTGATCGCTGGCGAGACCGTTCGCACCATGGGCGGAGTAGTGGCGGGCACGCACTGCGCTGTCGGCTTCCAGATGTACGCTGCCTTGTGCATCGGTGCCGAGCAGCAGGGTCTGGCGAACGCCGTCGGTCACCTTGTTCAGGGCGAACAGGGCGTTCAGGTCGCCGATCAACTGAACGCTGTCGTTGCCGGTCTGCTGGTGAGTCAGTTGATCCGCGCTGAAGAAATCACGCGTCAGCACACCGTTCACTTCGCGGTCGGTGAGCTGTCCGCTGGGGTCATAGCGATACTTGCAAGTCCCCGCCGGTGTGCGGACTTCCGTGAGTCGGCCCTGGGTATTCCAGCTGAATTGACGGCCCAGGCTGTCGCTGATGACCCGGCCGCAGGCGTCGTAGCTCAGCGTGATTTCCGATGGCCAGGAGGCGTGGGTGTGGGTGATTTTCACCAGCCGAACCGGATCGTCGTCTGCATAGCTGAAACGGGCTTCGTCCCGACTTCCGTCGGCGAACAGGCTCACCACCGTTTCATGGCCGTTAAACCCGTTGAAGGTGAACGCCTGGTCGACGATGAGGTTCCCAAACGGATCCTCCGCCACCGCCTGGTTGTCAGCCGTGCACCGCACCAGCCGGTCGCGCGCATCGTATTCAAAGCGCTGCTCGCTTTGCTCATCGCCGTCGGTCCAGCGTCGGGACGTGATCTGATCCAGAGCGGAATAGCCTGTCGTCTCGGTGATCGTCCTGATGGCAGGAGGGTGTCCTTCTTCGCTTTGCGTGACGGTGAACGTGCGCATGTGCTCACGCCCGAGCGCGTCATACGTGATCGAAGTGGTGAGGGTGCGCCGGTTTTCCGGGTCGCTGACGTTGACGGTCAGCGGCCGTGACAGGGCGTCATAGGTGTAGGTGGTTTCCAGTTCGCCGACGCGGGTTTGCTGCAACCGACCTGCCGAATCGAACTGACGCCGGTGGGCGATGCCCTGAGCATCGTCAAAACCCTGCAACAGGCCGCCGAAGGAATAGAGCCAGCGGGTCGTGTAGGTCTGCCCGTCAACGGTCCAGTGGTCTTCGGCAGGTTGGCCGGTGGCGCTGAAAGCGAAGGCTTGATGTCCCCGTTCACCTCTCACGGCGCCGGGATGACCGAAGGCGGGGTGACGGGTTATCTCGGTCGTGGCTTCGCCGTCGGCTGCGACGCTGAGCAACTGATGGTTGAGGTGCTTCTCGTAGGTGAATCTGATTTCGTTGCCGTCGGCCAGGGTCGTCGAAGAGGGCGGGAGCTGGCCGTCGCGGTAATGAAACCGGGAGGTGTGCCCGCCCGCGTCAACCGACAGCTGGCGACCCAGGCCGTCGAACGTCTGACGGCCAATGATGAAAGGAGTGTTCATGTTTTCGATCCTTCGAAATGTGCAGTTCACCGGGAAGCGTGGCGTGCGCGGCAGCGTTCCCGGCGATGGGCGTGAGTGCTCCGATGCCGCTGCTTATGACGTTTGGGCCGCAAGCGGTGGCGTGACGGCGACGGTTTCAGGGTGGTTGTCGTCGCTGTGCAAGGCGTAGGTCCAGCTCACCACTGTATTGTCAGCCAGCCGCTGCTCGACGGTTCGCCCATAGACATCGAGCTGGACGGAGGTCACGCGGTCAGCCTGGTCGGGCACTTTGATTGTGGACGCGGTGACGCGGTCCAGTCCGTCGCGCCGCCACTCTCTGGTCCGGATCAATGTGCCTTCGGTGTCGTACAGGTGTTCGCTGACAGGACTGCCCGCCGCGTTAAAGTGGGTCAGCGTGTGCGGGCTCTTGAGCGTGCCGCTTTGCTGCCATCGCTTGACGGTGAGGCTGATCGGGTCGTGCTCGCTGTACGTTTCCACGCCATCGGGCGTGATGCTCCGGTGGACGTGGCCCCAGTCGTCGTAAAACGTCGTCGTCGTGAGCCTGAGTGCCGTCACTGCGGCAGGGTCCTGAGGATCGCGCAGCCAGTCCTGTTGGGTTTCGCTGACCGATCGGCCTTCGGCGTCGAAGACGGTACTGGCGATCTCGCGAAACACAGCAGGGGCGTGATCGATGTCTTCGAGCTCCACCCGGACGGTGCGTCCCTCGCCATCGAGCCATTGTCGACGCCGCTGGCCGGTCGAATGTCGATGCTCGATCATCACCGGGTTTTCGCTCCCGGCCCTGTGTTCGAGCGCAGCCCGGTCGTTCACGCAATAGGTCGAAGTACGTCGGGCTTCATAGCGGCTGTCATCGGCCGTGACCGCCAGCGTGACACGGCCCAGGGCGTCGTAGGCGTAGCGGGAGACGACGCCGGCGTGGTTGCGCTCGCGGGTCAAACGGCCTGTGCCCAAGTCCCGCGCGCTGCTTTGAGTGGCGCGCACCCGGTCGGTTCGCTCGAACCCGGTGAGGGTGACATGGGTGATCAACTCTTCCTCGGACAGCTCGTAGCGATAATCGGTGGTGGTGGCTTTGCCATTGAGCGTGGTGACTTTGTTTGCAAGCCGGGCATAGTGCGGGCCGCTGTCAGTGATATAGGTCTGCGTAGTGGTTTCAAGCAGACGACCCTGGGTCTCATCCCACGCGGTCTCGCGGCTCACCACGACAAACGCAGGTCCGCCCGTGAGTTTCGATGCCAGCGCCGCATAGCGGTACGTGGTCGAGATGACAGAGGCGCCGCCGTAGGTGCCGTCATTCAGGCGTGCGGGTATCACGGTCTTTGTCTTCAGGTGCCGGACCATGCCCAGAGGATTGGGCGGGCAGCCCTCGTCGTTTTCCGTGTCCGCGACACCGTCGGCAGGGTAGTACTCGCTGTGTTCCTCTATGCCGCTGGGCGAACGAGTGAACACGACGTTGCCGGCTGCGTCGTAGCGATACTCGGTTTCTTCCCGGCGTTGCCGGCCGGCGTTCGAGCGGTCGATGTAGGTCACGGTCTGTTTATGCGGAAGCTGGCACCACGCGGGCTGGTCCTCCCAGTCGGTGTCGGGCGCGATGCCGAACGTGGTTGTGGTGCGCAACTCGCAATTGCCTCGGCGGGTGGCTTCGCTCGTGAGCAAGTGAAAGCGGTTCCAGGTGCGGGTGATGGTCGCAAGCGTTCTGCCGTCCGGACCGGTCTGGTTTTCGGTGACCTGGTAATCGTAATCCTGCTCGACCTGATACAGGTTGTCGCGTCCTTGCTGCCAGTCGAATGCCTGATCGCTGCCAAAACCCAGGAAGTTGTGCACGCCGGACCATTCATACGTGCGGGTCAGCTCGCCAGTCGTTTCTCCCGCCGAGTGGGTCCACTGCAACACCCGTGGCAATACCCGGAAGGGCGCTCCTTCGGGGAGTTGGTGGCCTTCTTCGCCCGTGGCCCAGATCACGGAATCGGTCGCTCCCAACGGGCTGGTGAGTGTGCTCGGCAGCAGAAGATGATTGTCCGGATCAAGCGCATGGTGCTCATAAAGGATGCTGAACGGCGTGTCGATGCCGGGCAGGTAAAGTTCGCTCAATGCATCGTTGACCAACCGCAGGCGTACGGTCTCGTCTGCGCGCCCGGGAACAGTGGAAGCGACCTCATCGTCATCCGCCCTCTGCACGTGCAGCAAGGTGCGCGTCTCGTCGCTGATCCGTTCGAGGATGAAGTCGTCGTTGCCGTAGGGCGACCACTCGACGAACACGCGATTACCTTCCTGGCTGCGCAGTTCGGTGACCAGGTAGCGGGAACTGTCCGGCTGTCGGGTCAGGATTTCAGTCTGGCCATTTTTTTGATCCACCCGAAACACCGAATCGCTCTCGCAGACCACCCGCCTGGATTTGAGCTTGGCATCGAACAGCGTCAACTCGCTGCCCGGCGTGAACGGGGTGTTGTCGAGATCGACGGCGAAGTGCTCACCCGACGACAGCCGCAATGACGGTGCGTCCTGATGCAGATTGAGTTCGCTCAGGTCCAGCGACCAGCCCAGCCCGAACCCTTTGTCACGTGTGGAACCCAGAACGCTGAAGGTAAGGGTGGGGGTGATCGATGGCCCGGCCAGGTTGTTGGCGGGAAGCAGGGGCAGTTGAAACGCCAGGGTGAATTGCCCGGTTCGGGCATCGACTCCGGTCTTGATGCAGTCCATGAAGTGGGTGGCTTGGGTATGAATACCGGACATGTGAGTTCTCTTTGTCAGTGCGCCAAGTGGCAAGTGAGCGCACCCCATCGTCGGTCGACAGGGTGCGGCGGAACAGCCTCGAGCCGTTAATGGCGCATCTTGAAGTTCAGCTCGTTACCCCCGTTTTCCTGGGTCATCTGGATACCGTATTCGTTGCCGTACTGGTCAAGCACGCCCCAACGGCTCGGTCCAAAAAAGGTCCTGGTGTATTTTGTGAAGTCACTCCCATAGCCAATTAATTCCAGGCGGATGAAATTCATGGCGCCTTCCCGGGTGTTCACCGCAACGGAGGCGTCATGGGATGTGAAATGTCCAGGTTCGCCGGGCTTGAGGGCATAGTGGAAATGCTCCTCGTAGATACGTGCGGGCCAGACGCCGTCAAAAACGCGGTACCAGGGAGAGACATCCAGGGCGTCGCTGTAATAGGAGTCATCGGCGTTGGGACCGTAGGGAATGGCATCGACAATCTTGAAATGTCGATTGGCGAATTCCAGGTAATACAGGTCGATGTCTACGTCCGTGTCGCCCGATTTCCCTTCGTACTCGTGAACGCGCTCAAGCGTGAAGTCCGACCGCTTCTTGTGGGGAGAGGCTACGGTCTCTATTTCGGCGTGGGCGTTGAAGATCGAGGTGCTGGTGGCGTACTCAACACCTTCTTCTTTGGTGATCGCGGCGTAAATCTTGTACCGCTCGCCCGCCGGAGCCAGTGAGGAGATGTAGAAGGTGCGGGCGCGCGAACTGGATTCGATCAGGTTCAGGGGAGCGGAGCCGGATGCGGCGTAATACTCGAATCTAGGGTCTTTAACCGTCGAAACGCGGAACAGCTCTTGCGGTTCTACGGGGCCGGGGATTTCTGACGGCCAGTACGCCTGATAAGCCCGTTCGCCAAAGTGGGTGCGCAGATCGCGGTATTGACCATCGTCCGAGATCAGGAAGAGCCAGATGCTGTCGAGTTGTCCATCGGTAATTTCCTGCCCTTTGGCGGGGGTCAGGCTCACCGTGACTTTTACTTGCTGGTTCCCGTTGCGGTAGAGCCTGTTCGAGTTGGAAGTGACCTCGATCTTGAATTTGCTCAGCCATTGAGTGTCGTTTCTTAACTGCATTTTTCTAACCGTCCATGGTGGTTGAAGACTGACGCAGGTTACCGATTCCAACCGTTTGGGTTGATATACATAGTTAGGGTGTCCAGGCAGGGTTCATCAAAAGGTTTCATCAGGCCTTGCAACCGGACTTTGCAGCCGATTGACCTTCAGCGCGCCAGATCCCTGCGATTGAATGGCAAGCCCTTTGCCTCGACGGACGCGTTGGCGAAACGCCCGGTTTCCTCTACATTGCAACCTTCCCGGATGAATGAAGCGACCGCTGCCCCTTCGGCCAGCGGTGGGATCCAGGCCCTTGTGGCCGGACAGGACGAACCCTCACACGATGACGACCCAGCCTCCTATAGATGGATCTATCCAGCGCTTGCGACTCAAGCGTTTTGCTTTGGCTGCCGGCACCTACGTGTTGCTGATTGCGCTCATGTGGGTGGCGTTCTGCGCCGGTTATTACCATGCGACGTTCTTCGGTGTGTGGCTGACCAGCGTGGCCGTGCTGCTGTCTCAGGGCGCGCTGAGCCTGGTGTTTTTCGGCGGACTCAACAACCGGTTCAAAGACCCCAGCCTGACCGAATTTCAGGTGCTGATGGGACTCGGCTGGGAAACGTTCCTGCTGGCCCATCTGGATTCCGCACGCGGCACCTTCCTGGTGCTGTATGTGCTGGTGTTGCTGTTCGGCCTGTTCCATCTCCCGCCCAAGGTGTTCACGCGTTGCGCCGTGCTTGCCTTGTTGGGGTTTACCGGCATCAACCTGTGGGATGCCTTTAGCGGCCAGCTCAATGACCCAGGCCTGGCCGCGCTTCAGACCTGCTCGTTGTTCATCGTGCTGGGCTGGTTGTGCATGTACGCGGGGTTCGTGCAGCGCTCGCGGCAGCGCATGCATCAGCGTCGGATCACCTTGCAGGCGCATCAGGAAACCTTGCGCGGTATGATGTTTCAGCTCGAAGAACTGGCGTCGACCGATGAGTTGACCAATCTGTACAATCGCCGGCATTTCTTGCGTCTGGCCACCCGTGAGCTTGAAACCATGGATGGCAACTACACCGGCGGTCTTGCCCTGATCGACCTGGACCATTTCAAGCGGGTCAACGATCTGCTGGGGCATGCGGCGGGCGATCGGGTGTTGCAGGTGTTCGCGGCCACCGCCAGCGACTGCCTGCGTTCGGATGACATTCTGGCGCGCTATGGTGGAGAGGAGTTTGTGTTGCTGATTCCGCGTTGCACCCGTGCGCAACTGGTCGAATGCTGCGAACGCGTGCGTGAGGCGTTTGCAGGCGTGGTCATTCCCGATCTGCCGGGCCTGGAGCTGAGTCTCTCGGTCGGCATGACCCTGATCGAGCGCGACGACGACATGGATCGCGCCTTGCAGCGTGCCGACCACGCGTTGTATCGGGCCAAACACCACGGCCGGAACTGCTGCCATGGTGCTTGGGATTACGCCGATGCCTGAGTTGCGCGCAGGCGACCGGCAGTGGTCCGTCGTCCCCGGTTCCAACCTGCTTGATGCCTTGAACAGCGCTGGCCTGGCAGTCCCTTTCAGTTGCCGTGCGGGCAGTTGTCACGCCTGCCTGGTGCGTTGCGTTGACGGTGAGCCGCTGGACGCCCTTCCTGAAGCACTCGACGCCAGCAAGCGTGAGCAGGGCTGGCGCTTGTCGTGTCAGTGCCGAGTGGTCGATGACCTGCGTGTCGAAATCTTCGACCCGTTGCGCGATGGCTTGCCTGCCAGGGTCATGCGTTGTGACGGGGTCGGTTCGTCGGTGCTGCGTCTGCGTCTGGAGCCTGAGCGCCCGTTGCGCTATCGCGCGGGTCAGCATCTGGTGCTCTGGACCGATACCGGCATCGCGCGCCCTTACTCGCTGGCGAGTCTGCCGGGCGAGGATCCGTTTCTCGAATTTCATATCGATTGTCGCCACCCCGGGGCTTTCGTCGACGTCGCGCGCACGCTCAAGGTCGGTGACGCCATTCGATTGGGCGAGTTGCGCGGCGGTGCCCTGCATTACGATCCTGACTGGCAGGAGCGACCGCTGTGGCTGCTGGCGAGTGGCACTGGCCTGGGGCCGCTGTGGGGCGTGCTGCGCGAGGCATTGCGTCAACAACACCAAGGGCCGATTCGGGTGATGCATGTGGCGCATGAACATTACCTTGCGGCTGAGTTGCGGGCGCTGGCGGTCGAGCATCCGCATCTGCAGGTGGAGTTGATCGACGCAGCGGATGTTCAGGCGGCGCTTTCCGGTTTGCGCGTCAGCTCCCGGCAAACCGTTGCACTGGTGTGCGGATCGCCAGTGAGTGTCGAGGCTTTTTCCAAGCGCCTGTACATTGCAGGACTGCCTCGCAGCCAACTGTTGGCGGATGTCTTCATGGAAAAGGCCTGATGAACGCAACCGGGATCGCATTGGCAGGGTTTACTACCGCTGCGCGCCAGATCGTAGGCAAGTGCGCGCCTACAGGTTCGGTCGGATAAATCGCCGATACCGTCAGATCGCCTCCGCAGTCGCGCACAAAAAAGCCCCGGTCTCTCACGAGGGCCGGGGCTTTTGCTATCGCTGCAGCGTCTTAAACGAGCGGGTCGCCGACATGCAGGATCTTCATGCCGTTGGTGCCACCGATGGTGTGGTAGCTGTCACCCTTGGTCAGGATGACCCAGTCGCCTTGCTCGACCAGACCGCGCTTGAGCAGCTCGTCCACGGCGGCCTGGCTGACCTGACCCGCAGGCAGCGAAGCCGGGTCGAACGGGATGGTGTAGACGCCACGGAACATCGCCGCGCGCGCCTGGGTGTTGCGGTGCGGGGAGAACGCGTAGATCGGCACCGAGGAGCGGATGCGCGACATGATCAGCGGGGTGTAGCCGCTTTCGGTCAGTGCGATGATCGCTTTCACCCCAGGGAAGTGGTTGGCGGTGTACATGGCGGCCAGCGCGATGCTCTCGTCGCAACGGGTGAACGAATGACCGATGCGGTGGCTGGAGGTCTTGCCGGTCGGGTGACGCTCGGCGCCGACGCAGATACGCGCCATGGCTTCAACGGCTTCGACAGGGTAGGAACCGGCAGCACTTTCAGCGGACAGCATCACGGCGTCGGTGTAGTCGAGCACGGCGTTGGCCACGTCGGACACTTCGGCACGGGTTGGCATCGGGCTTGAAATCATTGATTCCATCATCTGCGTGGCCACGATCACCGCTTTGTTATGGCGACGTGCGTGCAGGATGATTTTCTTCTGGATGCCGACCAGTTCTGCGTCGCCGATTTCCACGCCCAGGTCGCCACGGGCAACCATGACCGCGTCACTGGCACGGATCAGCGCGTCGAGGGTTTCGTCGTCGGCCACGGCTTCGGCGCGTTCGATCTTCGCCACCAGCCAGGCGGTGCCGCCGGATTCGTCACGCAGTTTGCGAGCGTATTCCATGTCGGCGGCGTCGCGCGGGAAGGAAACGGCCAGGTAATCCAGGTCCATTTCTGCCGCGAGCTTGATGTCTTGCTTGTCTTTTTCAGTCAGCGCCGGTGCCGTCAGGCCACCACCGCGACGGTTGATGCCTTTGTGGTCGGACAGCGGGCCGCCGATGGTCACGGTGCAGTGCAGGGCGTCAGCGGTTTGCGTGTCCACGCGCATGACCACGCGTCCGTCGTCGAGCAGCAGTTCGTCGCCTACGCCGCAATCCTTGACCAGATCGGGATAGTCGATGCCGACGATTTCCTGGGTACCTTCCGTCAGAGGATGGCTGGTGGAGAAGGTGAACTTGTCACCGACTTTCAGCTCGATCTTCTTGTTGGCGAATTTGGCGATACGAATTTTCGGGCCTTGCAGGTCACCCAGCAACGCGACGAAGCGGCCGTTCTTGGCGGCGATGTCGCGGATCAGCTTCGCGCGAGCCTTGTGCTCGTCGGGCGTGCCGTGGGAGAAGTTCAGGCGGGCAACGTCCAGCCCGGCAAGAATCAGCTTCTCGATGACTTCGGGCGAATTACTGGCAGGGCCAAGTGTGGCTACGATTTTGGTGCGACGAACGGACATGCACAAACTCCTTAAATGAAGCGCAGCGAGAGGCTACTACTGTATTGGCCTGTAGTCATTGTTCCTTTGCACTACCTTGCCGCGTTACGACTGGGCAATCGGCAGACCGGCGGCCGATAAATCGACCTTGAAGAAATGCCGCGATGCGCCGATACAATGCAGAGCACAGGAGACTCTCATGCGAATCGTGATGATATTAGTGGCGCTGGCGGCGCTGAGCGGTTGCACCCGCTGGGCAATGAACAGCCATCTGGACAATGCCAACCGCGCGTACGCCAAGGGCGACTGCGATGCGGTGATGTATAACCTGTCGAAAGTGGACCGCGAAAGCCGGTCGCGTCGATATGTTCAACCCGAAGTGTCCATGTTGCGCGGCCAGTGCCTGGAACGCCAGAAACTCTACGTCGATGCAGTGCAGACCTATCAGTTCATCATTTCCAATTATCCGTCCAGTGAGTACGCCTACCGGGCGCAGGCCCGTCTGGACACGCTGCATCAATTGGGACACGACAATCTGGCACCGCCTGCCGTCCCGCGACCTGCTTCACTGTAGTTACACCCGAATGGATGGGCGGTCCCTTTTTCGGGTGGATGTTGCGTCAGCTTGAGCTAGTCTGGAAAAACATAGGGACCTAAGCTTTCATCACAGGAGTGAGCGAAGGGCACTCTGGTTATAGAAACGCGGGCGTTATCGCGAATTCGAATAATCGGATGAGTGACTTCGGTTATGGCTGGTGAGTCAGATGACCTCCCTGTTGTAATGAACAGGTGGATTCGATTGCGTACGTCGTCTTGGCAGTTTCACGTGCGACCGAATCTCAATGCACTAGCGCGACCATGCTCAATGGTCATTCCAGGGCGTGTCCAACAATGCTCAACGAAAGACGAATCGAGCGTCACCAGTTACCGTATTACCTGCAGGTGTTTAACCGGTACAACGACAAACCGTTGGGGTGCCTGGGTAACGTCTCGGAACAGGGCCTGATGCTGATCAGCGATCTGCCGATTCTCGTCGGCGCAGATTTTCAGCTGCGTTTAAAGGTGCCGGACGGGAAGGGCGGCCTTTACAACATCGACATCAACGCCAGTTGTCTGTGGTGCCAGGAAGATGAAACGCCGCGCGTTTACGACTCTGGTTTCAGACTGCAGGCGGCGCCTCCCGAGTATTTCCACCTGATTCAGGCCTTGCAGCGTTACTTCAGTTTTTACCCGCTGGAAGCGTCGGCCTGATCGCGGCACCTTTCACAAGGTGCCGGCTTTCTTCCAGCCCAGATAGCGACTCACCAACTGCGGCCCCAGTTCGCCGGGGCGCACATCCAGCACCGGTATGCCATGAGCGTTCAAACGCTCATGCAGACCCGCCCGCGCGTTCAGAAAGTCCACCGTCCCGCAGTAATCGAGCGCTTCCTGCCAGGTCTGCACCGGAGCCTGACGCCGCTCATCCAGTACGTCTTCGCGAAGGCTGGCGACCAACACCCGATGATGGCGGCTCAGTTGTTTGACGGCGCCGAGTAAATCTTCATCATCTTCATCGCGCAGGTTGGTGACCAGCACCACCAGCGCGCGGCGTTTTTGCCTGATCAACAGCTGCCGGATGGCCGCACTGTAGTCGGCGGGATGCTGAGTGCTGTCCAGGTCATACACGTGGTTGAGCAGCACATTCAACTGCGCCGCGCCTTTAACGGGCGACAAGTGGCGATTCTGCTCGGCGGCAAACGTCGACACACCCACGGCATCGCCCTGACGCAGCGCGACATAACCCAGCAGCAGGCAGGCATTGAGGGCGTGATCGAAATGCGTCAGCTCGCCATCCTGGCTGCGCATCCGGCGTCCGCAGTCGAGCAGGAAAACAATCTGTTGATCGCGCTCATCCTGATATTCCCGGGCAATCGGCATGCGTTGACGTGCCGTGGCTTTCCAGTCGATCTGCCGCAGGCTGTCGCCTTCGCGAAACTCACGCAGCTGGTTGAATTCAAGACCCAGCCCCCGGCGCTGGCGCTGACGAATGCCGATCTGGCTCAGCCAGTTATCCACCGCCAGTAATTGTCCGTTGTGCAACCGTGCGAAGTCCGGGTAGACCCGCGCCGAGTCCATGACGGGCAGGTAGCGTCGCGAGGTCCACAAGCGCAGCGGGCTGCGGAGCTGGATTTCGATCCGTTCGAAGGTGAAATGGCCCCGGCTTGTCGGGCGCAGCCGGTAGGTCAACTGCGACTTGCGTTGGGGACGCAGCATCATTTCCTGCGGCAGGTTGTCGACCTCGAAACGATTGCCCGGACCCTCAGGCCCATGATCAAACACGGTCATCGGCAGGGAGCGCAGTGACTGATGCTCGATGTCGATGCGCACGTCGCTCCAGCGGCCGAGCGCCAGGCTGCCGGGCAGTTGGCGTTGCAGGCGTGGCGACGGCAAACGCCCGACCCAGAATGCATCCAGTGCGGCCAGTGCGCCGATCACGCAGAGCAGCGCCCAGAACAGCCCGTCGAGTTTCACCGTCGGGCCGCGGCCCAACGACTGAAGAATGCCCAGCATCACGGCGAAGCCTGCCAGCACGGCGAGCCACCAGAGCAACCGGGTCGACGGCTTGAGCAGTTGCTTCATTGGCGCGGCGCCGGAACCTGATCGAGCAACTGCTTGAGCACTTGATCCACCGACATGCCCTCGATGTCGAGCTCGGGCGATAACCTTACACGGTGGCGCAGGACCGCCAGCGCGCAGCCCTTGATGTCGTCAGGAATCACAAACTCGCCACCGCGCAACAGCGCCCGGGCACGTCCGCCACGGACCAGTGCAATCGAGGCGCGAGGGCCTGCACCGAGCGTCAGACCTGGCCACGTACGCGTGGCGCGAGCCAGACGCACCGCATAGTCGAGCACCTGTTCGTCCACCGGCAAGTCGCTGGCGATGCGTTGCAGCGCTTGCACATCCTTGGCCTGCATCAACGTGCGCAGCGGCTGGACGTCCAGCATGTCCGAGCGCGTCGATCGCGTCACCTGACGCACCATGTCCAGTTCCTGCTCGGCCTGTGGATAATCCATCCGCAGCTTGAGCATGAAGCGGTCCAGCTCGGCTTCGGGCAGCGGGTAAGTGCCTTCCTGTTCGATCGGATTCTGGGTCGCCAGCACCATGAACGGCTGCGGCACGGGCAGGGCGCGGCCTTCGAGGGTGACCTGACGCTCCTGCATCGCTTCGAGCAGCGCCGCCTGGGTCTTGGCCGGGGCGCGGTTGATCTCGTCAGCCAGCAACAGGTTAGTGAACAAGGGGCCTTTGCGCAGTTTGAATTGCTCGGTCTGCATGTCGTAGACCGCATGCCCGGTGACGTCGCTGGGCATCAAGTCGGGCGTGAACTGAATGCGTGCAAACTCGCCGCCGAAGCAGCGGGCGAGGGCGCGCACCAACAAGGTTTTTCCAAGGCCGGGAACGCCCTCCAGCAAGACATGGCCGCCACCGATCAACGCAGTCAGCACATCGTCGATGACCGCGTCCTGGCCGATTACCGCCTTCTGCAACTCATGGCGAACGGCTTGAGCCAGGTGGATGGCCCGCTGGCGTTGCTGCGCAGGGTTGCTGGCCGGCGCAGCATGCGGAGCGGCGTCTTTTTGGTCGATGCCGGGCTGTTCGGGGGATTCTGCCGGGTTTGCTACGCTGCTCGACGGTTCGGTCGGGTGATCGCTCACAATTTCCGGAGCCCAGCTAACTGTTAAATCTATATTTTTTTTCATAAATCAACAGGTTACCTAATTTAACTGCTTTTTTAGGACGTCCGCTTTCTGACGAGTGGGCGATCCTCGGGATCAACAACCTCTGATTCCCGATGAGAAAGGGTCTGAGTGGAGGCTGATGCCTCATATCGAACGCGTAGATAATGTAACCCATAAAGATTTGTAGATGTTCGTGAAAATCGCGATGCATGACAGCTACAGCTATAATTAACCCCATTACCTAGAATTCTAAGTTAATGAGCCCCGCGCTTTAGTAGCTCGCTGGGTTAAATAAGTCATAGAACATCTCAGCTGAAAACTAAAGTGTGCCACAGATAGAGATTTAGCGGTCCAGACCTCAGCTACGCTAATGCAACGACGGATGAGATCTGGACTCAAAAAACATTAACGCATCAGGCGTTCGGTACAATATGATCGATCATTTTTCCCACCATCAATCCAGGCTCTTGAAGCCAGGAGCTTGAAGAGCCAGGGTAAATACATTGGAACGCACGCTCTATCAAAGCATAACAAAAATCAAGATATTCCCGAGTTTTCGCTTCTTGAGCAAAGGCTGTGCTATGGACTTGTCCCTTTCGAACTTCGTAAAATTGCTCGAACTTGTCGATGTCCTCATAATTGCGGATGAATTGAGTTGAAGTATCAATATCTTTGGTCCTAAAGGCAGCTAAATAAAGCAGCTCTACAAAACCCAAAGGGTTAGACGTGCAATTAATTGTAATAGACTTTCGCGAAAACTGCTTAACTTCTTCCTTTTCTTCGGGGATCAAGCCTTCAAAATTCCAAAATTGGATACCCAAAACGTAATATGCGTATATTTGCAAAATTGCTTCTGGTTGGGTAACGATGGATTGGAGAGCAAGATATGGATCCAGCATAGACGTCGACTGTAGGCGTAGCTTTAGTAAATGAAAAAACGGTAAAATTTCTTCTCGAGTGTAATGTTGACAAAGGTAATTTTCTATTCTCACATCTTTGTTGTTTTGGACTTCGCGGGAAAAGGCATCTAGCATCGATACTAAGGGTCTCCATGCTAATATGTTTTGAAGCGTCAAACCTTCAGACTCAACCTGCTGACGGCTAGCATCTAGTAGAAAAAGTATGCGGTTCGCCTGATGCCAGTGGGCGCCCTCGAGAAAAAGTTTTTGAGTTAGTGAGGAGAACTCATTTACAAGCTTGACTGCCGCCCATTTATGGGAACTATGCTCGTCCGTTTCTATTAAAATGTCGAGTATAGGTACAGCTTGGTTATACTTTTTTGCCTCTATCAACGCACGCAGACCTTTTGTAAAGCTTGGGTCCGAATGTCTCGCTAGGACAAACACAGAAGCCCAAGCCAGCATTCTGCAATTCAATTTGAACGTTTTATCTAGAATTATATCAGCCCAGTCATGATGTCTAAGGTTTATCGCGCTTCCAACGCACAGCTGAGGGTCGAGCAAATTTACCACGGATTTCTTATAAACGTGCGATAGGTTTTGAGGATCTAACCACCTCACCAGCCGCTCGCAAAGTTCAAACGAGCGACTTCGAATATACATTGTGGCACCGTTGGTATTTTTCCCCTCGAGATCCGGTAAAAGCCGATCTACGAGCTCCACCATCCCAGCTGTCGCGCTGAAGAGCACATCCGCAATACCTTGATTTAATTTATAGGTTGCAGACTTATCTCTCAACTCAGCTAGAGAGTAGCCCTTAAGTAGCTTATGGCTATGTCCTTGGCCCCAGTCGGATTGCAAAAATGGAGCTTTCTCCTTTTCGATGGCGTCCCACCTCTGCCGTAGTACGTCGAGCGACACCGGCAATTCAACAACAGTCTTAAGATTGTACTCATGTTCCAAATTGCGCAGATGTATGCCAATCTCTTCTCCAAGCTTTTTTAAGGCTTCATGAAATCGTTGAATAATTATTACAGGGATCTTTCCCGCATCTACAAGTCGAGCGACCGCAAAATTCATAACTTCAAGGGGGTCGTCGGAGGAACTCTCACTCACTGATCCAAGAACTCCCCATTTAACGGCCACACGCTTAGCGAACAGCAAATCGTTATGAAAGTCACGGTTGTCAAGTCTGGCGATAGCAAGTAACTCAGCGTCTTTTCTGATAATGCGGTGAATGTTGGAAGGCGACGTTAGTTCCGCAAAGAAGAGGTTGCTGCCGCTCATAGGGGGAGCGATGACTACATAGTTACTCGTCGGTTTCAGCCATGATCGTATTATCTCTTCAGCAAGAAGCTTGTGCGAATTAATGTTCATTCTGCGCTTCCTCTATTCCATAGTTGGAAAGTTCATGGTCGATGGTCGCCCAAAATCGTCCAGAAGACTTTCTAAGGGTTTCTCCCAAGATAGGAATGACAAAATCCATTTCGGGAGCGCTGTCATTCTCTATTAGCCGAATTAGACCTAACCCGATGCAGATGTCAATTCCTCTTTCAATGGTGGGTTTGGTGAGGAAGTACTTATAGACAAGTTTGCTTTCTTTAGACGCCAACTTGCCTCGATACGTTCTGTGACCACTAACGGGGCTATGGATCTCTGCGAACGCATATAGTACCGCTTGCGCGACAATTCCATCAAAATTACGTTGAAGAGTAATTGTCGTTCTTAAATCATCAGAGCCAGGCTCACCTCCCATATCGTCTAACTTAGGTATGCCCGTTTCACGGGCTAGAAGTGCACGCAGACCGTCGTTGATGTCGCTTTTTAAAATGTGCGACTGCTTGGCAACTGCAAAAGTGGCGCCCGCAACTAGCTTCATGTAATAGGGGATGCCAGCGCATATCCAAATGAGGTGCTCTAAAGCCTCCTTGGGCATCACATGACGCGATTTTATCCTCGCAGGCTCAACGATCTGTCTAGAGTGAGCCTCTAGTAGATCTGTCTTACATGAAAACGGCGTTAACTCCATGTGGTCGATGCTGTTATAAAAAGGCGATTCAGCATTGGATATAAACACCTGTTTTGATGCGGAAGATCCGGCAAAAACAATTCCTACATCGCGCCTGTCAGAGATAGCGAGTCTGATCTGCCACAGAATATCCGTTGCAACCTTCTTTTTGTCGTCGCTATCGAAGTACATCGAGGCGAATCGGTCTATCTCATCGATAAGGAAAATTATTCGAGAGGCTTCTGAGTGTCCATTCAGTAGCCGGTCTGAGATATGACATAGAAATGTCCCCGCATCTGAGTCGTAGGGCAAATCCCGCCCAATTAACTCAAAGTCGGGATACAGTTCCCTAAGCTCTTTGTTTGGGTTCAAAGTGCGAATGCGCTTCCAAACCCACTTGTTAAACATCGTGATGTCAGAAATGGACTCGTCTAGAGTCAGGTATACAACTAGGCTGTCGCGATTAGCCTTATGGGAAAACTCATCTAGAATCCTGAACAACATCGTCGTCTTGCCGGAGCGCCGCGGACTTGATATCCATAGGCTGCGTACTGTCCTGCTACTAAATAGAGCTTTCTCTATCTTGCGCTCATCAGCGACACGAGGAACATACCGAGGACCACGCATTTGTTGGGCAGGGAAATGGTCAAATGCTTCCTCTATTTCATCAGAAGTCAGTGGATTGAACTCTTCACTGCCATCAATTGTAAAGTCCAAACGCTGGTCAAATTTCGACTTGATTCCTTTTAGCGATGTCGCAACGCACTGAAGCTCAACTGAAAATATTTCAGCGCGCTCGTCAAGTAATAGAAACTCTTGAACGATAGATATTTCAGACAGGAATGGCCCATCGAGAGTTAGCGCTGTCAAGGCTCCAGGGAAGCGGATCGGAGCCGTCGGTGGAAGAGTGATTACTAGTCGATCAGGGCTGTCCGATTTTCTCGGCGATAGGCGAATAACTGCGAACAACTGCCCGTCACTTCTTCGTTGCAGACCGGAAGTTACAGACAAGATAGCCGGTAAGTCAGATTGACCAACCGACTGTTTCTGAATCATTTCAACGAAGAGTTGGAATGGTTTTGAAGGTATGCTTTGCTTCAAGTCTAGAAAACCCTGAATAAGATCGGGGATTCCATTTTTCAACGCAACATCTGCTGCGTTTGCAAGCGCTTCCGCTTTACGCTGTTCAATATCTATTGGCTGAGAGATCAGGCAATTTGCTAACGTTCTTGGTGCGTGAAGCATCCAAGCCAGATACATAAATGTTGACCGTGCTTCCGCTTGCTTAGAGTCGCCGGTGAATGATTCCCACAGCGCTCTTGTGGCCAATGATTCAAAGCCGCTCCCGACACTAAAGACCTCTGAAAACTCTCTTTCAAACTTCCGCGCCACGTCTATGAGAAGAACGATTTTTTGAAGGCTGTCATAAACTGGTGCGATGGCAGTGCCTGGAGCTAGGGCGCACGCGAAAAGCTGAATAAATCCTAGCGAGAGGGTTGTTAAAGAAGACTTGGGGCTTCTATCGGTTAGTATGCTTTTTACTATTGGCAGCTCACTATCTTTCCGAAAAAGACTCATGACGGAGGCGTATTGAGGGATCCCAAAAGCGGTACTATCGTTAAGTAATGTTGCTATTGCCCATGTCTCAACAGCTTCCCTAGAGGTGTAGTTGGATTGCGCTAAAGTATGCAGCGCCAGGTTTGCGGTCCTACTCCAATTTCGTGAATTGATGAGGGATGGCATGTCCGAGCTAGGGGCAATAAGCTCCGTGCCAATTTTAGCTTTCCTTGACATGTCAATCAGTATCGACCGAATGTCTTTATCTGGTGTAACACTTGGAGCATTAGCGACCTCTGTGCGT